>JBKBRT010000137.1:0-8047 GCA_046291585.1 Hyphomonas sp.
GCGCAGGTCTGACAGGGCCTCCTTGAGGCGGCCGAAATTAGTGTAGTTCGACCGGCCCGTGCCGCGCTCGCGGTGGTTCACTTCCCGGAACTCAACGCTATGGCCCTCCGAACGCATCAGCGCGGGCATGTAGCGGTGCATATGGTCGAAATAGGGGAGGAGCAGGAAGGTCGCCCGGTCCATCACTTTGATGCCGCAACCAGAATCGTCGCAGTCATCCTTAAGCATCGGCTGGCGGATATTGTTGGCAAAGCGGCTGCCAAAGCGCTTCCAGGCAGTGTCCTTGCGGCTGCCGCGCCGGCCCATCACCATTTTCAAGCCATGCGGCGCGTCGGCGCGTGTCAGCTGGCGATAAAGATCTGGCAGGTCGGCCGGATCATTCTGGCCGTCGCCATCCAGCGTGCCGACAACAGGCCCGCGCGCGGCGAGGATGCCCGACCGGATGGCGCGGCTCTGGCCAGCATTCTTGCGGTGGCTGAGCACACGAAGCATCGGAAACCGCGCCTTAAGGGCGGCAAGCTGCGTACGGGTGTCGTCGGTGGAGGCATCATCGACAAAGATCATCTCGAAAGCGCGGCCATCCAGTGCCCGGGCAATCTCCGTGGCGAGTTGCTCGACATTGCCGGCTTCATTGTGAACGGGCACGACGACGGAGAATTCAAGTGAGTCGGCCACGGCCAGTCCATTCATGCAATTCGGATGACGGGCGCACATAAGCCTGGCGGACGTCAAAATCGAGACCAAGCTGTCACGGCAGGGGCCAAACGAACAGCATTTCTTGCCAACTGTGTCCTAATTGTCTGACTTCATTGGTTGAATTTAGCGTCACAGGACGCTCCGAAGGCGCCGCCAATTCTGGAAGACGAACGGCTCAAGGGACGCTAAAAGGCGGATCATGACACTGCTCGACCGTCTCTCCACCGGCTGGAAGGCCTGGGTTCTTCTGTTCCTCATCACCTTTGGCGCCGCCGCGCCGGGGGTGTTCCTGATTCCCGCCCTCGACCGGGATGAGAGCCGCTTTGCGCAGGCCTCCAAGGAGATGCTGGAGGAGGATAATTACATCCTGATCCAGTATCAGGACGAGCTGCGCAACAAGAAGCCCGCCGGCATCCACTGGCTGCAGGCGGCCTCGACGGCGATCTTCACCGGCCCGGAAGCCAACGCCATCTGGACCTACCGTATCCCGAGCTGGCTGGGCGCGGCCTTTGGCACGCTCGCCTGCTTCTGGGCGGGTATTCCGCTGATCGGGCGTCGGGCGAGTTTCCTCGGCTCGGCCCTCTTCGGGGCGACGCTGCTGCTGACATCTGAAGCGCACATCTCCAAGACCGACGGGATGCTGATCTTCCTGACGACGCTCGGGATCGGCGCGCTCGTGCGGCTTTATGTCGGGAAGTCCCAGTCGAAGGCCATGGCGCTGCTATTCTGGCTCGCCATGGGGGCGGGGTTCCTGATCAAGGGCCCGGTGACGCCGATGGTGGTGGCCTATGCCGGTGTCGGTGTCTGGCTGTGGGACCGGTGGAAGACCGGCCGCGGCGGAGACTGGTGGCGCGTTCTGATCTGGTGGCCTGGCCCGGCGCTCTTCGTGTTGATCGTGCTGCCCTGGCTGATCTGGATTCAGATGGCGACGGGGGGCCTCTATGTTCAGGGCGCGGTCGGCAAGGATCTCAAGGACAAGTTCGTCGGCGCCTCTGAAGGTCATGGCGGCTGGCCGGGCTATCATCTCCTGCACATCCCTGCCTGGTTCTATCCGGCGAGCCTTCTGCTGATACCGGCCGTCGTGGCGACGCGCCGGGCGCTGAAGGGCGAAACACTCAGCGCGCTTGGCCACGGCACGGCCGGGCTCAAATTCCTGCTCGCCTGGGGCGTGCCGACCTGGATTTTCTTTGAGTTGCTGCCCACCAAGCTCAGCCATTACATCCTGCCGGCCTATCCCGCCTTCGGTCTGCTCTGCGGTTATGCCGCCGTGCAGATGATGGATGGGATGAAGATGCCGCTCGCACGGGGGCTTGGCATGGCCACCTTCCTGCTCGGCGCGGTTCTGATGCTGGCGGTCTCTTATCCGGGAGTTACCAGCTATCTCATGGCCGAGACGGCGGGCGACTTCACGACCGTTTCCAAGGAAGAGGTGCTCAGCGCCTGGTCGGGCTACCGGGAATTCCCGCTCTGGCTCTGGGCGGCCGGCTTTGCGCTGGCGGGCCTAGCGCTGGTGGAATCGGCGCGGCTGCGAATGGGGGCGGTGATCACGCTGGCCGTCCTCTCCAGCGTCGCCATCGGCTGGCATGTGCGCATCTTCATGCTGCCCAGCCAGGTCTGGGTGCAGCCGACCGAGACCGCGCGACTCGCGCTGGAAGATGTATGCGGCATTCCGGGCGAGGATGAGGCCTGCAATGTGAAGACACCGGCGCGCATCCTGGCGCTCGGCTATGCAGAGCCTTCCTATGTGATGTCGCTCGGTACGCAGAACCTCCACCCGCCGCAGACGCCGCTCGATCTGCCGGTGGATGAGGCGGCCTATCCGGTGGTGTACCTGCTCAACTTCGAAGACCGGAAGGCCGTGCCGCCCATTATCGAAGAGGCAGCTAATCTCCGGGAACAGGCCATCCAACTCGGCCTCTGCCTGACCGAAGGCGCGCCCTACTACGCGCTGAATTATTCAAATGGCGACCCGGTGCATTTCCGCGCCTGGCGGTTTGACTGGGGCGGCTGTCCCGGGGGCGATCAGCCCTCCAGTTCCACATCCCAGTAGAGATAGTCCATCCAGGTGTCGTGCAGGTAGTTGGGCGGGAAGCGCCGGCCGATATCCTGTAGCTGGAAATTGTTGGGCCGGAACGGTTTGTGTTGCAGGTCAAGGCCGCTGGAACGAAGCAGCTTGCCACCCTTGGCCAGATTGCAGGGGCTGCACGCGGTGACAATGTTTTCCCAGGTTGTGCGTCCGCCTCTGGAGCGGGGCACCACGTGATCGAAGGTCAGATTGTCATGCGCGCCGCAATAGGCGCACTTGAACCCGTCGCGCAGGAACACGTTGAAGCGGGTGAAGGCTGGCGACCGGTCCTGATGCACGAAGTCGCGCAGCGCGATCACGGAAGGCAGGCGCATCTCCCGGCTGGGGCTGCGCACCACATAATCATACTCGGCGATGATATCGACGCGGTCCAGGAACACAGCCTTGACCACTTCCTGCCACGGCCAGAGCGATAGCGGATAATAGGAGAGCGGCCTGAAATCAGCGTTCAGGACGAGGGCGGGGCGGCCATTGGGCGGGGTGGTGATGATCTCAGCCATATGTCCCTCCGGTTTGGCCCCAATGGGCGTGATCCTGGTTGATCCTGCTGAAGACGCGTGCTCCCGTTTGTCTTGCTCACCGCCCGTTTAAGCGATTCCTTTGATAAGATTATGACAGTGCAGGCCGAACGCAAGGCCTTCTGCGCTGCGCGGCATCAGGCCTTGGGCGCCGCGTCCCGGGCCCGCTCAGCGTTCAGCCACCCCCAGAGGAGGTGCGCAGCCACCCCGCGATGGGGCCGCCAGACCTCGGCATGCTGGGTGAATATCTTTGATTCCATGCGGGTTTCGTAGCCGCCGAGCTGTTTGTGGGCCTCCATCAGGCCCAAATCGGCAATCGGGAAGGCATCCATGGCGCCGACCGCATAGAGCAGGAACAATTCTGCCGTCCAGGGCCCGATCCCGCGTACTGCGACAAGTTCTGCGCGAGCCACATCCAGGTCAGCGGCGCAGACCCGGGCGAGGTTGAGATCGCCCGACACCATCGCTTCAGCAATCGAGGTGAGGTGAGCGACCTTTGGCCGGGAGAGGCCGCAGGCCCGCAGGGCTTCGGGATCGGCGGCGAGCAGGGTCTCCGGCGTCACCTCTCCGAGGAACACCTCGACCCGCCCCCAGATCGTGGCGGCGGCTTTGGTAGAGAGCTGCTGATGGGAGATCATCCGGCCCAGCATATTGAAGCCCGGCTCGCTGGCGCGCCATTCGGGAACGCCGAGCACGTCATAGGCGCGGGCGAGGGCAGGGTCTGCCAGGGCGAGACGGTCGCAGGCTGTTTTCAACCGGCGGCGGCTCGGCGCGGTCATCCCAGCTTTTCCTTCTGCGCGGCGGCGCCCTCTTCCAGAAGGCGGTTGGAGGCGGTTTCAAGCACCTCCTCAAGGCGGGGCATCAGAGCCTTGCGGTCAAGCCCGGCCGGAATGGCGGGCAGGATTTCATAGATGATCTTGCCGGGTGTGCGCCGTGTGCCCCGTCCGCGCCAGCAGAGGCCGGCATTGGTCGCCACCGGCACGATGGTCAGGTTCAGCGCTTTGTTGAGCGCCGAGATGCCGGCGGCCTGGTAGGCGGGCGCTGAATAGGGCGCCGTGCGGGTGCCTTCCGGGAAGATAATGACGGGGCGGCCCTTTGCGACCCGCTGCTTTGCCGAGGCGATCATGCCCTTCAGCGTCTTGGACGTGCCCGCCCGGTCAATCGGGATCATATGGGTCTTGAGCGCGTACCAGCCGAGGAAGGGGTAGAACAGCAGCTCCCGCTTCATGATGATTGCCGGGTCGCGGCAGACGATGAAGGGGATGAAGATGTCGAGCATGCAGTGGTGCTTGCCGGCATAGATGTAGGCGCCCTGGGGCAGGTTCTCGCGGCCGCGTATTTCCGTCTCGATATTGCAGATCAGCTTCAGGCCAACGCGGATGATCTCAGCATAGAGCCGGATCGCGCGCTGCGCCACGATGCGGGGCAGGACCAGGGTCGGCACATAGAGGATGCCGCAGATGGCCATCCAGCCATAGAGCCAGGCGACAAACAGATAGGATCGGAGCGCGGTCATCTCTGCGCTGTAGCGGCGTTCCGCCTGCCCGTCACTAGAGGGCGCGCTACATCACCGATTTCAGCGCCCGCATCACCGTGATCCCCGCCGCAATGCGCGCGGCCAGTCCGGCGATGACCGGGGTGATCACCAGCACAGCGAGATCGGGGAAATCCAGCGTCAGTTCGGGCAGCAGGCCCGACCGGTTGCCGCTGGAGCGGGCGACGGCGATCAGCAGCGCCACGGAGGCCAGCGCCACGAGCGCCCCCACCGTGCCCGCCCGCAGGCCCAGCAGCCAGAAGCGGCGCTCGAACAGCCCGGCGATGAACCGGTCCCGCGCCCCAGCAATATGCAGCACATCCACGATATCCCGCCGCGCCAGCAACGCGGCATGGGTGGCGAAGGCAATGACGGCAATCGCCGTGGAGGCCAGCAGCGCCACGATGCCGAGCGCCACAACCCGCGCGGTTCCCAGCATCCGGCGGACATCCCCGGCCCAGGCCGAATGAGAATCGACCGCTGCCCGGTAGCCTGCTTCTTCCAGCGTGGCGGCCAGCGCGCGGCCAATATCCTCGGCGCCGGGCGCCGCGGTCACCGCGATCAGGCGCGGAACCGGCAGGTCGGCGGGCAGGCCCCGGCTGCCGAAGGTCGGCTCCAGCAGCGCGGAAATCTCTGCTTCGGAGAGGAGGCGCGCGCCGTCGACGCCCTCGACGGACTGAACCAGCAGGGTGGCGGCCTGCGCGTCCTGCGCCGCGGCATCTGACAGGGAGACGGTATATTCCCCCTCCACTTCGGCCGTCCAGGCGCGGGCCGCGCCATAGGTGGATTTCGCCGTCAGGGCCGCGAGCGCGGCGAGGAAGCAGAGCGCGCCGACGACGAAGAACAGTGCCGCCTCGCGGGCGTCTTCCAGCGGCAGGAGTGAGGTTTCCCCGCGTTTCATTCGACTTCCTTTATCTCGATGCCATCGCCCCGGCGGCGGGAGGCCTTGCCAGGCTCAGGCGCGTTCTTCACCAGCAGGCCATTGGCGAGGTGATAGACCGGCGCGTCGATCTGGCGGACGAGGCCCAGATCGTGGCTGGCGATGATGACGGTGGTGCCCAGGCGCTTGTTGAGCTCGATGAAGAGGCGCATCAGCCGGGCGCCCATTTCAGGATCGACGTTGCCGGTCGGCTCGTCTGCGATCAGCAGGTCTGGCTGGGTGACCACCGCGCGGGCAATCGCCACGCGCTGTTGCTCCCCGCCCGAGAGGGTTTCGGGGCGTTTGTGCATCCGCTCGCCCAGACCCACCCAGGCAAGCAATTCCTCAACATCGGCCCGGTATTGCGCTTCTTTCCGGCCCATGACGCGCAGCGGCAGGGCGGCGTTCTCATAGGCGGTGAGGTGTCCCAGCAGCCGGAATTCCTGGAACACGACGCCAATCCGCCGGCGCATGGCCGAGAGCTGATCGCGGGTAAGGCGGCTGGTCGGGCGGCCAAACAGGGAGACTTCGCCCGTGCTCGGGGGCCGCGCCAGATAGAGCAGTTTCAGCAGGCTCGACTTGCCCGCCCCCGAAGCGCCTGTGAGGAAGCTGAACGAGCCGGGTTTCAGTGCGAGATCAATCCCGCTAAGGATTTCACCCGACGCATCATAGCGAAGCGTCACCGCGTCGAGGCGGACGGCCGCTTCGTCGAAAATATCCGGTCGTAGCTGGGTCATATCTGTGGCGCGTCCGGTGTTTGCGGGTTCAACGAACGGGGCGAGTAGCGGGGAAGACTTCGGGCCATGATCCTAACCTGTCCTTCCTGCGGAACCCATTATTTCGCCGATGACTCAACAATCGGTGAAAGCGGGCGAACTGTTAAGTGCGCCAGCTGCGCTCATTCCTGGTTTGTGCAGCCCGCCCACCTGGCTGAAGAGACCTCGACCACACCCGCGCCGCATGAGCTTTACCGCGAGAAGATGCGCGAATCGCGCCGCGAGAAGAGCCGCTGGGCCGCACTGATGTCCTGGCTGATAATTGGCCTGATCTTCATTGCGCTGACAGCTGCCTTTTTCTTTTTCCGCAATGAGGTGGTGAAGGCCTGGCCCCAGTCTGCCGCCGTCTACCGCCTGTTCGGTATGGATGTGAACCGCTTCGGCCTCGAATTTGAAGGCATCGTCCACACCCGCACCTTCAACGATACAATCCCCATTGTCACCGTCACCGGCCGGGCGGTCAACATCTCCCAGAGCGCGGTCGAGTCGCCTGGCGTGCGCGTTGACCTGAAAGACGAGGCCGGCGAGATCGTCGCCACCCGCTACAGCTTTGTTACACCGGTAGAGATCGACCCCGGCAATGCCGGCCAGTTCGGCGTCGTCGTCGAGCCCACGCCCATCGAGAGCTATGAGTTGGAGCTGACTTTCGTGGACCGCTCCGCCGTGCCGACTGAGCCTCCCGTAGAAGCGCCGATCAATGACGTGATCGCGCCCGCCCCGCTTTTGCCGCCTGCTGACGAATTTATCCTAGAGGGAGCGCCCGGCCCACAATGACCGAGTTGCCCAAGATTGACGTGATCCTGCCCGAGGCCGAACTGATGGCAAGGGTGGACGAGTTGGCCGAGCGCCTCGCGCCTCGTTTGCAGTCGGATGACTGGACGGCGGTGTCGATCCTGATCGGGGCAACGCCTTTTACCAGTGATCTGATGAAGGCGCTCGCCCGCCGCCACATCCACCCCGTGCTGGATGTGCTCTGGCTGGAGAGCTACCGCGACGCGCGGGAGAGTTCCGGACGGGTCGTCGTGCGCGCCGACATCGCCCGCTCGGTCGAGGGCAGGGGTATCCTTCTGGTGGATGACGTGTTTGATACTGGCCGGACCCTGGATTTCGCCAAGCAGCACCTGATCGCCAAGGGCGCGCGGGAGGTGATCACTGTCGCACTGACGCAGAAGCCCTGGGCCCCGCGCGGCGACCTCGGCGTCGACTTCTGCGCTTTCGACGCGCCGGGCCGTTTCCTCGTCGGATACGGCATGGACGACAAGGGCCGCTATCGCGGGCTGCCCTATATCGGGGCGCTTGATTAGATTGCTCGCGGCTGTTTCCGCGTCTGCGACGCGGAGCCGCTGCGCCTTCGCTTTGCTCGTGGGGGCATCAGGCCATGAGGAGTGGAGAAAGGGTTGTATCCGGACTGGCGGGAAGCCATCCGGGGTCGGAGCAGTTGGGTGGCCCCGAGTGGAGCCTGTGCGCGGCGGGCGCCGCGGCGCCCGGGAACGGTTTTGTGTTGGGGGTTTGGCGCGA
>JBKBRT010000138.1:0-8026 GCA_046291585.1 Hyphomonas sp.
GTGTGCGGGGTGGAGGGGTGGTCCCGGCTCAATCGGCGGCTGCGCCGCCTTTGGCACGGTCCCGGCTCAATCGCGCTGCGCGCTTTGGCCGGGATGACGGTTTCTTAGGAGGAATTTAGCGCGGGAGCGAGGGTTTCCGAGGCGGCGAGGTTCATGTCTTCGAGGACGAAGCGGAACTCCTGATGCAGGTGGCGGGTGTTGCCGGGTATGCGGCTGAATGAGAGGGGCGGTTTTGGGGCCGCGCCGCTTCGCGCGGCGGCGGCGCGGCGGCGCAGATAGCGGCGGGCCTGGTGGAAGATATCGCCATAGGCGTTCTCCAGCGCAGCGAGGCGGCGAAGAAGGCGCGCGGCGTAGGCTGCATCGTCCGCCCTCGGACGGGTTTGCGGCGGGAGGGCAGGCGCGGGCGCTGACGTGACCCAGTCCACCAGGGAAATGCGCGGGCCTTCGTCCACTTTCGCCGCTGCCTTCGCAGCGCGGGCGACGGTGCGCGGCAGTGGCTCTGTGAGGCAGAAGACGGGCGGGCGCGCGGCGCTTGATCCCGGCGGAGGCGGCGGTTTGCCCTGCCCTTTTGGTTTGGAGCGGGCGCCCGGGCGGACGGGCGGCAGCGTGGCGGCGAGCACCAGGATGGCGCGGCGCACGATGGCTTCCGCGGGCAGAATGAACTTGCGCAGGACAAGCCCGGCAGCGCGGCGCGGGGCGGGCGCGTCGCCAAACTTTGCGAGCGCGGCCCGGGCCAGCACGATGAAGCCGAGCGCCAGGCTGGACACGCGGCGGACCAGAGCGCCGAGGCTCGTTTCATCTTCCGGAGGCGGAGGGTGTTCGCTCATGGGCATGAGTATAGGCATACCCCGAGAGGGGGTGGACAAGGAGCGCTGATATTCTTTCATCGCTCTGTTTTTAATCGTTTTATTTTCTGAGGGATGGGGGATAGCGACGAGAGCCCCCGATCGCTACCTAGCCCATCGCGTCGCGGACGAGGTCTTCTTCAGCTTCGCGGAGGATGGCTTCCATGGCGGAGGCGCCGAAGACGGGTTCACGGCCGACTTCGAGCATGACGGGGACAGCGAAGGGGCTGATTTTCGCGAGCGGTTTGTGGACGATGTGGCCGTGGATGCGGGCGAGCATGTCGGACAGGCGGCGGACATCGAGGAGGCCGGTGGCAGCGTCCGCGCGGGTGGCCTCAAGCAGGATATGGCCGGGTTCGTGGCTGCGCAGGACATCGAAGATGAGATCTGTGGAGAAAGTGACCTGGCGGGAGTTTTTCTCCGTTCCCGGAATGTTGCGGTGGATGAGGCCGGAGATGAGGGCGCAGTGGGCGAAGGTGCGCTTCATCAGGGCGCTTTCATCGAGCCATTCTTCAAGATCATCGCCCAGCATATCGGGATGGAAGATCTCGGCCATGTCGAGGCCGCGCATGTCTTCCATGCCCCAGACGGCCATGGCGTATTCGCTGGCGACGAAGCCGACGGGCTTGGCCCCTGCCCGCTCGAGGCGGCGGGTGACGAGCATGCCCAGCGTCTGGTGGGCCAGACGACCCTCGAAGGGATAGGAGACGAGATAGTGGCGGTCTGCGCGCGGGAAGGTTTCCACGAGCAGGTGATCCGGGGGCGGAATGGCCGAGCGTAGCGCCTGTATCTCGAACCATTCGCGGACGGGGTCCGGCAGGTGTTTCCATTCCTCCGGATTGTGGATCATGTGGCGGACACGGTCTGCGAGGAATGTGCTGAGGGGAAACTTGCCGCCATTATAGGTGGGGATGGCGGGGCTGTCTGACTGCGCGCGGGCGCAGAGGGCGTCCATGCCGTCAATGCCCAGCAGGCGGAGGATTTCACCGGCGAAGAGGAAGGTGTCGCCCGGCGTGAGGAGGCTGAGGAAGTATTCTTCCATTTCGCCGAGTTTGCGGCCGGGCCTTATTGCTCTTTTGCTCGGCGCTGTTCCCTCGCCTGCGGCGAGGGGCGCCTGCGCCTTGCTTGTGGGGGCGCCAGACATCGCGGCTGCCCTGCTGGGCTGCCCCCTCACCCCTGCCCCTCTCCCCCGAGGGAGAGGGGTTGACGGATTGGTGCCCGCAAAGCTTGCGAGGCGGACGTTCAGCATCGGCGCCTCGACGATGGCGCCGACATTCATGCGGTGGGCCTGTTTGTCTCTGGGGGTGCGGGCGACCCAGAGACCGTCTGCGCGGCGGACGATCCGGTGGAAGCGGTCATAGGTTTTGAGGGCGTAGCCGCCGGTGGCGACGAAATCGACGAGGCGTTCATAGGTTTCCCAGTCGAGGGACGCGTAGGGCTGGGCGCGGCGGATTTCATCATAGAGGGCGGGCAGATGGAAACCCTCCCCGCAGGCGCGGCCCATGATGTGCTGGGCGAGAATGTCGAGGGCGCCGGCGCGGGGGCCGTCTCCGTCGATCTCGCCGGCCTCCACGGCGGCCTGGGCAGCGCGGCATTCGAGGACTTCAAACCGGTTTGTCGGCACAAGGAGGGCTTTGGAGGCTTCGTCCATGCGGTGGTTGGAGCGCCCGATCCGCTGGATGAGGCGGGCGGCGCCTTTGGGGGCGCCCATCTGGATGACGAGATCGACCTCGCCCCAGTCGATACCCAGATCGAGGGTGGAGGTGCAGACAACGGCCTTGAGGAGGCCGGCAGCCATCGCGGCTTCGACGCGCTCGCGCTGGTCGCGGGCGAGCGAGCCGTGGTGGAGCGCGATGGGGAGGTTGTCTTCATTGGCGGCCCAGAGCTCCTGGAAGAGAAGCTCGGCCTGGCTGCGCGTGTTGACGAAGACCAGCGTCATCTGCGCGTCCCGGATGGCTTCGTAGACTTCGGGCACGGCGAAGCGGCCGGAATGGCCGGACCAGGGGATGCGCTCCCGGGAGAGGAGGATGTCGATGTCGGGGTTTATGGTGGTGGGGGTCTGGATGATCCTTACACGGCACCCTCCTCCCCCGTTTACGGGGGAGGAGCCCGCAGGGCGGAGGCGGGAAGCGGCAGTTTGCGGGGCTCCCCCCTCCGTCCGCTTCGCGCCGTTCGGCGGGGCATCGCAGTGCGATGCCTTATCCGCTTCACCCCCCGTAAACGGGGGAGGAGTAGAGGGCTGCGCTTCGGAGCTGCGCACATCCAGCCAGCCGGCAAGTTGGGCGGGGTCGCGGACGGTGGCGGAGAGGCCGAGGAAGCGGCAGGTGGGGGACCATGTCGCAAGGGTGGCGAGGCCGAGGGCGAGGAGGTCGCCGCGTTTGGAGGGGGCGATGGCGTGGATCTCGTCGATGATGACGCATTTGAGATCGGCGAAGAAGCTGGCGGCGTGGTCTGACGCGATCAGGAGGGCGAGCTGTTCGGGCGTGGTCAGCAGGATGTCCGGCGGGGTCTTGCGCTGGCGCTGGCGGACATGGGTGGGGGTGTCGCCGGTGCGGGTTTCGATGCGGATGGGCAGAGCCATCTCTGTGACGGGCGTCATCAGATTGCGCTGAACGTCAGCCGCGAGAGCTTTGAGGGGGGAGATGTAGAGGGTGTGGAGGCTCGGGATATGGGAGTTTGAGCGGGGCTTTTGGGCAAGCTCGATCAAGCTGCCGAGGAAGCCGGCGAGCGTCTTGCCGCCGCCGGTGGGGGCGATGAGGAGGGCGCTGTCGCCCGAGAGGGAGGTTTGCGCCAGGGCCAGCTGGTGGGGACGGGGTGACCAGACGCGCGCGGCAAACCACGCCGCAAAGGCGGGCGGCAGGGCGAAGGGGGGAAGCGCGGTGTCAGCCATGAGAGATTAAACTAGGGCAAGGCGCGGCGTCTGGCTCTTTCATTTTACGCAGGAACAGCAGAAGTTGCCCCCACCCTGCAACTTCACGGAACCGGCCCATGCGCGCGCCCTCTCTTCTGACCGGACTTTTTCTGATGAGCCTTGCCCTGCCCGCGGGCGCTGACGCGTTGCTGGAGAAGGCGCGCGGGGTTTCCAAGGACGGCCCGGCCTATCTGTTTGACATGGCGTTTGATGACGGCGACCAGGCGTTCACCTTCAAGATCGACCAGACGCGGCCGGAGACCGAACGGGTGGTGGCGATCACGCCGGCGCCGGAGGGACTTGCAGGCGAGGCGGCCAAGCGGGTCGAGCGGCTGAAGAAACAGACCAAGGGCGACATCTGGTGCGCGGGCTTTGCCGACAGCATCCCGGCGAACGCCCAGCGCCTGTCAGAAACAGCCAGCGCAGCCACCTACAGCTTCACGCCCCTGCCCGGCGAGGACAAGCAGATGCGCGACATGGTGAAATACCTGACGGGCAAGGCGACGATCGACAAGGCAAGTGGGCAGATCCTCGCTTTCGAGATGCGCGCGCCCAAGGCGTTCAAGCCGGCGGCCGTGGCGAAGGTCGACCAGTTCAGCCTGAAGGTGGCGTGCAAGCCCGCCCCCGATGGGCGCAGCCATGTGGATACGTTTGCGCTGCAGGTTTCGGGCACGGCGATGATGCAGGCGTTCAGCCAGAACGAGACGCGCAAGGTGTCAAACCTCAGGGCGGCATTGGCCTCAGGCTTTGGAACGCCGTGAACGTTGCCATAATGTGGCCTTGCAAGGCGTGTCTTTCTGCCCCCAACGCACCGCTACACGCTCTGGGAGAATGAAGTGACCTTAATGTCCGGCCTGAGGGTGTTTGCCCTGTCCGCGCTGCTGTCTGCGGCCCCTGTGTTTCCCGCGCTTTCTGAAGCGCCGCGCCCGGGCGGGGTGGCAGAGGCAGGAAATGTGGACACGCTGTTTGCCCAGGCGATGGCGCGGCCCGCTGCCCGCGCCGCAGCGCAAAGCTTTGATGCGGCGCAGCTGCAGAGCCTGTTCGGCGAGGCGGCCACCCTCTCCTTTGCCGGCAGCAGCTTTGACAGCGCCAGCGGCACGCACCGGCTGCGGGACGTGTCGGTGACGCTGCCTGGCGCGATGACGCTGCTGACGGCCGATGAAGCGATGATCTGGAACCTCGACACCGGCGCGCTGGCCGCCCGGATGCGCGGCGAGCGGCTCGGCGACACGCTGCGCATCTTTGACCGGATCGAGATGACGGGCGCGCAGGTCGATCTCTCCGGCTATACTGCCACCGTGACCGACGCCGTGAATGCAGCGCTGGACGAGCCGGCAACGCAGCGGAGCGAATCCTCCACGATGCAGATCGGCACGCTGGCGCTGGGCGGACTGACGCTGCACCCCTGGACGCATCAGACAGTCGCCGGTGAGGAGGAAGGCCGGGCGGCGATGCGCCTGGTGTCTGCCCTTGCGCGCAGCATCTCGCTGGACACGGCGTTGCTGCTCGACACGGTGAGCGCGCAGTCGGTGACCGATGCCGACATTTCCGGCTCTGTCGTGGCCAAATATCCCCGCCAGCTGATCTACGGATATGATCGCGGGAAAATTGGCGGGGCCGTGCAGACGGATCTGACCTTTGACGGCGTCTTCAAGGCGCTGACGGCGGAGACCGCCGAGCGGGTGCCTCAGGATTTCACCCTGTCGGGCAAGAGCGCGGCCGCTTCCTGGACGGGCGCGGATTTCTCGCGGCTTCTCGAATGGGGCGAGAAAGGCGAGACGCCGCCTTTCTCCGAACGCAACCTGTGGAGCCTTGGCAGCTATTTTCTGGAAGATACGTCGCTTTCGCTGAGCGGGGCGCCGGTGCTGACCATCGGCAGAATGGAACTGACGGCGACGAAATTCAGCTGGTTCCTGCCCGAGGACGTGCGGGTGATCCATAAGGATGTCTCGCTGGATCTCGGCCGGTTTTTGGACTTTGCCGCGTCTCTCGACCCCGAGGCCGCCTCCCCGCCGGACGGCCCGTCGCTGCCGCAGCTGGCCGCGATGCTGCAGCGGACGGGGCTCAGCCAGCTTTCCGGGGACGGCGCTTTCACCTTCCGCTGGAACCCGGACACGGGCGCCGCCCTGCTGGAAAATACCGGCACGGCGAACGGGCTGTTCAGCGGCGTGACGCGGATCGACGCCGCCCTGCCCAGCTATGCCGATCTGGCGCCGATGTTCGGGGCAGACGGGCAGACCTTTGACCCGAAAGGCGTCGATGATCTGTTGGAAGAGCATCTGATCGTGAACCAGGCCACCACGCGGCTGACCGATATGGGCGGGCTCGACAGAATTGCGGCGCTGACCATCGAGCTGGCCAAATCGGGCGCGTTCGATGATCCGATGATGGCCAATTTTGCCACCGCCACGCCTGAAACCGTGCGGATGTTTGCCTCGGGTCTGGTGATGCTGGGCAGCGCGTCGATGACCCGGGAATTTCCGCAGGCCACCGCCTGGGCGGGCATGCTGTCACAGTTCCTCACCCGCGGGGGCAGCTTTGAGGTGACCGCAGCGCCCAGGCCGGAACTCTTCCGGGAAACCGGGCTCGACTCCGGCGGGATGAGCGCGCGCACGCCCGCCGAACTCGCCGCTCTTCTGGGCATCACGGTGCGGCATGTGCCCGCTGCCGCCACACCGGAAACGGGCACAGGCAGCCGCTGAACCGCGCGCGGCGCGCGTCGATCAGTTGCCGCGCGGGCTCACCCGAGGCGCGTTTTCCGCTTCGGCGGCGCGGCGCAGATCTTCCGAGGCGATGCCCCGGTCTGCATCGGCGGCCTGGATGGCGCGGGTGATATCGAGGACGAACCGGTCGATGTCGAAGCGCGCGCCGCCGATCGAGTCATAGCCCTGACGGACGACGACCGTGTTCAGCGCGGGCAGGACGACGATATACTGGCCCCGATTGCCGGCGGCGTAGAAGGTGTCCTGCGGGACGCCGGGTATATTGTTCATGAGCCAGAACTGGGCGCCATAACCGGCGGTCTGGCCCGGCTCGGTCGGCTGGGCCGGGGCGGGTGTACGGACGAACTCCACCCAGTCTTCCGGCAACAGGCGTTCATTGCCCCACATGCCGTTCTGAAGGTAGAGCTGGCCGATGCGGGCAAGGTCGCGCCCCGTGGACCAGACCTGGCTGGAAGAGATGAAATCGCCGTTCCAGTCGATCTCCATTGTGGTGCGCACGGCGCCGATCTTGTGGAGCACGGACTCATAGGGGAAGCGGTGATAGAGGGCGTCGTCCTGCATCGCTTCGCGCAAGGCGCGCATGGCGATGACGGTGTCATTGTTGGCGTATTTGAAGCGCGTGCCGGGCTCAGCCTCCAGCACATTGCCGGCCGCATGGTCGACGATACGTCCGCCGCCGAAATACAGACGGTCCGTACGCGCACCGCTGCTGCCGCTGTCGAGACCACTGGCCATGTGGAGCAGGTTGCGGATCGTGATCTCGCGGCGCGGATCGGCGCCCTTGTTCCAGGCGGCGATGACGGCGGGATAATCAATATCGATGAGGCCCTGACGGCGGGCAGCGCCGATGATCGTGGCGGTGAGGGACTTGCCCACCGACCAGGTGCGCTGGGGCGTTTCATGCTCGATGCCCCGGGCATAGCGCTCGGCGACGACCTGGCCGGCGCGCACGATGACGACGGAGCTCGTCTGGGTGCCGGCGCCATAGGTCATTTCATCGAAAGCGGAGATGACCGGCATTTCGAGGCGCTGGGCTTCCTCCAGGCGCAGCTCGACCCGGACATTGGAGCCGATGGCGCTGCCCCGGTCCTGACCGGTAAATTCGGGCCAGGCAGCAAAGCGCGGCAGGAAGTCGATGGCCTTTTCGGTGGCGCCGATGGGCAGCTGGGTACAGCCATAGCCGGGCCGGTAAGCGGCCATGCGCGGGGGCATCAAGGGCGAATAATCGACCGAGACGATCTTGCGCGCCTGATTGACGGACGCCGGCGGGAGCTGGTCGTAATAGCGGACATAGTCAGGATAAATGCCCGAGAGCTCGTTCTGGTCGAGCTCCTGCAGGGTCTGGCCGGCGACAAACAGGCCCGAACAGGTGAAGGTGGCTTTCCAGCCGGCAGCAAAGGCGCGCTGCATCTCGTCAGTATTTCCCCCTTCCTGGGCCATGACTGGAAGTGAGAGCGGGATCGACAGGGCCAGCGCCGCAAGGGCTGCACGGAAAGGGGGCATGAACGGGATCTCCTAGGCTGGGCGCAAGTGTATGCAGGAGCGCG
>JBKBRT010000139.1:0-7984 GCA_046291585.1 Hyphomonas sp.
GCCGGGAGGTGACTTCCAGAACCTGCAGCATGACGGCGGGCGTGCGGGCCGGGCCGGTCAGCGCAATCCAGGGCGTTTCGCCATAGCGCAGCACCATGATCTCGATGATGTCGCTGAGTTCTTTGAGGCTGCCGAGAATCGGCACGCCGCGCACAGCCCGCCCCGGCTGATGGGCATCCATCTCAACAAGGCCGAGCACGCGCACGGCCTTGGCGGAATCCCGGCCCTCCAGGCGGCGCAGCACATCAATCCAGCTTTCCTGGTCACCGAGCAGCAGGATCGGCTGGCCATCCTTGGGCAGCTGCTGGAAAATCTGCATCGGGCGCTGGGTCGAGCGCCAGCGGGCAACCATCCGCCCACCGAACAGGGCGAGCGTCCAGAGACCTATGGCGAGCAGCAAGGTGGGCAGCGGCGAGGACAGCAAGCCGTTGAGCGTGACCATGATGGGCAGATAGAACAGAACAGTCAGCGCAATGATCTGTACAAGGCGCCAGGCATCGGGGGCGCCCATATGGCGCCAGACCTGCCGGTGGATGCCGCCCAGCACCAGCGCGGCAGCCGCAACGATCATGAAGGCGGCGCTCGCCAGCAGCCATCCCTGAAGATTGAAGGGACCGGCGGAATCCTGGCCGAAATGTGTATCAAGATGGGCCGCCGTCATCGCCAGACCGGCCATGGCGATGTCAAACGTGAGTGTCAGGGCCATGGCACGCCGTGCGGCGTCTCTGGGTGTCACGTCTGATACTCCCTTACACTCGCCCCTACACAACGAACCCCGCGTGTACTGCCACTTTGGGTAACAAAAAGCAAAGCTTGTGTACCCAATTTCGAGGCGCAATTCTCCGCCGGTCACTTGGCGCACATACGTGGCAATTTTGGGGCAGACTGCCCAAGGCCTTGCGGCGACAGGCGGTCAGCCTGTGTAATTTGTGTGGTGGGCCCGGAGGGACTTGAACCCCCGACCAAACCGTTATGAGCGGTCCGCTCTAACCAACTGAGCTACAGGCCCCACAGGGGATGTCGTTTAAGGGCCGCAGGCTTGCCACGCAACGGCCTTCTTCCGAAGTGAAGACATACACACCCAATTCTCGGGAAAATGAGGTCATTCACCCATGAAACACGTTACTATGTCTGCCATTGCGCTGGTTATGGCCCTGGCTCCTGCTGCCTGCGCGCAGGGCGCAGCCGCCTACACCGCGCCTGCCGGGAGCGCTCAGATGGTTCATCCCAATTCGATCCAGCCTGAAACCACCATTCAGGTTTCCGCCGAAGCCCGCGTTGACCGGGCCCCGGACATTGCCTTCGTCACCGCCGGCGTCACCGCAGAGCGCGCCACCGCCAAGGAAGCCATGGATGCCCAGTCGGCGGCCATGAACGGCGTTTTCACCGCCCTGCGCGCGGCCGGAATCGCGGACCGCGACATGCAGACCTCCGGTCTCAGCCTGCAGCCGCGCTATGATTATGTCGAAACCGCCGGCCGCGACGGCGTGAAGCGCGGCGAGCAGAAGCTGGCAGGTTACGTTGCTGCGAATCAGGTGACCGTGCGCGTGCGCGATCTGGCCCGCCTCGGCGATACGCTCGACAGCCTCGTCTCCTCAGGCGGCAATACGCTCTCGGGCGTAAATTTCGCCATCGATGACGACAAGGAAGTGCGCAACGAAGCGCGCAGCAAGGCGATGAAGGATGCCATCGCCAAGGCCGAGCTCTACGCCACGGCCGCCGGCCTGCGGGTCGCCCGCATCGTCACCATCAGCGAAGGTTATGAGCATACGCCTCAGCCGATGCCGATGGCGCGGATGTCGATGGCGTCAGACATGATGGAATCCACGCCGGTTGCCGGCGGTGAAGTCGGCGTCACGGCCAATGTCAGCGTGCTGTTCGAGCTGACAAAGTAAGCGGACTAGACATAGCCTTCAGCGAGAAGGTCTTTCATATCGATGAGGCCGGCCGGCGCGCCGGTCTCATCGACGACGAACGCGTTCGAGATCCGGTTTTCACTGAAGCTCTTGATCACGCGCATCATCCGCTCCGCCGGGTCGATGGTGCGCGGCCCCGGTGTCATCACTTCGCGCGCCCGGGCATTGGTGCGCCCGGCGAGGATTGCCCGGCGCAGATCGCCATCGGTGACCATGCCGATCAGCCGGCGCGACTCATCGATGATCCCGACACAGCCTTTGCGGCCTTCGGAAACGGCAATCACCAGCTCCTCGAACGTCGCCCCGTCCTGGGCCAGTGGCAGCGGATCGCGGTGGTCGCGGATATAGTCGCCCGCCGTCTGCAGCGTGCGGCCGAGCTTGCCGCCGGGATGGCGGAAGCCGAAATCTTCGGTCGAGAAGCCTCGCCGTGCCATCAGCACGATGGTCAGCGCGTCGCCCAGCGCCAGCGCCATGGTGGTTGAGGAGGTCGGCGCCAGGCCGTTCGGGCAGGCTTCGGGCACGGTGGGCATTTCCAGCAGGACATCCGCATACCGCCCGAGCGTCGAGTCGCGCGCCCGCGTCATCGCGATCAGCGGGATCGCGTTGCTTTTGCAGAACCGCAGCAGATCGATCAGTTCGCGGCTTTCCCCCGAATACGAAATCGCCAGCACGACGGAGCCCGGCACGATCATGCCGAGATCGCCATGGCTCGCTTCGGTCGGGTGGAGGAAGAAGGAGGGCGTTCCGGTCGAGGCGAGGCTGGCGGCGATCTTCTGGCCGATATGCCCGGATTTGCCCACTCCGGCGACGATCACATGGCGGTCGGTGGCCAGAATCGTTTTCACCGCCTCTTCCAGAGACGGGCCGAGGGTCTGTTCCAGCTTTTCCAGGGCGTCGCGCTCTGTACGGATGACGGCCCGGGCGAGATCAAGATCGGATTGTGAGGTCAAGGCAGTAGAGCTCCGCACGCCCGATTGGCGTAGGGCCTTGTCCTAGAATTGGGCCGGCGCTTCAAGCCCTTGCGGCCAGCCGGCCTGCCCTGCCGGATACCGGTCAGCGGCGGCGCAGCTGACGGCGGGTATAGTCCTGAACCGCTTCTGCCGCGGCGGCGCGGGCTGCCTGGGTGGCCTCATATTCGGCCACCGAGATGCCATTGGAGGTCGTGGCCGGGACAATTTTCGGCGCGCCGGCCGAAACACCGGTCTGGGCCTTCTGGTATCCCGAAACGCTCAGCGAATTGGGAACGTTGTACTCAGCCGCTTTGTATTCGGGGGGGGGGTATTCCGGGCCTTTGGCGATTTCCGGCACCACTTCGCGGGCTGGCGGGGCTTCACTGATATCGCCCTCGGCGATTTCCGGCTCTCGCAGCATCTCGGCAGGCTGAACGCCCGCCTGTTCTGCGAGAATGGCGCTGATCGGGCGGCCATTGAGCATCGGTTCGGCGGCGGCGTTCGGGTTGAGCGGCGTATCGAGCGCGGCAAACGACATGAGCCGCGTGTTGGGATCGATCATATCGGGCGTCTGGCCGATCGACACGAAGGCGGATTCGACCAGCTCGGCGACATGCGCGTCGCGCGACTTCGCCGAAGCGCCGCCCAGCATGATCGCGATCACACGCCGGCCGTCCCGCTCGGCGGAGGTCATCAGGTTGAAGCCCGAAGCGCGCGTGTAGCCGGTCTTGATGCCATCCACGCCATCGACGCTGCCGATGAGGTTGTTGTGGCTTCTGTAGGTCATGCCGCCCCAGCTGAAGCGCTGGTTTTGGAAATAGTGGTAATAGGTGGGGTGGTTGTCGAGCAATGCGTCGGCGAGGATGGCCATGTCGCGGGCCGTCGACAGCTGTGCGGTATCGGGCAGGCCCGACGCGTTGCGGAAGGTGGTGTTGGAGAGGCCCAGCTCCCGGGCCTTCTCGGTCATCATCGTCGCAAATTTGCGTTCGGATCCGCCGAGGAATTCGGCAACGGCAGCGGCGACATCATTGGCCGATTTGGTGGTCAGGGCGTAGATCGCGTCTTCGACGGGAATCTTGTCACCGGCCTTCAGGCGCAGATTGGACGGGGGCTGAGCGGCTGCAGTGCGCGAGACGGTAATCTTGTCCTTGAGGCTGACATCCCCGGCATTGATAGCGTCAAACAGTAAGTAAAGCGTCATCACCTTGGTCAGCGATGCAGGATAGCGCGGATCATCCTGATTGCGGGCGTGGAGCACTTCGCCGCTATCGGCGTCAACCACGATGGCGGCGTATTTTTCAGCGTGCGCTGCGGGGGCCACAATGGCCGCCGTAACCGTCACTGTGGCGAAGATTGCGGACCGACGGAACGCACGAGACCAGACTTCAGCTGCCATTGGCGGCACCCTCCAGAACTAAACATGCCCCCCGGACCATCCAGGTTCACCCTAGATTCCGCCATTTCTATTGACCACCCCTTAACGCAGGATGAGCAGCCAAAGATTTGTGATCGCCCGATACCATGCGGCTTTCATGCAAAATGATTAATGTTGCGGCGCACAAAATTTATTGCGACCGCGAAGGGGTCGTGCTATATCAAGGGCAGTAAAATTCCCCGTATGAAAGGATGTCCCATGGCTAAAACGACCAAAACAGCCCCGCGCGCGAAGGCCGAAGCCCGTCCGACCGAGGCAGCAACCAAGAGCCTCGAAACCGGCATGGAAACGATGACCGACATGGCATCCAAATTCTCCGGCTACACCGAAGACGGCGTCAAGGCGCTGAAAGACAGCGCGGCGCTCTCCACCGAGACCATCCGCGAAATCGGCACCCGCAACATGAGCTTCATGACCCAGGCTATGGAACAGGGCGTCGAGATGACCCAGGCTCTGGCATCGGCCCGCGACCCGCGCGAAATCATGCAGATCCAGTCGGGTTACGCCAAGTCGATGTTCTCCGCCTACACCGCTGAAATGACCGCGCAGGCTGAACTCTGCATGGGCGCCTGGCGCGAAGCCGCCAAGCCTTTCATGATGCGTCTGGCGAAGTAAGTTACCGACCGGGTTTTCCCGCTCCGGCGTTTCCTCCCAGCGCACGGATGTAGAGTGAAAGCGTAGAGTCTTGAGGCCGGGCCGGTTGGTCCGGCCTCTGTCGTTTAAGCCCTCCCTTTGCCGCCCGCTCCTTCGGTGTCGCAGAACCGTCAAACGGGGTTCGCCCGGGACGCGAACCGTTCTATGATCATGTCGGGACGCCGTGTGGGGAAATCGCGATGATACAGGATCGTCAGGGCAATCCGCTGGCGGGCGCGAGCCCGAAAGCGGCGGAACTTTTTGATCTTTCCTGCCGGCGCTTCGCCCGGTTTCGTGGCGACCCGATTCAGCCGCTCGACGATGCGATTGCCGACTCGCCGGGCTTTGGCATGGCCAAACTCGCCAAGGCCTGGATTTATGTGATGTCGACGGAGCCGGGCGCGACGGCCGGCGCGCGGCGTATCCTGCGCGATATCGAAAAGGAGGCTCCGCCAGCTGACGAGCGCGCCGCGGCCCATTTCCACGCGCTCCACGCCGCCACGATGGGCAACTGGACGGAGGCTGGCCGCAGCCTCGATCTCTGGTCGGCCTATCATCCGCGCGACTATCTCGCCCTGCTGGCGGGCCATCAGATAGACTTCCTCACCGCCAATGCCCGCAATCTGCGCGACCGGATCGCGCGGGCGCTGCCCGCCTGGGAGCGGCTGCCCGAGCGCTCCTATCTGCTGGGCATGCTGGCCTTCGGTCTCGAGGAGGCGGGCGACTATCCCCGCGCCGAGGCGGCGGGCCGCGAAGCCCTGGACAGAGATCCCGATGACAGCTGGGCCCATCACGCCGTGGTGCATGTGCTGGAAATGCAGGGCCGCGCCGATGAGGGGCGCGATTTCATCCGCCGGCGCCGCGACCACTGGGCCCAGCCGGACAATTTCCTCAAAATCCACAACTGGTGGCACCTGGCGCTCTGCCATCTGGAACTGGGCGAATTCGAAGCGGCGCTGCAGCTCTATGATGACGAAATCCGCGTCGTGGAAAGCGGCATTGCCATGAACCTCGCCGATGCCGCGGCGCTGCTCTGGCGTCTGCATGTGATCGGCGTGGATCTCGGTGAGCGGTGGGACGAGTTGGCCGAAGCCTGGACCCAGCATGCCGATGGCCGCTGCTATCCCTTCAACGACATGCACGCGGCCATGGCCTTCATCGGCGCGGGCCGCCGCAATGACGCGCTCGACCTGCTGGTGGCGGCCGAAGGGGCTGAGCCGGGCGAAATGCGCGACTGGATGGCCCAAACCGGCCGGCCGGTGATCGAGGGGCTCGCCGCCTTCGACAAAGGCAAATATGCCGATGCGGCTACGCTGCTTTTCCCCGCCCGGCAGATTTACGCCAGCTTTGGCGGTAGCCACGCCCAGCGGGACGTGATCGACTGGACCCTGACCGAAGCGGCCATCCGCGGCCGAATGCACGGCCTGGCGGAGTCGCTGATTGCCGAGCGCCTGTCGCTGCGCCCCGGCAGCCGGGTGAACCGGGCCTTCGCCGCCCGGGCCCGGCGGGAGCCTTGAGGCGCGGGTATTTAAGCAGGAGGCATTGATGCCATGAAAGATTTTCTCGACTTCAAGACCCTCAAACGCCCGCCCAAGCCCAACACTGCCCTGATCGCGCCGGCCGGGTTTACCCCGCTGGAGAACCCGGACGCGGCCCCGCCCCAGCTGTCGCTGACGCCAAGTGAAGCCTTTGCGCGCCTCCTCTCGCTGATCGAATCGCGGGACGACTGGAAGCTGGTTGCGGCCGATGGCGCCACCGGCCGGGTGCGCTTTATCGCCGTAACGAAGCTGCTGCGGTTTAAAGATGATATCGACGTCACCATATTGCCCATCGATGGCGCGCCGGGCCAATCGACATTCGCGGCCTATTCACGTTCGCGTGTCGGCTATTCAGATCTTGGAACCAACCGGAAGCGTCTTGATGAACTTTCCTCTGCGCTCAGTCTGCCGTGAAAGCGTGCAGAGCTGGACATAAGCGGTAAATGCATCTTCAATCTCGCACAGGAACGTATATCTTGAACACCATGAGCAGCGATTTCGATCTGGTCCGGATGAATGGATCATCGAACTCCGGCGGCCCCGGGGGCGGCCAGACGGGGGACGATGATGGCACAGGCTTTGACCTGGCCACCGAAACGCGGATCAAAACCAAGAAGCCGTCGCTCTACCGGGTTCTGCTTCTCAATGATGATTACACGCCGATGGAATTCGTTGTGTTCATCCTCGAGCGGTTCTTCAACCGCTCCCGCGAACAGGCGACCCGGATCATGCTTCACGTCCACCAGAAGGGTGTGGGGCTGTGCGGGGTCTATACATACGAGGTTGCCGAGACAAAGGTAGCCCAGGTGCTCGACCTTGCCCGCCGACATGAACACCCGCTCCAATGCGTCATGGAGAAAGAAGACTAAGCCACTATATATTTCTCATAAGCCCCGTTCACACACACCCCCGGAAGGCTCCCTCCTTTGCCACGTCTCTCACCTTCTCTCGAAACCGCCCTCGAAAAGGCCCTCATGCTCGCGTCCGAACGCGATCATGAATACGCCACGCTCGAGCATCTCCTCCTGGCGCTCACCGAAGATGAGCACGCCCGTGAAGTCATGGGGGCGTGCAAGGTAGATATCGAAGCGCTCCGCGGTGACCTCACCCGCTACATTGACGAGGAGCTCTCCAGCCTCATCGTCGATGACAGCGAAGGCCGCGTGCAGCCGACAGCCGCTTTCCAGCGGGTCGTGCAGCGCGCCATCTTGCATGTCGAAAGCTCCGGCCGCGAAGAAGTGACGGGCGCCAACGTCCTCGTCTCGATCTTCTCCGAGCGCGAAAGCCACGCCGCCTATTTCCTGCAGGAGCAGGACATGACGCGGTATGATGCTGTCAATTTCATCTCCCACGGTGTCGCCAAGCAGCCGGGCATGTCGCGCCCGTCTACCCCGCGCGGCGCAGAGTCTGCAGAGGAAGAACCGGTGAAGCAGGGCCATGAGGCACTCGACACCTATTGCGTGAACCTCAACGCCAAGGCGCGGGCCGGCAAGATCGACCCGCTGATCGGCC
>JBKBRT010000140.1:0-7941 GCA_046291585.1 Hyphomonas sp.
GCAAACAGCGACATCGCCTCGGCAGATATCATCCTGGCGTCCATGCTGTTCCTCGAAGACCATATCCGCGCCATCATGCCCGCCCTGACGGCGCGCCGCGCCGAGTGCGACGCAATTGTCGGCTGCATGTCCGCCTCAGAAGTCGTGCAGCTCACGCGGCTGGACCGGTTTGACATGTCCAAATCTGCCTCCGGCCCGATTGCGCTGATGAAACGCCTTCGTGGGGCAGGGGACAAGGCAAAGGCAGGGGAGAAGCAGCTGCGCACCCTGCGCCGCCTTCCCAAGATCCTCCGCTTCATCCCCGGCGTCGCCCAGGATGTGCGCTCCTACTTCCTGACGATGCAATACTGGCTCGCCGGCTCGGAATCCAACATCGCCAATGCGGTTCGCTATCTGGTGGACCGTTACGCGGCCGGCCCGCGGGCGCATCTGCGCGGCACGCTCAATCCTCAGCCGCCGGAAGAATATCCCGAAACCGGGCTTTACCATCCGGGTATGTCGCCGCGGATCGCCGAACGCATCGAATCCCTTCCCAGATCGGCGCCCGGGCGGCCGACGGTCGGTCTCCTTGTCATGCGCTCCTACATCACCTCCGGCGACACCGCCCATTATGACGGCGTCATCGCGGCGATGGAGGCCAAAGGCCTGCGCGTCATTCCCGCCTTTGCCAGCGGCCTCGATGCGCGCAGCGCTATCCAGCGCTATTTCATGAAGGCCGACCGGCCTGCCATTGACGCCCTTGTCTCACTCACCGGTTTCTCTCTGGTCGGCGGACCGGCCTTCAATGACGCCGAAGCGGCCGTGGACATTCTCAAGGCGCTGGATGTGCCGTATGTTTGCGCCGTGGCGTCCGAGTTCCAGTCCCTGTCGGATTGGGGCGACAATCCCAAGGGGCTGACGCCGGTTGAAGCCACCATGATGGTCGCGCTTCCCGAGCTCGATGGCGCCACCGGGTCCATCATCGTCGGCGGGCGCGCAGATCACGGAACCCAATGCACCGGCTGCGCGCGGGGCTGTCAGTTCGCAGAGAATGGCCGGCGCATGCAGGCCTGCCCGGAACGGGCAGAGATGCTCGCTGCCCGCGTCAGCAAGCTCGTCAGCCTCAAGAAGAAAGAAGTCCGGGATCGGCGCGTCGCCATCACCCTGTTCAACTTTCCGCCCAATTCCGGCGCGGCGGGTACGGCTGCCCATCTGGCTGTGTTCGAATCGCTCCATAATCTCCTGGGTCAGATGGCTCTGGATGGCTATCAGGTTGAGGTTCCCAAAACCGTGGATGCCCTGCGCACCGCGCTGCTGGAAGGCAACCGCGAACGGTTTGGTACCGACGCCAATGTCGGCATCCAGATCCCGGTCGGCGATCATGTCCGCCGCGAGGCACGCCTGGCCGAGATCGAGGCCCAGTGGGGCCCCGCGCCCGGCCGTCAGCTGACCGATGGCCGGTCACTCCTCGTCCTCGGCGCGAAATTCGGAAACGTCTTCGTCGGGCTCCAGCCAGGCTTTGGCTATGAGGGCGACCCGATGCGTCTCCTCTTTGAAAAGAGCTTTGCGCCCACACACGCTTTTGCGGCGTATTATTCCTGGCTCCGCGAAGGGTTTGAAGCCGATGCCGTGATCCACTTCGGAACCCATGGCGCGCTTGAGTTCATGCCTGGCAAGCAGGCGGGCCTCTCGGGCAGCTGCTGGCCTGATTATCTGATCGGCAGTCTGCCCAACATCTATTTCTATGCTGCCAACAACCCTTCCGAAGCTGCCATCGCCAAACGGCGCGGCAACGCGACGATTGTCAGCTATCTCACCCCGCCCGTGGCAGAGGCCGGCCTCTATAAGGGTCTGGCTGACCTGTCTGCGACGATCGGGCGCTGGCGGCAGCTAAGCCCGGACCAGACAGCTCAGCGCGAAGACCTGCAGGACCTGATCCTCAGCCTCGCCGCAGAACTCGACCTGCTTCCCGATACGTCCTCGGCAACGCCCGATGCCGTGATCGAGACGATCCGTATGCGCCTCATGGAAATCGAAGGTTCGCTCATTCCTGAAGGCATGCACATTGCCGGGCGCGCGCCAGACACCGCCGCGATGACCGGTCTGCTCTCGGCCATGCCGGGGGAGGCGGGGGAAACGCTGCTTCCTGAAGCGGTCCTTCGCGCGCTCGCTGAAGGCGTTCAACCGGCAGCCCTTGTTCAGCGCTATGGCATTGACGCGGCCCATCCCGCGCTCGCCCGCCTGTCACGCGCCCGCGCCCTGATGGCGGAGGACTATGAACTGCCCGCGCTGCTGCATGCCCTCGATGGCGGCTATATCGCGCCGGTTCCCGGCGGAGACCTTATCCGGACGCCGGAAATCTTGCCCGCCGGCCGCAACATTCACGGCTTTGACCCCTTCCGCCTGCCCAGCGCCTTTGCGCTGGCCGATGGCCGCCGCCAGGCAGACAGGCTGCTGGCCCGACACCTGACAGACACCGGCCGCCTTCCCGAAGCGATGGCAATGGTTCTGTGGGGCACGGACAATCTCAAGAGCGAAGGCGCGCAGATTGCGCAGGCCATGGCGCTGATGGGAACGGCGCCGCGCTTTGACTCCTATGGCCGTCTCTGCGGCGCCGAGCTTGTCTCGCTGGAGGCGCTCGGCCGGCCGCGGGTGGACGTGATGGTTACCCTGTCGGGCATCTTCCGGGATCTTCTGCCGCTGCAGATCCGGATGCTGGCCGAAGCCGCTCTGGCGGCCGCGATGGCCGACGAGCCACCCGAGCAGAACTTCGTCCGCCGCCATGCGCTCGCCTGCCAGGCCCGCTACGGGGTTGATCTGGAAACCGCCGCGCTGCGGGTCTTCTCGAACGCGGAAGGCGCCTATGGCGCCAATGTGAACCTTCTCGTCTCGTCCGGCGCCTGGGACAAGGAAGACGAACTCGCCGACACCTATTCGAATCGCAAATGCTTTGCCTATGGCCGCGACGGGACGCCCACAGCCCAGCCCGACATCTTCAAAAGCCTGCTCGCAGATGTCGAGCTGGCCTACCAGAACCTCGAATCGGTCGAGACGGGCCTCACCACCATCGACCATTATTTCGATACGCTCGGCGGTATCAGCCGGGCCGCCGCCAAGGTCCGGGGCGAAGACCTCAAAGTCTATGTCGGCGACCAGACACGCGGCGACGGTATCGTCCGTACACTTGCCGAGCAGGTCTCTCTGGAAACACGCACCCGCACGCTGAACCCCAAATGGTATGAAGGCATGCTTCGCCATGGCTATGAAGGCGTCCGCCAGATCGAATCCCAGGTCACCAATACGATGGGCTGGTCCGCCACAACAGGACAGGTCGCCCCCTGGATCTATCAGGAAATGACCGAAACCTTCGTTCTGGATGAGGCCCTCCGCCGCCGGCTGATGGATCTCAATCCCGCCGCGACCGCCAAGGTCGCCGGCCGCCTGATCGAAGCGTCCGAACGCAATTACTGGGCGCCAGACGCTGCAACGCTCGCAGCGCTGCATGCGGCGAACGCTGAAATCGAAGACCGCCTTGAAGGCGTCTTCACCCCTCAAGGAGCCGCTGCATGACCTCATTGACCCTCAACAGGCCCGGTTCCCGCCATCAAGACGGCGAGGGGAGCGTGCAGGTCAAACTCGATGCACGGTTCGATACCGGCCAGGCTAAGATCTTCGCCGTCTACGGAAAAGGCGGGATCGGCAAATCCACCACGTCCTCCAATCTCTCGGCAGCGTTCTCGAAGATCGGGAAGCGCGTCCTGCAGATCGGGTGTGATCCCAAGCACGATTCCACCTTTACGCTCACCAAGAAGCTGGTGCCCACAGTGATCGATGTGCTCGAATCGGTCGAGTTCCACTCCGAGGAGCTACGTACCGAAGACTTTGTCTTCGAGGGCTATAACGGCGTCATGTGCGTCGAGGCAGGCGGCCCGCCGGCAGGAACCGGGTGCGGGGGCTATGTCGTCGGCCAGACGGTCAAGCTCCTGAAAGAACACCGCCTGCTGGAAGATACCGATGTCGTCATCTTCGATGTCCTCGGCGATGTGGTGTGCGGAGGGTTTGCCTCCCCGCTCCAATATGCCGAGCGCGGCCTGATCGTCACGGCGAATGATTTCGACTCGATCTTCGCCATGAACCGGATCATGGCGGCCATCCGCGCCAAGTCCCAGAACTACTCCGTCCGCCTGGGCGGGGTGATCGCCAATCGCAGCAAGGCAACCGACGAGATAGATCGCTATTGCGACTCCACCGGCATGCGCCGCATCGCGCATTTCCCCGATCTGGATGTGATCCGCCGCTCGCGCCTGAAGAAGTCGACGATCTTCGAAATGGACGCGTCTCCCGAACTCGAGGCTGTCCAGGAAGAATACATGCGCCTGGCTGCGGCCCTGTGGCTGGGCGGGGATCCCATCGATGCGATCCCGATGAAGGACCGTGAAATCTTCGATTTTCTGGGGTTTGAATGATGGACACCGCCTATCAGAGCCGCCGCACCGAGCTTCAGACCTATTTCGGGGACACGGCCGCCGCCACCTGGGAGAAGCTCACCTCCACGGCGCCGGTCAGCGGCATTCGCGCCGCCGTCCGCGCCGGACGGGACGCGATGCATGAGACGGTGCTCTCCTGGTTGCCTCACGATCTCACCGGCCGCCGCGTGCTGGATGCGGGCTGCGGCACCGGCACCTTCTCCGTCGCCGCCGCGGGCCGGGGCGCAGAAGTTCTGGGCATCGACATTGCCGGCCCTCTGGTCGAGATCGCCGCCAGCCGTCTGACAGACCCGGTACACATCTCGCGCATCACCTGGCGGGTAGGGGATATGACGCACACAGATCTTGGCGTTTTCGATCATGCCGTCGCCGTCGATTCCATCATCCATTATGAAGAATCCGACATGGCGGCGATGGTCTCCCGGATCCTGCCGCGCATCCGGCGCAGCCTCATCCTCACCCATGCCCCGCGCACAGCGCTCCTGACCGCCATGCACGCAGCCGGAAAGCTCTTTCCCCGCGCTGACCGCGCCCCCGCCATTATCCCGGTCTCTGGCAACAGCCTGGCGCGCCGCATTGAGGCGGCCTCTGACGGCGCCTTCAGGGTGGCCCGCCGCAAGCAGATCAGTTCGGGATTCTATTTCTCCGAAGCCATGGAGATCGTGCGCGCATGAGGCCGGAACGCCGCCCCGTTTCTGAGGTCTGGACGGCACTTGGCAGCCGCTTCCTTCCCTTTGCGGATGCGGCGAGCGATACCCTGCCTCTTGGCCGCCTGCTGCGCCTGTCGCTGTTTCAGGTCTCGGTCGGCATGGCGATGGTGCTGCTGACGGGAACGCTCAACCGCGTCATGATCGTCGAGATGGGCATGCCAGCCTGGCTCGTCGGCCTGATGGTGGCGCTGCCCCTCGTCTTTGCCCCGCTGCGCGCGCTGATTGGCCACCGGTCAGACAATCACAAATCCGTCCTCGGCTGGCGCCGGGGCCCCTATATTTGGTTCGGCTCGATGTTCCAGTTCGGCGGTCTCGCATTGATGCCGTTTGCGCTGATCCTCCTGTCGGGGGATTCCACCGGCCCGGCCTGGGTCGGCCCGGCCGGCGCGGCGGCGGCTTTCCTCCTCGTCGGCGCCGGCATCCATATCACCCAGACCGCCGGTCTTGCCCTCGCCAGCGATCTGTCGACGGACGATACCCGTCCCCGGGTGGTCGCGCTCCTCTATATCATGCTTCTGGCGGGCATGCTGGTCAGCTCGATCGTGTTTGGCTGGCTGCTGCGGGATTTCAACACGATGACCCTGATCCAGGTGATCCAGGGTGCCGCCGTGGTCACGATGGTTCTCAACCTCGCCGCCCTCTGGAAACAGGAAACCCGCAACCGCGCGCTGACCGATCCGGCACGCCCCCGGCCCGCTTTCCAGGATACCTGGCGCCGCCTGATTGGCGATGGCACCACCGCCCGGCTGCTCGTCGCCTCGGGTCTGGGCGTCGCCGCCTTCAGCATGCAGGACGTGCTGCTTGAGCCCTATGGCGCCGAAATGCTTGGCATGAGCGTGTCGGAGACCACCCGGCTCACGGCCCTCTGGTCCTTCGGCGCGCTGCTCGGCTTTGGCCTCTGCTCGCGCCAGCTCAGCCGGGGCGGGGAGCCCCACCGTCTGGCGGGTCTTGGCGCGGTGGCCGGTGTCATCGCCTTTGCCCTGATCATCCTGGCCGAACCGGCTGGCATCATGGGCGCGTTCCTGCTGGGCGCGTTCCTCATCGGGTTTGGCGGCGGCCTGTTTTCCGTCGGAACCCTGACCGCCATGATGGCCATCGCGCGCCGCCATGAAAGCGGCATTGCGCTGGGCGCCTGGGGCGCAGTCACAGCCACGGCCACCGGAGTGGCCGTCTTCCTGGGCGGCGCCCTGCGCGATGTCATCAACCGTCTTGGGGCGGAGGGCTATCTGGGCGCGGCCTTCGCAGGCCCGGCGGCCGGCTACACCACCGTCTATGTGCTCGAAATTATCCTGCTGTTTGCAACGCTCGCCGTTGTCGGACCGCTGGCCCGCCATTCCCTTGCTACGTCGCAATCCCAACAAGCCGCAAAATTTGGTCTGGCTGCTTATCCAGGCTGACCTGACCAATGAAGGAGACCGGTCATGATTTTCAGAGGTGAATTTGTAAATGGCATAGATCTCGTGGATGTCTGTCTTTGGGCATTCACGATCTTCTTTTTCATTCTTGTCTATTATCTCCTCCGGGAAGGGGCCCGGGAAGGCTATCCGCTGGAGGAAGACACAACCGGCCGTTCGGAAGGCGCGGGCATCTTTTTCTTCCCGCCGAAGAAAACCTTCAACCTGCCCAATGGCCGCGGCTCGATCGAGATGAGCTTTGGCCCCGCCGATACCCGCCAGCATGCGCTGAAGCGCACCGCTCCCTGGCCGGGCGCGCCGATGGAGCCCGATGGCGATCCGATGACGTCCGCAGTCGGTCCTGGCGCTTATGCCGAGCGGCTCGACGAGCCTGACCTCAACTGGGATGGCAGTCACCGCATCGTGCCCTATCGTCTCCATCCGGAATATACCGTCTCGAAAAAGGATCTCGATCCGCGCGGTCTGCCCGTTGTCGGTCTCGACAAGGTCGCCGCCGGCACGGTTACAGATCTCTGGGTGGACCGGGCCGAGGCGATCATCCGCTATTTCGAAATCACGCTGACCGGTTCGGGCGAGCGCGTGCTGCTGCCCGTGCCCTTCGCAAACCTATCCAAAACCCGCCGCCGGGTTGAGGTGGAGGCCATCAAGGGCGAACATTTCGCTGCCGTTCCCCGGCTGCGCAATGGCGACCAGATCACCCGCCTCGAGGAAGAAAAAGTCAGCGCCTATTACGGGGCAGGCACCCTCTACGCCACGCCCCAGCGTCTGGAGCCCCTGCTATGATCCGTTTCCATGATGAAGAAGACGAAAAAGGCGAACCCGTTCGCGGCTTGCCCCAACGCCTGCCGGAAGGCGAGCGCCTGCTCTGGCAGGGAAGCCCGGACATCGCCGCCTTCGCGGTCCATGTCTTCCATATCCGCTTCGTGTTCGCCTACTTCCTCGCCATCGGCGCCTGGCGCGCAGCGAATGCGGCCTCTGTCGGGGCGCAGGACCAGATCTCCAGCATACTGATCAGCGCGCTGGCTGGCCTGGCCATCGGCGCAGGCCTAATCCTGCTGCTGGCCTGGGCCATGGCACGGTCGACGGTCTACACGATCACCTCGCGCCGGGTCGTCCTGCGCTACGGCGTCGCCATCCGCAAATATGTGAACCTGCCCTTCGAGCAGATCGCTTCGGCAGACTTCCAGCGCCATGGCCGCGTCAAGGGGGATGTCCAGCTTGTCCTGTCTTCGCCCGGCGGGCTCAGCTATCTGCGCCTCTGGCCCCATGCGCGCCCGCTGCGCTTTTCCAAACCGCGCCCGGTCCTGCGCTGTCTGAAGGATGTGGCAGAGCCCGCGCGGGTTCTCGCCG
>JBKBRT010000141.1:0-4889 GCA_046291585.1 Hyphomonas sp.
ATCTGGCGATCCTGATTTCAGGGCGCGGCTCCAATATGGAGGCGCTGCTGAGCGCGGCGGAAGACCCCGCCTATCCGGCAAAGCCCGTGCTGGTTGCCTCCAATCGCCCCGACGCCAAAGGACTGGAAACCGCTGCCGCCGCCGGCATTCCGTCCCTAGCCATCGACCACAAGCTTTACGGCAAGGACCGCGAGGCCTTCGAGCGTGCGCTGGACGCGGCGCTGACCGAGGCAGGCACGCAGATCATCGCGCTGGCAGGCTTCATGCGCGTGCTGACGCCGTGGTTCGTCACCCGCTGGGAAGGCCGGATGATCAACATCCACCCGTCCCTCCTGCCCAAATACAAAGGCCTCGACACGCATCAGCGCGCCATCGATGCCGGCGACGCGGAAGCGGGCTGCACCGTCCACTGGGTCAGCGCCGGGGTCGATGAAGGCGAGATCATCGCGCAGGCCGCTGTGCCCATCCTGCCGGGCGATACCGCAGACACCCTCGCTGCCCGCACCCTGCCCGAAGAGCATAAACTCTACCCGCGCGCCCTTGCGCTGGCATGCGAGAAGCTCAAAACTGCCTGAAATCATAGGGGTTGGGAGGCCCGGTACTCATGAGCGACCTGCAGCAGATCGTCCTCGCCAAGTATTGCGACGGCCCGCCAAAACCCTCTGACTTCCGCCTTGAAACCCAGCCCCTTCCAGAGCCGAAGGACGGCCAGTTCCGTGTGGCACATGTCTGGTGCTCGGTTGATCCCGGCACCCGCTCACGCCTCTCGGGCGGCGACAGCTACGCCGCGGCCCTGCCGCTCGGCAAACCCATCGACGGCTTCAGCGTTGGCGTCATTGATGCCTCCAGCCATCCTGACTGGCCGGTGGGCACAAAGGTGTTCTGCGCGGGCGGCTGGAAGACCCATTCGATCCAGTCCGGCAAGGGCTTCATCGGCAAGGTGATGGACGTTCCGGGCGTGCCGCTGTCGGCCTGGATCGGGGTGCTGGGCGTGCCGGGGCTGACGGCCTGGTTTGGCCTGAAGGACGCGGCGCGCTTCAAGGAAGGCGACGCCGTGCTCGTTACCTCAGCGGCTGGTCCTGTAGGCGCCACTGCAGGACAGCTCGCAAAGGCCTGGGGCGCCTCGAAGGTCGTGGGCGTGGCCGGCAGCGACGAGAAATGCCGCTGGCTGGTCTCCGAAGCGGGGTTTGACGCTGCGATCAACTACAAGACAGCGAGCGACCTTTCCGGCGCGATTGCGGCCGAATTCCCCAAGGGGGTCGATGTGCTGTTCGACAATGTGGGGAACGCGATGGTCAATACCGTGCTGCCGCTGATGGCACTGAACGGCCGGATTTGTATTTCGGGCCAGGTGGCTGATTACAACCTCAAACCCGAGGAAACGCCCGGCATTGTCCACACTAAACCCTTCATCACCCACCGGGTGAACATGCAGGGTCTGGTGGTGTTCGATTTTGCGCGCGGCTTCCCCGAAGCCCTTGGTTCCATGGCGAAAATGATCGCCTCAGGGAGCCTGAAAATTCAGGAAGACCGCTTTGAGGGCATCGCGGCGATGCCCGAAGCCTTCTGCGGACTTTTCCGGGGGGAAAATTCTGGCCGGCGGGTCGTCAGAGTCGGCGCAGAATAGCGGGGGTTCAGTCCTCGTCGCCTGCGTCATCATCCTTGTTCAGGAAGCTGGAGAGGATGACGCCGGCAATCGCCGCGATTGCCACCACCTGTTTGCCGCTGCCTTCAGCGCCTGTCAGGGCGGACAGCATGTTCATCTGCGGGTCCTGACGGGCCTGCCGGGCAGCTGCAGCGGCCTCCTCGGCGCGGTCCTCGGCGGCCGATCTGAGGGACAGAATGACGAGGACAGCCCCGCCCATCAGCGCGAAGCCAAGCGCGATAAACGCCGCCGCTTCCCACGGGCTCATCCGCTCCATAAGGAATAGCGCCAGGGCCAGAACTGCAGCAATATATGCAGTCAGCAGCAGAACAGCAATCACGGCCACAGCGCCAAGACTCTTGATGCCGCGGCTCACCTGAGCCTCGACCTTGTTCTGCAAAAGGGAGGATAGGGCGGAGAACATCAGCGGCGGATCAGCAGTGAGGCAATGAAGCCGGCGCCAAAGGCGAGCAGCAGGGTCTGCACGGGATTGGTGCTCGTCTGTACCCCCAGCGTTTTCTCCAGCGTGGCGGCCTGTTTGTGGATCTGCTTCAGGGCGCGGCGGGCGTCCTTGAGGATTTCCTCACTTATGTCTTCTGCTGTGGTTGCCGCAGATTTCATGGCATCTTCGACAACCTGCTCAACTTCATCACCGGCCTTCTCGGCCAGCGCAGCCATGATCTCATCGACCTCCGACCGGAGCGCCGCGAGGCGGGCTTCAAGGTCATCAGTGCCTTGTTTTGGGGCGGTTTTTGCGGGCGCTTTGGACATGGGACAGGTCACCTGAAACTCAAATTCGAGAGGTATGATGTATCAGATGTGGGTTGTTTTAGCGTGAAGGTTAATTGGTAAATTCCACGTCCACCTTAAGCAATTTGGCGTCAATTGGCGGACAAGAAGGTGACATTCCCGGACACCTGCGGACAAATCAGGGACAGTTGCGGACAGATCCGGCCACTTCCGGACACGAAAAAGCCGGAGGCGGGCGTCCCTGCCTCCGGCTCTGATCTGGTGCCCGAGGGCAACCAAATTCCAATTAGTTGGTGAGGTCAGCCTCGGAGAAGAACTGCGCGATTTCGAGCGCGGCGTTCTCGGCCGAATCCGAACCGTGCACCGAGTTCTCGCCGATCGACTTGGCGAAGAGTTTGCGGATGGTGCCGTCGGCGGCGTCGGCTGGGTTGGTGGCGCCCATCACTTCGCGGTATTTCGTGATCGCGTCTTCAGCTTCGAGAACCTGGACGACAACCGGGCCGGAGATCATGAAGTCAACGAGCTCGCCGAAGAAGGGGCGCGCGGAGTGGACGGCATAGAAACGCTCGGCCTGGGCGCGGGTCATCTGGATGCGGCGCTGACCGACGATGCGCAGGCCGGCTTTCTCGATCACGGCATTGATGGCGCCGGTGAGGTTACGCTCGGTGGCGTCGGGCTTGATGATGGAAAAGGTGCGCTGCACGGCCATGAGGGGCTTCCTGTGGTCATTCGTTGTTTCTGTGGATTTGCGCGGCCTATAGCGGCGCGGCGGCGCCGGGGCAAGCGTCGATCGGCGCGCTTGCGCAGAGGGAATGCAGGGCGTAGGGCGGCCTCTGTCCACAAGCGAGAGCGCGATAACCATGAGCGAGCTTCCCCCCTGCCCCAAATGCGGCTCGACGCTGACCTATGAAGACGGCGCGCTGCTGGTCTGCCCCGAATGCGCGCATGAATGGGCGCCGGGCGACGCGGCCGCTGACGGGCCGAAGGTGGTGAAGGATGCCGTCGGCAACCCGCTCGCCGATGGCGACACGGTGACGGTGATCAAGGACCTGAAGGTGAAGGGCTCATCGCTGGTCGTGAAACGCGGCACCAAGGTCAAGAACATCCGCCTCGTCGACGGGGATCATGACATCGACTGCAAGATTGATGGCGTGGGCGCGATGGGATTGAAGTCGGAGTTTGTGAAGAAGGTTTGAGCGTGATCTAGTAGGAATTAGGGTTGCGACATTCTTTGCGAATACACGCATCAAATTCCATCAATGCACTGAGAGCACAAATGCACGGCGCTGAAAATGTCTCTGCAAAGGCGTGCGTTATCTCGTCCCTCGGTTCACATCTGTGGATGTGGGATGGTCACGAGATCATAATCGATATGCGTCCGCTGGAGATAGATTTTCAGCGTACGGTCAAAGACACGCAGATGGGCGTAATCCGAAAGCGCCTTGCAGACAACAGGTTATCTCACGTTTCGTCGCTCCCGTTAGCCGCAAAGATCTTTGTATTTGATCATCTCCCAACATTTGAAAGTGACCAAGCAACAGCGCAAATTCGAGAACTCGACATAGCTTATTCAAGAGTGATGAAAATCGCCGAAGATGGCTTCTTTCGTCATCAGAACAGAAAACGCTGGCAATCTGGCATCATCGTTATTCTTCCAATTTTCAGTAAAGCTCTGCATGTCGAACGCGCTTATTTTGGTCCGAAAGGAATGGCGATTGAATACTGGCAGCAAGTCGATGCCGAAGCGAATGAAAGAGGCATTTTGCTACCTCCAGGCATGATAATAACGTAAGCAGTGGACCCTCAGACGGGCTTTGCCCTTCGAGGGTAACGCATGCGGAGGGGTTCAGGAAACCTTAAACCCCCGCCTCTTTCCAGCCACCACGATCCGTCTGCTGAAAATAGCGCGTGACCAATCCCGCATCTTTCGCCGCCTTGTACTGGCCGCGGGCTTTGTTGCGGGTGCCGGTGTCGGCGTCTTCGAACATGACCATGCAGCGGCGGAAGGGCGCGTCGACGGGGGCTTCGGTGCCGTCCATCAGCATGAGGGCTTCGGCACCGTTCGCGTTGACGATCTTGGCGGACAACAGGACGGGCTGGCGGGCAAGATCGAGCCCCGGCGCGTCGGCCTGGCCATGGGGGAGGAAGGAGGCGTCATCAAAGGTCCAGAGCACGGCGTCGAGCTTTGCCAGACGCTCCGCACGCGGAGACACGGCGAGCACCCGCCAGCCGACCTCAAGGCATTTCTGCAGGAGCGGCGCGGCCGCCTCCTCCAGCGCGCTGCGCGAGAGATGGTAGAACCACCATTCAGGGGCTGCTGGCTGGGACACTTCGCGGGCTGCTCCTCTGCTCGTCCTTCGACTTCGCTCAGGATGAGCCAGGTTGCAAGCCAGGGCGAGGCCAATCGAGGCCCCCGCCTTAAGCGGGGGCGCTCGGAAACAGGCAGGGCCGATCAGGCCTCGTAATTATCCACAATCCAGCGGCTGAGCAGGCG
>JBKBRT010000141.1:4989-7929 GCA_046291585.1 Hyphomonas sp.
CCCTGGCCGACGCCGAGGAGCGCGCCCATGCCAAGCTTTGCCATCTGCTTCTCACCCAACACTTCGACCTCTATGCCGAGGGAAGCAAGTTCCTTGACCTTCTCGGCGAAGCTCTCCGGGTGGAGGTCATTTGGCGGCATGTTGACGAGGTCACGCGCCAGCCAGGTGCCGTCTGTGGCCGCGTCGAGCAGGACGTAGGCAGCCTTGGCGGCCTTGGGATCGTCGCAGACGAGGGTGAGGGTCGACAGGCTCGGCTTCTGGTCGGGCTTGAGCTTGGTGAAATAAGTATCAAACCGGTAGGCAGCGAGCTTGGCGCCGGCGGCCACGCGGGCTGCTTCTTCCGCGGTATGAGCCGCGATGGAGGCAGACTTGAAGCCCGAGGACGCGAACGCCTTCACGAAATGGCCGCCGATATTTTCCATCGCGCGGGCGTCGCGCTTCTTGGGCTTGCCGCCGCCGAGCACGACCGCGCGGCGCGCGTCTGAGCCCTTGGGCAGCACGACCGCCACGTGCTGGCCGACTTTGCCGTCAAAGCGTCCGCCGTCCATCGCTTCGGAAATCAGGCCGCTGGCGGCTTTGTCGAGCGCCTGCGCGCTGCCGGGCAGACCTGCGCCTTCATCGGCGATGAAAGCAGCGATGTCGGCCTTTGCGGCGTCTGCGAATGTAATCTTCATGTGTGGAAACTCCGTTTGGAGTGGAAACTAAGCATCGACGCGCCAAGCGCAACTCGTTAGCTAGGGAAATGCTGCCAATACCGGTTCGTTTTCTGGACGATAGAGTGCTCGCGCCCCGCATATGACGAAGATTCAGCTGCATCTCTTCCGGCAGGTATTGCAGGCCGTGCTGATTATCGTCGGCAGTCTGGTCATGATTGCCCTGCTGGCCCAGGGGCTGACGCGGACCGATGTGATTCTCGAAAACCGGCAATCGGCGCTGACCTATTTCTATATCGTGATGCTGGGTTCCCCGCAGGTGATTGCGCTTCTGTTGCCGCTGGCGCTGTTTGTGGCCGGGGTCTGGTCGCTCAACCGGGCGCACAAGGATTCCGAAGTGGTCGTTGCGCAGGCAGCCGGCATGACGCGCTGGCAGGTGGCCTCGCCCGTGCTGCGCCTGGCGATGGTCTGCGCGGTGGTGCACCTGGGAGTCAATCTCTGGGTCCAGCCGATGTCGCAGCGGGCGATGCGGGAGGCCGTCGCCGAGGCGCGGGCCGATCTTGCCGCCGCCCTCTTCCGCGCCGGCCAGTTCACGTCCAACGGCGAACGGCTGACCTTCTACGCCAGGGATCAGGTGGGCGGGGAGCTGCGCGGGGTGATGATCTCCGACATGACCGATCCTGAATTTCCAACCGATATCCTGGCGCGCTCGGCGGCGCTGGTCTCGGTCGATGGCCAGCCGACGCTGCTGCTGCGCGACGCGCTCAGCCAGCAGCTGGACGTCAACCAGCAGCTCTCGGTGCTGGAGTTTGACCAGTACATGTTCGACCTGACGGACTTCATGAGGCCGGATTCGGAGCTGGTTCTGAAGGCGTCCGACAAATTCCTGCACGAACTGATCTTCCTCGACCGAAAAAACTACTTTGAAAACAAGGAATCTGACAGCTTCCTGGCCGAAGCCAATGCGCGGCTGACCTCGCCGATGCTGAACCTCGTGATGGCGATGCTGGCGATCTTTGCCGTGCTGGGCGGGGATTTCAGCCGGCAGGGCTATGGCAAGCGGATCGGGCTGGCGACCGGGGGGGCCATCTTCATCCTGGTGGTTCATCTGGCGCTGCAGTCTGCAGCGGCCGACGATCCGAGCCTTGGCATTGCGATGTGGGTCCTGCCCGCGCTTGCCGGGGGAGGCCTCGGCTGGGTCTATTTCGGCCGCGGTGCCCGGATCGGCCGGAAAGCCTGGGTGGCCAGGCCCCCGCCGGATTACATTCCGGGGGCGCGCGCCTGATGCCGGGTTTATCGCGCATCCAGCGCTACATTCTCCGGGAATGCCTGTCCGGCCTGGTTCTGGTGCTTGGCATTCTGCTGGTGGCGATCCTGATGATCGATGTGGTCGAGCAGTTGCGCACCATCGGCGGCGACGTGCAGATCACGCTGCTCGATGCCCTGCGCCTTTCGCTGATGAAGCTGCCGATGATTGTCGAGCAGACCCTGCCCTTTGCGCTGCTGGCGGCCACGATGATGGCGTTCACCCGCCTCAATCGGCGCTCGGAGCTGTCAATCATCCGGGCGAGCGGGCTTTCGGCCTGGCGGTTCCTGACGCCGGTGATCGTGCTTGGGATTGTGCTGGGCATTTTTTCTTCTATCGCGCTGAATCCGTTTGCGGCGCGCCTGAGCCAGTCTTTCGAGACCGAGCGGGCGCGGCTGCAGAATGTCGGTCGCGAGGCGGTAAAGGTCGCCGAAACGGGCGTCTGGCTGCGCCAGGGAGACGAGACGAGCCAGTATGTGATCCATGCGCGGCGGGTTGAGAATGGCGGCCGGACGCTGATCAACGTCAAGATCATCGAGGAGCAGCGCCTGTATAATGGCCGTCAGCCGACCAGCGATTTTGCCTTTGTGCGCCGGATCGATGCCGAGCGGGCCGTTCTGAATGACGGTTTCTGGCAGCTGGAGAACCTGGTTGAGAACCTGCCCAACAAAATGCCCGAACGGCGTGCCACGCTCGCCATCCCGACCTCGCTGGACGCCGTGCGCCTGCTGGACGAGTTTGCCTCCCCCAATACGGTCGGTTTCTGGGAGTTGCCGCGCTTTATATATGAAACGCGCGCCGCCGGGCTCGACACTTCGCGTTATACGATGCGACTTTTCTCGCTTACGGCGACACCGGTGCTTTTTACCGCAATGGCACTGATCGGGGCCCTCGCCTGCCTGCGTCTGCAGCGCCTTGGGGGCACCTCCAGACTGCTCGCAACGGGGGTCATGGTAGCCATTGGGCTTTATTTCTTCACAC
>JBKBRT010000003.1:0-31457 GCA_046291585.1 Hyphomonas sp.
ACGACATCGCCTGGGACAAGTCCGGCGATCAGGCGATCGAAGCCTTCACCAAGGGCGACCGTGTCAAAGCGAAAGTTCTCGATGTCGACGTCGACAAAGAGCGCATCTCGCTGGGCATCAAGCAGCTTTCCGGCGACCCGATTGAATCGGCAGTCAGCAGCAGCAGCGAGTCTGCTGGTGGTGGCGGCGGTGGCCTGAAGCGTGGCTCAACCGTGACCTGCACGGTTACGGAAATCACCTCTGGCGGTATCGAAGTCGAATTCGGCACCCCAGCTGTGAAAAGCTTCATTCGCCGCTCCGACCTCTCGCGTGACCGCGCAGACCAGCGCCCTGAGCGCTTTGCTGTCGGTGACAAGGTCGACTCCAAGATCATCACTGTGGACCGCGCAACACGTCGCGTTTCGCTGTCGATCAAGGCGCTTGAGATTGCGGAAGAAGCAGAAGCCGTTGCCCAATACGGTTCGGCAGACGCCGGCGCTTCTCTTGGCGACATCCTCGGCGCGGCTCTGGCATCATCGAAAGGCAAGCCAAAAGCGGATGCCGACGCAGATGCCGGCTCGCTCGACGATCGCGGCCGTCTCGATGCGCCGCAAGGCGAAGCCGATGACCTGAAGAAACTGAAAGGTCTCGGCCCGGCATTTGAGAAAAAACTCAACGACGCCGGCATCTACCACTTCTGGCAGATCGCTGCGCTTTCCGACGAGCAGATCGCAGACCTCGAAGAGGAACTGGCAATCCAGGGCCGTTTCGAGCGCGATGGCTGGAAAGATCAGGCCGATTCCCTCGCCTAAGGGAAGCTGGTTTTGGGGCCGGTCTGCCTGAAAGCAGGTCGGCAACCTAAATTTCCCGAAATGTTTGCGGCGGGGGCCTAGCGCTCCCGCCGCAAATGCGTTTATTATCAAAGTGATGCTGAAGTCCCAACTCATAGAGAAGCTCGCGGCTGAGAACACGCACCTACGTCACGAAGACGTCGAAAAGGTCGTGAACGTCATCCTTGGCGAGATTGGCGACGCCCTCGCCCGGGGCGACCGGGTGGAGCTGCGCGGCTTCGGCGCATTTTCCGTGCGCAAGCGCGACGCCCGGAAAGGCCGCAATCCCCGTACCGGCGAGCCTGTCAAAGTGCCCGCAAAGGCTGTGCCCTTCTTCAAGGCTGGCAAGGAACTGCGGGCCCGCGTCAATGGCGGCAATGATCCCGAGGCGAGATAACCGCTGCCTTTTCGCGCTCCTGATGCAGCGCCTTGACGATAACCTCAAACACCACAAATTCTAATCGCAGTTCGGGCGGCTTGCCGTCAACGCAAGGGGTATTCCATGTTTAAAGAATTCAAAGAGTTTGCGCTCAAGGGCAACCTCGTCGATCTCGCTGTCGGTTTCATACTGGGCGGGGCCTTCGGTACGATTGTCACCTCGCTCGTGAACGACATCATGATGCCACCTCTAGGGATGATGATGGGCGGCGTGGATTTTGCGGATCTGTTCATTTCCTTAAACGGAATGGAATACGTGTCCCTGGTGGCCGCCACTGAAGCAGGCGCCCCGGTCATCGCTTATGGCAGGTTCATCAATGCCGTGATTTCATTTGTCATCATGGCCCTGGCGCTGTTTTTCGTGATCAAGGGCATGAACACACTGAAGAAAAAAGAAGAAGCTGCGCCCCCGCCGGCGCCGCCGCGTCAGGAAGTGCTTCTGGAAGAAATCCGCAACCTGCTGGCCAAGAACCAGTAGCGCCAAGCTGCGGAACAGGGTTCGCAAAGTATTAAGCAGTCAGCTGCTACTTTGTGGATAGTAGAGTACCGCGTAGAGTGCGGAGGGGCGGCCCGTCGGGCCGCCCTTCTTGCATTTGTGACCGCAGGCGGAAGTAGAGTCCCGGCCGCAAGTGGCCGGAAATTACGATATCAGTACGTGTATTCCTCAATGCCTGTCAGCGTGATCGTATAGGCGGCATCCGCAAGCTCACTCTCCTGAGTCTGCGTGTGGATGGTGCCTTCGATCCAGACAGCCTGAGCCAGGTCCTGCATCTTGATCGCCTTGTCCGACATCACAAAGACCGTCTGGTTGGGCGGCGGCGGCGGCGCGTGAATACAGGCGCCAAAGTATGGCACCAGGAGAAACTCCTTGATCTGGGCATCCACGCCATACTCGAACGGAACCGTATATCCGGGGATCCGGATCTTCTTGCCGTTGAGTTCCTTGACAGTGTTGAAGGTGCCGATCTGGACAGCCATGTCGGCGGCAGACCCCTCGGCGATGCCGGCGCCTGAATACAGCATTGCCATCTGCGCCTGATACATCTGCGCAAGACGTTCTTCTTCGCCTTCCGGCATCAGATCTTCCCAACCGATCCGGGTTACACCCCGAGCAGCCAGCTCAGCATCTTTGCGCGCCTGATCAGCAGCCCGTTTCTTGGCCGCTTCGGCGCGGGCGGCTGCCCGCTCGGCCGCGCTCTGGCCAATCTTGTCTCCGACCTTCGGCCCGTCGGTCTTGGCGTCAGCAGGTGCTTCCTTTGCCGGCTTGGCGGGAGCCGCCTCCGCCGTCCCATTTGTGGAAGCCCCGCCGCAGGCAGCAGCAAGACCGATAGCGAGGCTGGCAAGGGCAAAGCCCGGAAGGGATGTCGTTTTCATAACCCCTGTCTAAAACGGCCGCGCCCGCAGTTCCAGAGCACAATGCTGTTACAAACGGACGCTGAGCCCATCGGCCAGCGACCGGCGCATGGCCGCAATTGCAGGAACCGCCCCTATAACCAGCGAGGCAAACGTCACTGCGCCCAGAACATAGAGATCAAGCAATCCTGGACCCCCGCCCCCGAAGGCGACGCCGTAGCGAGCCTGGAGCATCGGCGCGACGACCGCAAATACGCTGTGAACAATCACGATACCAATCGCGGCGCCCATGAAACCGATCAGCCCGGACTCGAGTACCAACAGGGAAAAGATGTGGCCGGGCCGCGCGCCTGTTGCGCGCAGGATCGACATTTCCCGCCGCCGCTCGTTCAGGCTGGTCAGAATGGAGGTGAGGATCGAGACGAGGCCGACGGCAATTACAAAGCCCGACACGGCCAGCAGCGCCCGCTCGGCTATCGAGGTCACACCCCAGAGTTCTCGCAGCGCCTCTCCTGGAATAATCGCCATCAGCGGCTCGCCGCGATTGGTGTTGATCTGCCGGCGCGTCGTCAGGATCGTGCCTTTGCGTTCCAGCCCGACGAAAATCGCTGTTACGGTTTTCGGTGTGAGGTCGAAAGACCGGATCATTTCGGTCGGGATGGAATCGGCGAGCGGGTTCTTGGCGCCCGTCTCCCAGCCGACATGGATGGCCGTAATGGCTTCCAGAGATACGTGCACGGTCCGGTCCACCGGGGTCCCTGTCGGCTTCAGAATGCCGGATACGCGGAACGGGCGGTTTTCATGGCCCGAGCCGAGATCCGCTGCGCCGAGACCGTGGGTCAGGATCAGCGGCGTATCCAGTACATAGCCGAGATCGCGGGCGACATCGGCGCCGATCACGGCATCAAAAAGATCATCAAAAAGCGTGCCGTCGGCGAGATCGACAGGCTGGCCGCCGCCATATTTGTAATGTTCAAAATAACCCGTCGTCGTTCCCATCACGCGGAAACCACGATGGCTGTCACCCAGCGCAATCGGGACAGTCCATGCCACGTCTGGGCGTTCATCGATCTGGCGATAGGTCGGCCAGGACACTTCGGCGGTGGCAGAGCCCATACGAAAGACAGAATAGAGCAACAGATTGACTGTGCCGGTTGGCGCGCCGACGATCAGGTCGGTTCCGGAAATGGTGTTCTCAAAGCCTTCGCGCGCGCCGCTGCGGGCCTTCTCGACCCCCAGAAAAAGCGCCACGGAGAGCGCCACCGCAACCATCGTCAAAATCACTGAGCCCTTGCGGTTAAGGAGGCTCGACCAGGCAAGGGAGAAGAGCGCCGTCATACCGGCGCCCCTGCCATGTTGATCTGGGTCAGGTCTGCCGCGCGTGTAAAAAGGCCGGCCAGCGAGGCATCATGACTTACAAAGAGGAGCGAAGCGCCGGAGCGTTCGACTTCCTCTGACAGAAGGTTGATGAACCGGTCGCGCGCGTCAGCGTCCAGCGCGGAAGTGGGCTCGTCGGCGATCACCAGGTTTGGGCTGCCGATCAAGGCGCGGGCGGCCGCCACACGCTGTTGCTGGCCGACCGAGAGGTCTGACACACGGCGTTCCAGCAGGCTTTCATCTTCCAGACCGAGCCTTCCCAGCAGGCGCCGAGCTTCGGCCTGCGGATCACTTCCGGCCGCTTTCCGGCGCGCCGGCGAGAAACGGAGCGGCAAAAGGACGTTTCCTGTCACGGACAGATACGGCACCAGATTGAACATCTGGAAGATAACGCCCATTCGATCAGCCCGCAGCCGGTCCCGCCTGGCAGCGGCGAGAGCGCCCATATCCTCGCCCAGAACGCGGATGCGTCCAGCTTGCGGCTGCAGCACACCGGCAATCAGGCCAAGAAGGGTCGATTTGCCAGAGCCCGAGGGTCCGCGCAGAAACACGCGTTCGCCCGCATCGACACGGAAGGCCTCTATGTCGAGAACTTGCGGGCCGCTCTTCCAGGCAAAGCGCAGCCCTTCAATATCGATTACAGGGTCAGCCATGAGACCCGTTATTTCAGGGAAAGCTCTGGGGAGGAAGGCGTAAGCTCTGCGGCTTTCTGGACCGTATCACCCAGGAACACGGCATTGATCGTCTCAAAACCGGGGAATGCCGCAAAACCTGCAAAGCGGGCTGCCGAAACATCTACCAGATTGGCGCAGGTCCAGGAAAAGTTGACGTGACCGTCTGTATGCCCGCTTGACGTATCGACCTTGGCGACCGGCGCATCACCCGTGCAGTTGCCACCCGTCAGGGTGATGAGCCCCGGCAGCGCGGCTTTGACGTCATCGGTGATGACGCCATCGGCTTCGGAGAGTCCGAAATTGGCCAGAGGCGACATAAGTTCGGCGGTCAGCTTGCCGCCTTCAATAGCAAAAGCGAGATCGGCAACGCCATGAACATGCGCCGTTCCGCCGGCATGATCTGCCTCATGATCGTGGTCATGGTCATGGTCGTGCTCGTCGTCATCGCTCGTCTCATGCGTGTGAGCCTCGCCTTGGCCAGCCTCTTCGCCAGCAGTCTGGTAGACTTCGTCGGCAACCCCTTCAGTCGCAAGAGTATCCCCTGTTTCTACAGGCGCAGGCGCCGCAGGGGGCGGAGCGCCCGGACCGCAGGCGGCGAGCACGGACAGCGCAGCGCCGGCAAGCAGCGACGTCGCAAGGCGGGGGAAAGAGATCATTGGCAGCTCCTGGCAATTAGCAGATGGCGCAGCGGCTCTGGGGAAAACCCAGCCACGCCGTAAAAAACTTCTGGCAAGCACCAGATTGAAACATTATAACACTTTTCGCAAGGTGCCGTTGCGCACAAGTCGCAACCCTTCATCAACCCCTGCTCCCGTTCCAGACCGCAGCCAATCGGATATCCGCCTAGAATGCTTCTTTCACTTCAGGCGCCTCTCCTGTTTGGCCTTCTCGCGGCCCTCGTGACCTCGATCGGCCTCGTCGCCGTCGCAATTCGCAGCGAATGGACTGCGCGCCAGTCAGGCCTTTTCTCCCTGGCCGCTGGCGGGATGCTGATCTCCCTGACGCTTCTGCACATCGCCCCGGAAGCCATCCAGATGAGTGCGCGCGCGCCCATGTTTATGCTGGGCGGCTTCTTTGGCGGTTTGCTGCTGACCTCCGGCATCAATTCCCTGTTTCCGGAAAAAGCAGGCGGACGGGCGCTGGCATTGACGCCTTTGCTGGCCGTCGGCCTCCACTCATTCCTCGATGGGGTGATCTATTCGGTCACGTTTGCGGCCAGCTTTGAGGCGGGCGTCTACGCGTCCACGTCCTTGATCATGCATGAGTTTGCTGAGGGCGTGATTGCCTTTGCAATCCTTTCCCGGCACGGTTTCCGCGTTCGGGAAGCACTGTTCTGGGCCTTCCTGGCAGCGGGAGCCACCACCCCTCTGGGCGCTTTGGTCAGCGGGCTTTTCCTGACAGGGCTGGGGCCAGAGATCGTCGCGGCGCTCTACGCCCTGTCGGCCGGTCTCCTGATTTACGTGGCAACCGGCCCGCTTATGCTGCCCCTCAAGGAAGAGCCCCCCCTTCGCGGCGTTGCCGCCCTGGGTGCCGGCATTCTTATTGCGCTCTTACTCATGATTTTGCCCGTCCATGGGCACGGACATGGGCATGAGGGTCACGATCATGGCTCTGATCACGAGCACATCCATCTTCTGAGAGACCCGTCAGGTATCCATCCATCTGATTGATGGAACCGGCACAGGCTTTGCACCGTTACTGCTCAAACAGCGTTACAGGGCGCGGGAGCCGGGAATGGTCGACTTCAGAAATATGATGAAATGGTCGGTTGCTTGCCTGACCCTCATGGCTGCTCCGCTGAGCGCCACTGGCCAGGAAGGCTGTGGCCTCAATGATGTGGCGCGCTTCCAGGCCGCCGTGTTGCAGCCGGCAGAGGAGGCAACGCCTGCTTATCTCCAACGCACAGCTGAAACCTTCATTTCTGATTGCCCGGATCGTTTTGAAGCGCGCGAAGCACATCTTATTGCCGCCCGCGGCGCAATGGATGCCGGCGAAGCGACGGACGCGGTTTCCCATTTTGACCATGCCGTTGCGCGCGGCGCGCGGTTGTCGCCTGTTCAACGGCTTGATCAATCGGTAGCGCTCCTCGCCGCAGGAGACGCGCGGCAAGCGATCGAAGTTCGCAATCTTGCAATCAGCGAGTGGCTGGAAAATTTGTCAGCCGACGGCATCGCAAAATTCGACGTCCGCAAATCCAGGGGCGGCGTGGTTCTGGCCGTCAGTTTCTCGCACCAGGATCAGGGCGCGCCGGTTCAGGCTCTATGGCTCGCCGTGCCCGATGGTCCGGGACTGCCGGCGGCGGCGGTTCTGCGTGCTGACCCGATGCGCGCGTCACTTCGCGCCTTGAGAACCGGCCGCGAACCGGCAGCCCTCACCATTCTGGAGCACCGGACCTGCCAGGATGCGCGCATTCTGAAAGAATCTGCCCAGCCTGCTGCCATCGAGAGCTTTGATCGAGTGGCGAGCGAGGCGATGCGCAACTATCTGCGTCAGCCCGAAGCCCTTATGCAAACCAGCGCTGGCCAGCCGCTGGCAAGCTGTCTCATGCCGGAAATGATGCTTCCGGTACCCGCTCACTAGAGCGTCCAGCGCAACTCAGCGCGAGGCGGTCAAAGTGGCGTGAGCGGCCTCTTCCTTGTCCCGATTCGTGAACCTGCGGGTAAATTGTGCCACGCGCGGCGCGATTTCTGTTTCAAACCGTGAGCCATTGAAGACGCCATAATGGCCAACGCCGGGTTGAATGTAATCGGTGCGCATGTCCTCGGGAATGTTGGTACAGAGATCGTGGGCAGCCTGTGTCTGGCCAATGCCGGAGATATCGTCCTTTTCACCCTCAACCGTCATAAGGGCGACGTCTCGGATTGCCTGTGGCTTCACCAGGCGCTCTCCCCGATAGCTGTAGATGCCGCGCGGGATATGGTGCTCCTGAAAGACCCTCTGAATGGTCTGCAGGTAAAACTCTTCCGTCAAATCCAGCACGGAAAGATACTCGTCATAGAATTCGCGGTGCCTGCCGGCGTTGTCGCCGTCACCGCCGACCAGGTGGTTGAAGAACTTCCAGTGGGCATCGACATGCCGTTCCCAGTTCATATTCATGAAGGAGGAAAGCTGCACAAAGCCAGGATAAACGCGGCGCAACATGCCGGGGTAAGGTGCCGGCACAGTGTAGATCATGTTCTGCTCAAACCAGTCGAAAGGCCGTTCTTCCGCCAGTTTGTTTGGAATTGTGGGGGATCGGCGCGCGTCGATAGGTGAGCCCATGAACGTCATTGTAGCGGGAAGCGCCGGGTCACCATCTTCAGCCATCATCGCAATCGCAGCCAAAACGGGCGGACCGGGCTGACATACAGCAAGCACATGCGCGCCTCCGCCCAGATGTGTCAGCATTTTGCGGATATGATCGATGTAGTCATCAAGGTCGAACCGGCCGAGCCAGACCGGCGCCATACGCGCGTCTGTCCAGTCGGTGATGTATACGTCGTGCGTTTCAAGGAACCCTTCGACGGTTCCGCGCAGCAACGTCGCGTAGTGTCCCGAAAGCGGCGCGACGATCAGCATGCGCGGGAGGGGAGCGGCTCCCTTGCGGCGCGCCTGCGCCAGACGGTCGGCATCTTTCCGGAAATGCACGAGGCCGCACCAGGGCGAACGCCACGCAACCTGTGGGTCTACCGGAACATCAATACTGTTAATTCGGATCGACCCGATGCGCCATTCGGGCTTGCCATAGTAGCGCGTTGCGCTCTCGAACACGTCCGCCATCGCCGAAAGCGACTTACCATAGCTCGTCTGGCCCATTGGGTTGAAGGGCGAGTTCAGCGCGGCCAGACCTGCGCGCGCCGCAAGCCTCATCGGCGCCATGGCCACCCGGTTCATTTCAACAAGGGAGTAGAGCATCGTCGTTTCAAACCCTTTATGCTGCAGCGCAGCGTACGCCTCAAAAAATGTGCCTGCAAATGTTTTCGCCAGCCGGGCGCATTCCCCTAGGGAAAGGTTAAGGTTAATCGAAAGTCTTGAAGATTCCTGAAACTTCTCCCCCGCCCGCCGCACAGAGTTAACATCCTCCCGCTAGCAGTTCTTCCTTGGGAGCCCCTGCCCGGAGCAACACCGATGTTTCTGACTTGCCAGCCAAATCCGCACGATGCCGGACGCATGACACGGGCCCTGATATTCGAACACACGCCCGGGACTCGCTTTGCAATCGACGCCGAAACGCTGCACCGCCATCCCGAACTGCTTAAGCCCTTTGGACGCTGGTTGCATATCCGCCTGCGCGTCCTGGACGCCATAGCCTATCTCATCTGCCTGGGCGGCGTGATTGCAGCTCTGGTCGTAGGCTGGTGGATGGCGGGCCTTGGGGTCATCATCTGCGTGATGATGCTGTCCGCCAATAGAAAGACGGCAGGCCGAATTGCCAGATCTGCTGCCCAGCGGTCATCGGAAAGCTTCCGAAAGCTCCATGAAATCGGATGTCTCTGGCTGGTTATGGCCTAGAGACCGAACAGGCCCAGCGTTGCCGCCGCAATGGCGGCGAGGGTGAACATCAGCGAGAGCATCACAGAACTGCCCCGCTGCTCCTTGCGCCGCGTGCGAACCCCCTTCGGATTTTTCCCTTCCTTCGGCGCCAGCATCAAGCGTGTCGAAAAGAACCCGAAGGAGGAAATCAGCGCAATCGTGCCTGCGATCCAGCTGTTGGCGACAAGGAACAGGGCGCCGGACACCAGCATCATCCCGGCAATCGGCGTTGCGGTTCGATAGAGCAGTTCCCGAACATGGGTATCGGCCCGCGCCCCGGTCAGCTTGTCAAAGGCGCAATTGGGTGACGCGATGGACGCCACCCAGGATCCCCCGATCGCCATGGCGCAGGTGATGAGGGCAATGCCATTCGAGAGAGATTGAAGATCCTGAAGCATTCTGCCTTTATCGCCGGATTCGCGGCGATGACATGCTGAATTTTGGCGCTACACCTTTGCTGAAAACTCGCCTCTCACGTGATCCGATTGGCAGCCCAGCCCCGGATGTGAGAACTTGCAATGACCGGAAACCCATCCGGAGAGCGAGCTTACCCAGATGGCATACAGACTGAAACCCGGCAAAGAGACCGTCGAGAGCGGTATACGGCGCATTGCCGGCGAGGAGTTTGCGCGGATCACGGACATTCTCGCAAACCCAGACCTTGCCGCCGCACGGCAGGTTCATGAGGTACGAAAAAGCACCAAGAGGCTTCGTTCCATGCTGCGCCTGATCGCGCCGGTCTTCGGAGAGGCTCAGTCAGAAAACGCCATTCTCCGGGATGCTGCGCGCAGCTTGTCATCGGCACGTGATACGGGCGCTGTTCTCGACAGTCTTGGACGGCTGAAGCTGTCTGCAGAAGCAAGGCCGACGATCGAGGCAGCGCTGACGGTGCCTCCCGCTTTCCCCAGCAATAAAAACGGATCAGCCAAATTACTCAAGGCATTCGGCAGAGAGATACGCGGGGCGGAAAAGCGCGCAACGAAATGGACCATCGAACAGGAAAACTTCGACGCAGTTCTTCCCGGACTGTCACGCAGCTATAAACGGTTGCGGGCAGACGCCTCGGTCGCAGTGGGCTCAGGTCAGGAAGAGGCGACGCATGAGTGGCGCAAAAGCGCCAAATGCCATTGGCATCACACGTTGCTGCTGGGCGAAATATGCCCGGATGCAATGGAGGCTCATGCCCGCATGGCCGGCCGTCTGTCGGAAAGCCTCGGCAACTGGCGCGACAGTGGGCTGTTGATTGCTGCGCTTGACGCGCTGCCGCCTGATCAGCTGGACAAGGACTTGGTAAAGTCGGTCAGGCGGGCCGCCCTGCGCGACCAGAAACGCCTCATAAAAAAGGCCGAACGCATCACTCGCCTGCTTACTGCCGAAAAGCCAAAAGCGCTCACCTCCAGATGGGCCGCCTATTGGGCCGCCAGCGAAGCGTGAGCGGCCCGGTCGTCGCGATACTGTCATGCAGTAGCGATAAAGAGGGCGGCGAATCTTCCCTTCCCGCCTACAGGAACCGCCATGTCCCTCTTTCGGCCCGCCTTCGCAGCCGCCCTAGCGCTCACCGCCGCCGCCTGCGCGTCTACACCTTCACCGGTGATCGAAGGCCAGAAATTCGTGATGGCAGGCATGGAAACAGCCCCGGCGGGCGCAAAAGGTGATGCCGCCGACGACCCGGCACTGTGGCTTCATCCCACCGATCCGGCGAAATCCCTGATCCTCGGCACCAACAAGCGCGAAGGCCTTGTGGTGTTTGCTCTGGATGGGTCAGAAGTTCAACGCCTGCCGATCGGCCCGATCAACAATGTGGACGTTCGTCAGTCCACTGACCGGTCATTCGACATTGCCGTTGCCAGCAATGACCAGGTGAACGCCATCTCCGTTTTTCTGATTGACCGGAAAACCGGCATAGTGAACCATGCCGGAGATATTCCGACCGAGACAGTGGAGCCCTACGGCATCTGTCAGGGACGAGAGAATGGCCTCGATTATGCCGGTGTTACGTATAAAGACGGAACACTGCAGATCTGGGAAGTGTCGGCACACCCGGACGACATTTCCGGGCGGCTCCTCAAGACAATCAAACTGGAAACCCAGCTGGAAGGCTGTGTGTTTGATGAGACCAACGGACTGGTCTTTGTCGGCGAAGAAGACCGGGGCCTGTGGAGCGTGGCTTACCGGGAAGACGCGCCGACCCCCTCGCTGATCGACAGCGTTGGAGGCGCCAGCGGTCTCGTTGCTGACGTTGAGGGCGTCTCCATCTGGAAAGGCGCAAATGGCGCGGGCTGGATTGTGGCTTCAGCGCAGGCTGAAAATCGTTTCGTGGTGTATGACCGTCAGACGCCGCACACTCTGCGCGGGAGCTTCTCCATCATTGCCAATGAAGCCCTCGGTATTGACGAAGTAACGCATACGGATGGTCTTGATGTGTTCTCAGGCGCGCTTCCAGACTTTCCGCGCGGTGTTCTGATTGTGCAGGACGACGGCAACCCCCAGTCGGGCCAGGATCAGAATTTCAAGGTCGTGAATTGGGTCGACATCGAAGCCGCGCTCAGCCTCCCGCTGCTTGATGCCGAGTAGGACTGGCTGAGCCAAGAACGACTTGCCATCTGAGAATTTACGGGGATTGACTGCGCCGCTCTTCCCGAACCGGATGGCGGGCAAAGCGGCGCGTCAGATCTATTTCGTTAGTTCAGCGCGGATTCGTACACGGCCGCATAATCATCAGCACTCATCGGCCTTGGATTGCCCGCATGGGCAAGATCCACCAGCGCATATTCGACAATGCCGGGACCGTCCGACGCCGTCAGGCCCATCGCGCTCAGCGTCTTGGGAATACCGATCGCATCGTTGAGATCCTGAATGGCATCTGCAAGATCCGCGCCGGGCCTCAGCTCCATCGCCTGGCGCAGGCGGGCATACTTCTCGTCTGCAGCGCCATTGTGGAAACGCAAGATATGGGGAAGGAACACAGCGTTCAGCGTCCCATGATGCAACCGCTTTTCATGCAGTCGGCCAGCCGCATGGCTGAGGGCATGAACCCCGCCCAGCCCCTTCACGAAAGCGAGCGCCCCCTCATAACTTGCCATCATCATATGCCAGCGGGCTTCTTCATCTGACCCATCTTTGACAGCGCGCTTCAGCATGCCCATGCCAAAGGCGCGCCGCGCGCCATCATATCCGATTGCCTCCGCAGGCGGATTGATTGGCGGGGTCAGGATTGCCTCGATGCAGTGAGTCAAAGCGTCCATTCCCGTCGCCGCTGTCAAGCCCGCGGGGAGCCCGATCGTCAGGTCTGGATCACACAGGGCCACAAGCGGAATGAGATTGGGCGAGGCAAAGGTTTCCTTGCGGCCATTCTCCATGATGATGACCATGCCGATCGAAACCTCCGACCCTGTTCCGGCCGTTGTCGGAATGGCTATCAGCGGCGGGATTTTGCCAATCAATTTGGATCCGCCAATGAGCGCAGCATATGCTTCCAGGGGCTCTGAATGGCTGGCCATAAGCCCAATCGCCTTGGCATGGTCCATGGAAGAACCGCCACCCACAGCGATAATGCCATCTGCGCCGGATTCCTTATAAAGGGCCGTTGCAACTTTTGTCTGGGTCTCAGTGGGATTGGGAACGGTTTCTGCAAATAGGCCTGCCGGAGCCACGCCGAGCGCATCTTCTACTTTTGCAAGAATGCCGGACGCCTTGATGCCAGCATCCGTCACGATAAAGGGGCGAGTGATGCCGCGTGCCTTGGCGAGTTTGGCAAGCTGCTTCAGCGCGCCTGAATCGAAGACACACTGAGTGAGAAAATTCATGACCGGCATTTAAAAACTCCAGCGGATGGGAAACGCGCCATGTTCCCAATTACGTTGCCCCAAGGCAAGCCTTTCCCAAGGGCAGCAGGCCCCTCCCTGAAGTTTCCGGTCACAGGAACCAGCAATTTTGCGGATCCCTGATTTTATCTCAATACGGACGAGTACCTAATTGAGCGCATCTGCCGCGCGGCTCGCAGACGCGCGTCAAACTGATCAGTTTCGCCTTTATTTACAGACATTTAGTTGGATTGCATCACTCACAGAAACAGCGGGTTTCGAACATGAAAAAGCTCCTTGCGGCCACCCTGATGACCGGCACCGCCATGATAGGATTTGCCGGCACCGCCCTGGCTCAAGACAATCCGTGGATGGTCCGGGCGCGCGTTATCGCCGTCCTTCCCGATGAAGCGGGGTCCCTGTCGGTAGGAGGTGCCGCCCTGCAAGGGGGGGTAGATATCGGCGATCAGTACGTTCCCGAACTCGACATTACCTACTTTTTCACCAGGAACATTGCCGCAGAACTCATCCTGGGTGTAACTCCCCATGATGTGAAGGCGACCAGTGTTACCGTACCGGGCGCTCTGAGCAACTCTACCGTCGATTTGGGCGACGTATGGCTTTTGCCCCCGACGCTGACCCTGCAGTACCATTTCCAGAACGGCACCCAGTTCAAGCCGTACGTCGGCGCCGGCGTGAACGCGACATTTTTCTTCAATGAAGATGAGGGGTCGGTTGCCGATGGCATTGACTATGATCCGAGCTTTGGCCCTGCCCTGCAGGCGGGGTTTGATTATGATCTGGATGGCAAGGAAGGCGGCTGGGCGCTGAACGTTGACGTCAAGAAGGTCTGGATCAACACCGACGTGACCGTCAATTTCACCACCGCCCTTGGCGCAAAAGTGAATGCAGACGTCGACATCGACCCGCTGATTATCGGTGTCGGTCTCGGCTATAAATTCTAATCAGACCTGGTTCAGATAAAGGCGAAACCGGTCTCTCATCCCAACCCAGACCGGCTTCGCCTGACAGAGAACGCCGCGCCCTTCATTGGGCGCGGCGTTTTTCTCTGCCTTGAATCTGCACCTGCCCCTTGCACCCCTGCCCCACACCGTTACTCGTCATTCTCATGACACTTCTGACTGTGACGAACCTTAAGGTCGACTTCGAGACGCCCGATGGCACCGTGAACGCTGTGAAGGGAATTTCCTTTGGAGTTTCGCCAGGCGAGTGTGTGGGCATCGTGGGCGAAAGCGGCTCTGGCAAAAGCCAGTCGGCGCTTGCGGCAATGGGCCTGCTGGCCGGAAACGGCAAAGCTTCGGGCAGCATACGGTTTGGCGGCACAGAGATGCTGACTGCGTCCACCGCGCAGTTGCGCAGCATCCGCGGCGCCGAAATGTCGATGATTTTCCAGGACCCGCTGACCAGCCTGACGCCGCACATGACTGTCGGCGCCCAGATGCGAGAAATTCTGGCTCTGCACAAAGACCTCAAAGGGGCCGAAGCCAACCAGCGCTGTATCGAATGGTTGGAGCATGTCCGCATTTCTGAAGCGGCGCGGCGAATGGAACAGTTTCCCCATGAACTCTCTGGCGGCATGCGCCAGCGTGTCATGATCGCCATTGCGATGCTCTGCGGGCCCAAAGTGCTCATCGCCGATGAACCAACGACCGCGCTGGACGTGACGGTCCAGGCCCAGGTTCTGGAATTGATGGACGAACTCAAGCGCGAGACCAACACCGGGATTGTTCTGATCACGCACAATATGGGGGTTGTCGCCCGCATGTGTGACCGCGTGATCGTCATGCGCTATGGCGAGATCGTTGAAGAGGGCGCTACCGACGACATCTTTTATGCCCCCAAGCATGACTATACCAAGATGCTGCTGGCCGCCGTACCGCGCCTTGACCAGCCAGACCCGCCGGGACGCCCGCCCCTCTGCCCTTCCCCCGCGCCGGAAATTGAGCCGGTCCTGCGGGTGGACGACTTGAAGGTTCACTTCCCGATCCAGGTGAAAGGCGGCCTGTTTGGCAAACGCAAACCGCTGAAGGCGGTCAACGGTGTCAGCTTTGACCTGCGGCCGGGAGAAACACTGGGCGTGGTCGGAGAATCCGGGTGCGGAAAATCCACTCTGGCGCGCGGCGTCCTGAGACTTATTCCGCCGACCTCAGGCAGGGTTGCCTGGCTTGGCCGGGACATTGCCAAAGCAAGCCGCAGCGAAATGGATAACCTGCGCGACGATCTGCAGATCGTGTTCCAAGACCCCCTGGCCAGTCTTGATCCGCGTATGACCATCGGTGCCTCGGTTGCCGAGCCGCTTCTTGTTCATGAACCTGGCCTGTCCCGCGCTGAGCGCGAAGCGAAGGTGCGGGAGATCCTGCCGCGCGTCGGCCTCGATCCAAACCTGATCAACCGATACCCGCACGAGCTTTCCGGCGGCCAGAACCAGCGCGTCGGCATTGCCCGCGCCATGATCCTGAAGCCGAAACTCGTTATTTGCGATGAGGCGGTCTCCGCACTCGACGTTTCGGTCCAGGCGCAGGTCGTTGATCTGCTGATCGAACTACAGAAAGAGTTCGGTCTCGCAATGATCTTCATCAGCCACGATCTCGCCGTCGTGCGCCAGATCAGTCACCGGGTGATGGTGCTCTATCTTGGCCGCATTGTCGAACTGGCTGGGCGGACGGAGATCTATGAAGACGCCCGCCACCCTTACACGCAAGGCTTGATCGCGGCCGTCCCCAACGCTGACCCGAAGGGCGAGCGAGCGCGCGAGCGGGTCCGCCTTACCGGTGACCTGCCCAGTCCTCTCGACAGCCGGGCGGCGCTGCGGTTCCTGAAATCCAAACTGGTCGAGGACGCCGATGCGGAACAGTACCAGCCCCAGCTGATAGAGGTCGGCTCTGGCCATTGGGTAGCGGAACACGACCCCGCGCCCGGTACAGACGGGTTGCTTGTAAATTGAGGAACGCCCGCATAGGGTGCGCGCGCCCCTGCCCGGACCCGATGCTATGCCCGATACACTGCCTCCCGAACTGCCCCTGACCCTGGCCGACATACAGGCTGCCGCAAAGGTATTGGAAGGGCAAATTGAGAGAACCGAGCTTGCTCATTCCAAGACGCTCTCGGCGATTACGGGCGCAGAAGTCTGGGTCAAGCTGGAAAACCGGCAATATACCGCCGCCTTCAAGGAGCGCGGCGCGCTCAACAAACTCGCTAAACTCTCGGACGCAGAAAAGAAGACAGGCGTCATCGCGGCCTCCGCCGGCAATCACGCTCAGGGTGTTGCCTACCACGCCCGGCGCCTCGGCATCCCCGCAACCATCGTGATGCCCCAGACGACCCCCTTCAACAAGGTGGAACATACCCGCGATCATGGCGCCCGCGTACTGCTCGAAGGCATGACGTTCGACGAGGCCAAGGCCTACGCCTATGAAGTGTGCAAGCGCGAAGGCCTGACCTTCGTTCACCCCTTCGACGACGCCGACATCATCGCCGGCCAAGGCACGATCGCCTTGGAGATGCTGGCCGACAATCCCGGCCTTGATACGCTCGTGATCCCGATCGGGGGGGGCGGCCTCATCTCCGGCATCGCCATCGCGGCAAAAGCGCTCAAGCCAGAAATCCGCATCATCGGCGTTCAGACAGCGATGTATCCCGCGATGCACGCCGCCATGCGCGGCAAGCCCGCTAAGACGGGCGGCGCCACCATTGCCGAAGGCATTGCCGTGCGCGATGTGGGAGACATAACACGGCAGATCTGCGAACGGCTGGTGGATGATGTGGTCCTTGTTGAGGAGGAACACCTCGAACGTGCCATCACGCTCTTTGTGGAAGTTGAGAAGACAATTGCCGAAGGCGCTGGCGCTGCCGGCCTCGCCGCCCTCCTCGCCCACCCCTCCCGCTTCTATGGCCGCAAGGTTGGCCTCGTCCTCTGCGGCGGCAACATCGACACACGCCTCCTCGCCTCGGTGCTGACGCGCGCCCTTGTTCGCGAGAACCGTCTCGCCCGTATCCGCATCGTCGGGGACGACCGGCCCGGCCTGCTGGCGCTGGTCTCGAAGATCATCGGCGACAATGGCGCCAACATCATGGAAGTCGCTCATAATCGGATCGCGCTCGATGTGCCGGCCAAGGGCGCAGAGTTCGACATCCTCATGGAAACCCGCGACAGCCAGCACACGCAGGAAGTCATCGACGCCCTCGCTCAGGCCGGCTATCCGCCCCGCGCCATATAGCCGTCTCTTGCGCGTGACTATCGGCAAAAACCAGCCTAGAGAGCTCGCGATAGTTTTGCCCTTTCAGAAGGCTCACTCAATGTTTCGCGTCCTTTTCACCACAGCAGCCTTCAGCCTTGCGCTGGGCGCCTGCGCCCCTCAAGCCCGCAGCGCTGATGGCGCTGCAGAGGAATCTTCCATGACGTCACCTGTAGACAACTATCTGCCCTGGAATCCGGAAGCAAAAGGCATCCAGTCTACCCAAAGCGGTGTGCAATACATTGTTGCCAAAGAGGGCCCCAAAGATGGCAAGAAGCCCGTTCCGACCGACCGGGTGCGTGTCCATTATGATGGACGCCTGCCAACGGGCGAGAAGTTTGACTCGTCATTTGATCGTGGGTCGCCGTCGGAGTTTCGCCTCAATCAGGTGATCCCCGGCTGGACCATTGGTCTGCAGGAAATGAGCGAAGGCGACGAATATGTGTTCTATGTGCCCAACCAGCTCGCTTATGGCAATCAGGCCCGCGGCGGTGTCATAAAGCCAGGCGACGATCTCGTCTTTTATGTCTCTCTTCTTGAAATCGTGGAGCCCAAGAAATCGGACGCAGCCGCCTGGGCTAAGTATTACCCTTGGAACGCAGACCTTCCTGAGGTGAAAAAGACAGAGTCCGGACTGGAATACGTCGTCCTCAAGAGTGGCGACGCAGCCGGCAAAATGCCCGTTGGTGGCCAGCTGGTGGTGGTGCATTATGAGGGCCGGCTGGCAGAAAGCGGAGAGCTTTTCGACTCCTCTTATGAGCGCGGCGATCCAGAAGTGTTCCCGTCCAATGCTCTGATCAGCGGCTGGGTCGAAGCGCTCGCTATGATGAAACCCGGCGACCACTGGATGCTCTATATCCCTGCCGAACTTGGATATGGCGAAGTCGGAACCCCCGGCGGACCGATCCCCCCCAACACCGCTCTGCAGTTCGAAGTCGAGCTGCTCGACGTGATGCGCTAAACCAAGGTAGTTTTCCAATGGCAGTCACTGCGGACATGCTCGCATCCGTCGCACTTGCAGCTGGCAAGGAAATCATGCGGGTTTACCGGACGGATTTCAGCGTCAGCCACAAGGATGATCTTTCCGTGCTGACTGAGGCGGACGGGCTGGCCGAAGCCATCATACTGAAAGGGCTTGCCGAGGCTGAGCCGGGGCTTCAGGTCATCGCCGAAGAGGCGGTTGCGGGTGGACATATTCCCGAGCACGGCCCCCGCTTCGCCCTCGTTGATCCGCTTGACGGCACAAAGGAATTTGTCGCGAAGAATGGCGAATTCACCGTGAACATAGCGATCATCGAGCATGGCCGCCCAGTTATGGGTGTCGTCTATGTTCCCGCCCAGCATCGCCTGTTCGTGGCTGAAAGTCCTGACCGGGCCTGGCAGGCCGTGGCCACTCCGGATGGACCCGTTCCGACACAGCGCAATCTGCTCAAGGTTCGTCCCGCCCCGTCAGTGGGCTTGACGGCGGTGGCCTCCAAGTCCCATCGTAGTCCCGATACGGATGAGTGGCTCGCTCAATACCCTATAGCCGAAATAAAAGGCGCAGGCTCTGCTCTCAAATTCTGCCTCGTGGCATCAGGAGAAGCCGATGTCTATCCGCGCCACGGGCGGACCATGGAGTGGGATACCGCTGCGGGTCAGGCAGTCGTCGAGGCGGCAGGCGGACGCGTACTGACGATGACCGGGGAGCCGCTCCTCTACGGGAAGCGGGACCGAGGTTATGACAACCCTCATTTTGTCGTCTTTGGAGATGTCACGCCGCTCTGAGCGGTAGGCTTCGGAGCAAAAATATGACGCGCCGGTATTTTGGAACAGATGGCATTCGGGGACGGGTCAACACAAGCCCAATGACGGTGGAAACAGCGCTGCGCCTCTCGATTGCGGCGGCGCGCGCGTTTGCGCCTGAAGGGGCGAGGGATGTCGTGATCGGTCGGGACACGCGCCGCTCCGGCGAAATGATCGAAGCAGCGCTGGTCGCTGGCTTTACCTCCATGGGCCTCACGCCGGTGCTTTTGGGAATCGTGCCAACCCCGGCCGTCGCCCTTATGGCGCGCGAGACCGGCGCTGCCCTGGGCGTGATGGTTTCAGCAAGTCACAACAAATTTGAGGATAACGGGCTCAAGCTGTTCAGCCCGGAGGGTATCAAGTTTGACGACGATACCGAGGAGGCCCTCGAAAAAGCTATGAGCGCCGCTCTGGAAGGAGGGTACGCCTCCCCGGCCGATATCTCGCGTCCACGCGGTCTCGATGGCACTGCGGATCGCTATGTTCGGCGCTGCCTCGACACGCTGACCGGCACGCGGGATTTCTCACGCCTGAAAGTCGTGGTCGACTGCGCTCATGGCGCCGGATTTGAAACCGGCCCAGCAGCGCTGCGCGAACTGGGCGCGCAACTCACCGTCATTGGAGCAGCGCCAGACGGAGTTAACATAAATTCGGGCTTCGGATCTACCGCAACCGGCGCCCTCAAGGCCGCCGTCCTGGAATCCGGTGCTGATATCGGGATCGCTCTGGATGGCGACGCCGACCGGCTGATCGTGATTGACGAAACCGGCACTGAAGTGGACGGCGATCAGGTCATGGGTCTGATCGCTGGAGACATGCATCGCAGCGGGCGTCTCAAAGGCGGCGGCATGGTCGCCACCGTTATGTCCAACATGGGCCTGTCAGAATATCTGAAGACGGAAGGATTAACCCTGGCCCGCACCAAGGTTGGCGATCGATATGTCGGCGAACATATGCGCGCTAACGGGTTTAATCTGGGCGGCGAACAATCCGGACACATCATACTTTCCGATGTCTCCACCACGGGCGACGGACTCCTGGCGGCACTGCAGGTCCTGTCAGTATTGGCCATGCAGGGCGGCAAGGCTTCGGAAATGCTTCGCGTTTTCGAACCAGCGCCCCAGCAGCTTGTTAACATACGTTATTCCGGCGCGAACCCTCTCGAAAGTGATAGGGTCAAAACTGCACTGGTAGAATCTGAAGCCATTCTGGGCGACCGTGGACGGATGGTTGTGCGGAAATCTGGTACAGAGCCGCTGATCCGTGTGATGGCCGAGGCGCTGGATGAAACCCTGATGCAGAGAGCATTGAGTCTCACTGTGAATGCCGTGAACGCCGAAGCCGGAAAGAGCTGAGACTCATCCTTGGCGCTGCGTCACCTGTTGCGTGAAAGCGCCAGGCAGTTATCCTTGCCATCAGCTATACCGGTATCGCGAGGAAATCATCATGGCCGAAGGTCAAGCCCTTCCCCCGTTTCGCCCCCTGCCGCAAAAATCTCCTGATGTGGAGATGACGCGCAAAGGCGACGCGATCTATATTAAATCGCGTCAAATTCCGGGCGCTCGCCCGGCCACCATCCCGCATGCCCTTGAAGAGCGCGCAGCCCAGCATCCTGATCGCGTGTTCATAAAGGAACGTGATCCGAAGACGGATCAATGGGTGGAAGTAACATACGGCGAAGCTAAACGCTTGACCGACTCTCTCGCACAGGCATTCCTGGATCTTGGCGCCGGACCTGATGCGCCCGTGATGATCCTTTCGGGCAACTCCATCCGCGCCGCTCTGATAATCCTCGCAGCACAGAAAATCGGCGCGCCAGCCGCCCCCATTTCTGTACCTTACTCCACTATGTCGAATGACTTCGACAAACTGAAACACTGCTATAATTCAGTGAAACCGGCGATTATTTTCGCCGAGCAACTTGCGCCCTTTCAGCGGGGCATCACTGCCCTTGACGCCCAAAACTGCACAATTGTCAGCGCTGATCCTGGCGGCGATAATTCGGTGCGCCATTTCGATGATCTCGTGTCAGCGATCCCGACCTCGGCTGTTGCCGGCGCGATGGCGACGCTGACAGATGATACGACCGCGAAATATCTGTTCACGTCCGGCTCCACCGGCATGCCCAAGCCCGTGCCTCAGACGCAAGGGTCGATGTGCGCCATGATCGCAGGCCAGGAAGGCTTGCGCGACGACGCCCGGGACCCCGACTATGATTCCGAAAAAGTCGCTCACGTTCTGGACTGGTTGCCCTGGAACCACATCTCAGGCTCCAATGTGAACTTCAATGGCGCGCTGTGGAATGGGGCCACCTTCTGGATTGATGGCGGTAAGCCCACCCCCGCCCTGTTCCATGAAACGCTGCGCAACATTCACGAATGCAGCCCATCGACGTTCGGCACCGCGCCCATAGCTCTCGCCATGCTGGCCGAAGCGATGGAACAGGATGAGGCGCTCCTGAAAGCCTTCTTCACGAATATGCGATCCATCGGCTATGGCGGCGCTACGCTTTCGGACGACCTATACGATCGGCTTCAGGCACTTGCGATCAAGGCTACCGGCCGCCGCATCCCGATCATCACAATGTATGGAGCGACCGAAACACAAGGTATCACGGTCGTTCACTGGGAAGCCGAGCGCGTTGGCCTGGTAGGCCTGCCCCTGCCCGGCACAACTTTGAAACTTGTTCCAAATGGCGAGAAACTGGAAGTTCGCGTTAAAGGCCCAAGCGTGATGCCCGGCTATCTTAACGACCCCAAAAAGAACGCCGAGGTCTTTGATGAGGAAGGCTTCTACTGCCTGGGCGACGCGGTAAAACTCGTCGACGAAAACGATCCGAACCAAGGTCTGATTTTCGACGGCAGGGTTGGAGAGGACTTCAAACTCTCCTCGGGCACCTGGGTATCTGTGGGAACACTGAGACCCGACTTTGTCGCAGCCTGTTCGCCGCTGATCTTTGACGCGGTGATCTGCGGGCAGGATAAAGACTTTGCGACGGCTCTGGTATGGCCGTCTCCCGTGACTGCCGAACAATACATCAAGGCTGCAGGGGATCCCGCCAAAGGCTTCGCCGCCCTCGTCGCTGATCTTGCGCGCAAGGCCGCGGCCTTCAACGCTGGAGAACCCGGTTCTTCGCGGCGTATAAAGCGCGTCCTTGTCATGACAGAAGCGCCGAGCATCGATGCTGGTGAGATCACCGACAAGGGCTACGTCAATCAACGCCTCGTCATCTCGCGCCGCGAAAACCTGGTAAAAGCGCTTTATGCAGACCCTCCTGAACCGGGTGTCATTCAACTTTGATCGCCGGCTGACGCTCGCCCCTCTTGCATCGCCGGTCGCGCGCCATCACATCGCCGGAATCACCCCGGAGATGTGTGGCCCATGACGTTTGACGATGCCTTTCGCAGCTTCCGAGACAAACTGCATCTACCCGAGATGCATCCGCCCGACCTGCGCCTGCCGATTGACCGCCTTCGCCAGCAGTTCTTCAAAATGGACTATTCGGGAGAACCGGATGCGCCGGAGCTTGCAGACGTGCGCATCCTTACCATCCCCGGGCCTGCGGCGCCCCTCAAGGCGCGGCTTTATGTGCCCCTCGGGGCGGGGATACCACCGGGCCCCGGCATACTGTTCTTCCATGGCGGTGGATTTGTCCTGGGAGATCTGGAAAGCCACGACATGATCTGCCGCCGGATGGCTGAAGGATCGCGTTGCCGGGTACTCGCTATTGATTATCGGCTGGCACCAGAAACCTGTTTTCCATGTGCTCACGAGGACGCGCTCGCGGCATGGCAATGGATCAGTGCGCACGGAGACGATATCGGAATCGACCCCCGCCGCGTCGCACTCGCAGGCGACAGCGCCGGCGGAAACCTTGCCGCCTTCGTCTGTCAACAGATGAACCGGGATAATGGCCCGAGGCCCGCGTTTCAGCTGCTCTTGTATCCCCTGCTCCAGTTTGCAGATATTCGCAGCAAAAGGATGACACCCCAGGAGAGCGGATTTTTCATTTCTGTTGGTCTGTTCGAATTTTTCCGAGGTCACTACATGCCCGATCCGGCTACTTACATGGATCCGCGGATATCGCCCTTGTTTGCGCCGCCCGACGATCTGAAAGGATTGCCGCCGGCGCACATCATCGTGTGTGGCTGGGATCCTCTGCATGATGAAGGTCTCGCTTACGCAGCAAAATTGCGCGCTATGGGCATCCACGCGAGTGAGAAAGAGTATCCTTCAATGGTACACGGATTTCTGAATCTTACTCACATTTCTGCGACAGCAAGAGCAGCGGCGCGCGATGCCGGAAGAATAACGGGAGAAGCATTGGGTGCCTTTTAGAAACTATAGTCAGTTCTTAATCGGTACTTAGATTTTAAGTGACCCTTAGGCAACACCCTTCAGATAAACACATTTATTGCACCGCAGCAAACATTTCAAATGTTTGATAACTGTCTATTTATCGCGCAAGGGCCAGACACCGCTGGCACCGAAAAATATTAGAGGAAACTCCCGGAAATGACGTTCAATAAAATGTTGATGACGTCTGCATCTGCAGCCCTCATCCTGATCGCTCCCTCCCATGCTCAGGAAGAAACCCAAACCGAAACAGGCTCCACGCGCGAATCCGCCATCGAACGCGTTCTTGGCACAGTCACCGTCACGGCTACCAAGAAAGCAGATGTGGAAGATGTCCAGACCGTTGCGGTCGCTATGTCTGCCTACAACGCTGCGACTCTGGACGCCCTTAACGTCACGACGCTCGAGAGCCTGAGCTATTCGGCCCCTAACGTATCTCTCGATGACGTTGGCACGGCACGCGGCACAGCAAACTTTGCGATCCGCGGCCTTGGCGTCAATTCGTCCATCCCTTCGATCGACCCAGCTGTCGGCGTGTTCGTCGACGGCGTTTATCTCGGCGTGAACAGCGGCGTCGTCGTCGATATGTTCGACCTCGACAGCATTGAAGTGCTTCGTGGCCCGCAAGGCCTTCTCTTCGGGCGCAACACCACGGGCGGCGCAATCGTGGTCAACACGGCCAACCCGACCGATGAATTCTCCTTCAAGGCACGCACCAGCATTGATGGCCCGATTGATAGCGGTCGCGGTGGTCCGAACACCAACGTTCAGGCAATCGTTTCCGGCCCGCTGATCGAAAATATCCTGAACGGCAAATTCGGCGTTTCCTACAACTCCGACGAAGGCTATTTCAAAAACCAGTTCAACGGCGATAATCACGGCGAACTGAACTCGATCACTTATCGCGGCGCGCTTGAATTCATGCCGACCGATTCGCTGACCTTCCTCGGTAAGCTCGAATACACTGATACGCGTTCGGACGGCCCCTCGGGCAAGAACCTCGCCTACTTTGAGCGCGATAATTTCGATATGTCGATCAACAATCCCGGCTTTGGCGAGAACGACACCATCCTCGGCTCGCTGCGGACAGATCTTGATGTCGGTTTCGGCAATGGTGTGATCACGAACATCTTCGGCTATCGCAAATATGAGTCGACCTCCAGCGCCGACATTGATGCGACACCCTTCACGCTGTTCCACTCAGATGCTGAATTCAATCAGGAGCAGTTTTCGAACGAGCTTCGCTATGCGGGCACGTTTGATAAGCTGGATCTGACCACAGGCCTCTACTATTTCGAGCAGACGCTCGACTATACTGAGGTCCGCAACCTCCCAAGCACCCGTCCGGCGGCCCTTCCAGCGAGCCTCCCATGGGGCTTCTATGGCGGCGGCAAACTTGATCACACTGTCTGGGGCGCCTTCGCAAATATCGACTACTCCGTGACCGATAAACTCATCGCCACAGCCGGCGTGCGCTACTCGGTCGAAGAGAAAAGCGGCGAAGTGATCTATATCCGCCCGCGTTTCCCTTGCAGCGTTGTTGAAGGCACCTGTTCCGCAGACGGCTTCAACTCCCTGATCGGGTTGATCAGCCCTCCAGGTGCGCCCGGCGAACCCAACGGCTTCCGCGATTCAAATGAGTGGAAAAACTGGACCCCGAAAGTTGGTCTTCAGTATTTCTGGACCGACAACGTCCAGTCCTATGCGCACTACACCAAGGGCTTCCGCTCGGGCGGCTACAACTTCCGCATCACCGATCTGCCGATCTTCAATCAGTTCGTCGCTCAAACGGGCAGCTTCGGCTTCGATGAGGAAGAAGTGGATTCCTATGAGATCGGCTTCAAAGCACAAAGCGCGGACGGCCGCATTCAGGTCAACGGCGCTGCGTTCATGACCGAAGTCGGTGACATGCAGCGCGAAGTGAACACCGCCGGCGCCTCTGGTGTCGTTCAGAACATCGTCAACACGGCCGACGCCACAATTTACGGTCTCGAGTTCGATGGTCGCGTCGCTCTGACGGATACCCTGCTCGCCTCGTTCAATGTCGGCTTCATGGACGCTGGTTATGATGATGTTTTCTTCGATCTCAACGCAGATGGCGTTGTGGACCGCGAAGACCGCAACCTCGACCTGCCCCGCGTTCCGCCAATGACCTATGGCTTTGGCCTTATCAAGGACTTCGACCTTGGCACGGCCGGCGCCATCATTGCGAATGCCAGCTATCAGCACCGCGATCGCATTGCGTACACAGACAGCAACTTCGGCTGGATTCAGGACGCAGACATGGTGGATGTGAACATCACCTGGGAAACCCCGATGCAGGGCCTTTCGGCCTCCATCTACGGCAAGAACCTTCTCGACGAAGTGCAGTTTGGCAATGACACCCAACTGCCCTTCCCCGGCCCGAACTCGACCGGCGTGAATAGCTCTTACCAGGCACAACCTTCGGGCGGCACCTTCTCGCCACTGAAGAAAGGCCGTCTGCTGGGCCTGGAACTGACCTACGTTTACTAGGCCATTCCGTCCTCGGACCAGAACACATTTTCAGAAGGGCGGCCTCCGGGCCGCCCTTTTTTATTCGCCACAAAAAAACGGCCCCCGTTCCCGGGGGCCGTCTGGATTTTTACGTGCGCCAGCTACTAGCTGCCAGGGCCGAACCGCTTGTTGATGCCGATCTTGAACGTCCGTCCGATCGAATCACCCGTAAACGGATCATAGTTCAATTCAAGGCGCGCAAACGGCGGCTTGGTATCCAGAATATTCTCGACAGAGAAAGATACCGTCGTCTGGGCTGGAAGCGACCACACTACCGTCGAGTCATAGCTGACGAACGACTTGATCGTTTGACCTTGGGTGAGGATCGCACCTGGAACAGGCCAGTTGGCGTTGGGCGCTGTAAACAAACCCGTCCGCTGATCTTCATATTCGCCAATATAACGCGCCGTGAGACGCGCATTGACATTCTCCATGGATGCATTGGCAAAAGCCTCGAACTTCAGTTCTGGCAGCGGCGTTGCGATGGTCTGGAAGTTCAGGAATCCAACCGCGGAGAATGGCGCACCCACTCGGATGCCTTCTACGACAACTTCGCCAACTTCATATTCCAGCACATGGCTGCCGCTGAAACCCAACTGCAAATCCAGGCCATCGCGCGCGATGTCCTCGAATGTGTAGTCCGCAGAAACATCGACACCCGACGTCTTGATGTTGGGGCCGTTCGTGTACTGTGTAGACAGACGCGACACGTTCCCGACGGCGCAAGCACCGGTGAACGTGAAACGCGCTTCGAGCCCGGCGAATGTGGGATTGCCACAATTGCTTGGCGCCCCCGTCGGGAACAGAGCAGCAACCATGTTGGCAACTGGTTCCACGACGACGGAGTCGTCGAAGTCAAAGCTCCAGTAATCAACAGAAAGGTTGAAGTTGTTCGTCTTGAACAGACCCCCGATATTGTAGGTCAGCGCGCTTTCCGGCGTCAGAGACGGGTTACCCGCGATATCCACCGCGCGGAACGTGCCTCCCACGCTTTGCAAAGAAGTAACCGACCCGGATGCAACCTGGGTCAGCGCTGGCCCCCGGAATGTCGTCCCGACAGATCCGCGAACCGCAAACTGCGGCACGATCTGCCAACGCGCCGAAACCTTGGGATCAAATGTCGACCCGATGCCGCCGCCATAGTCTTCATAGCGCGCGGCGATTGATGCGTTGAATGTCTCCGTGAACGGAAGGCTAATCTCACCAAACAACGCCACCACGTCCTGCTTGGCATTCAGAGGGCGAGACCCGGCGAGGAAGCCGAGAGCCCCAACCGGTTGCGCACAGGTGGTCGTGCCCGTTGTCACGGTCGCGATGCACGGCGTGACGTTGAGGTTGGCTATATCATTGTACTGACGGTCGAATTCTTCTTCCCGATACTGACCCCCGAATGCCCAGCCGATATTTCCGTCGCCCAGTGTAATGGGCATCTGGCCGCTGAGAACACCTTCGATCACTGTCAGCTTGATTTCCTGCTCAGTGAACGAATCCTCAAGCATGAAGTCCAGTACTTCAATTGAGTTGGCTGCTGCCGGATTGTAGTTGGGGTTTGTTGCCCCCGTCACAGCGTTGGTCTGAAGAGCATTCGAGAACGGGTTAAACCAGAGGCATCCGTTCTGACCCGGCGTGTTCGCTGCAACATTACAACCAGAACCACCAAGCCCGCGCAGGGAAAGCGCATACCGGTTGACGACCGTGTCCTCGTTCGTCCGCCGGCCAACCTGCGAGCCTGTAGTGAATGAAGCCGCATAGTTGATCGATTCAGTCAGCTCGCCCTTGAGTTCAGCAGATATACGGTAGTGCTCGTATTCCCGCAGGCTGCGCTCGGAACCTCGGCCCCCAGCGAGCGCGTTGCCGCCGAAGCCGAGAGGCCGAGTGGCAATCATGTAAGCACCAACGGCGGCAGGACTGACCAGGCCGGGATTCTGCGCCAGCAATGTCTGAAATCCTGGGTTCGTCGCCGGGACAAAGAACTGGCCGGGAATAAGAGACGCATCTGCAGTCGGCGCACTTGCGCCGCCCACCGGCGGGAACGAAGGTGAGAAGGCGATCTTCGGCACTTCGGTTGCCGAATAGAAGGCCTGCAGAGACAGGTTGTGCTTGTCGGAGAGTTCAAAGTCCGCCTTACCGAGAATCTGGTAGCGGTTCTCTTCTTCAACGATATTGTCAAACGGCGTGAACTGGAAACCGCAGACAGGTGTGGTGCCGGTTACCAAGGGAATGCCAGCAAAGCCACCGCAGGCAGGATCACGGGTGACGCCCTGAACAGGGGTAAAGGCAGCGCCAACCGGAAGGAACGCCCCCGGATTACCGACTAGAGACCAGCCGCCTTGCGGATTTCCAAGGAAGTCGCGAAGCGCCCAATCGCGTTCGGTGGAAGCAAGTTCTGAGCGATGCTGGTAGCCGGCCGCCAACATGAAGTTGCCGAAATCAGTCCGCCAACCGCCAACCGCATTCAGCGTATAGTCGCCATCCGAACCGTCGACAAATTTATAGTCACCCCCAACTTCAAAGCCCTCATAATTGGAACGGGTGATGAAGTTCACAACGCCGGCGACAGCATCGGAACCATATGTGGCGGCCGCGCCATCTTTCAGGATTTCGATCCGCCCGACCGCCGCCAGGGGAAGGATGTTGGTGTCGACCGAGCCGTTGCCAGCAAAGGCAAACGGGTTGGGCGCCAAGCGCTTACCGTCCAGGAGCACCAGCGTCCGCGAGGCGCCAAGGCCGCGCAGGTTTACGGTACCCGAACCTTCAGAGCCTTGCGCGCGGCCGTCAAACTGGTTCGTGTCACCCAGAACCCCGCTTGAAACCGGCAAGGACTTGATCAGGTCCAGCGCCGACGGGTTTCCCTGCATCCGCAGATCTTGCGCCGTAAGAACGTCGACCGGTAGCATTGCATCTTCCGGAGTTCCTTGAATGAGCGACCCCGTAACGGTCACTGTGCTGAGCGTACGCTCACTGTCGTCCTGTTGTGCATGTGCTCCCAAAATGCCACTCAGCGCAATTGCTGAGGCGCAAAGGAGCCCTCCCTTGAAATACTTCATTCGCTTCCTCCCGTTTAAACTGGCCCAGGCGCAAGCTTTTACCGCTTGTCATTGATTGGACACATCTCACTCTTATGCGGTATTGCGGGGCCGCAAAGGGGTCACTTGTGCTGCGCCGCTGCATACAAAAAAAGAACTTTTGCGGGGCCTTCCTCTTCCTCCGTTCACCTACAACCTGGTGTAATTCATGCAGAATGCGTCTTCACAACCCGACCTTTCCTCCCGGCCGCCTTTTCTTCGCATTGCGGAATCTTTCGCCGATGTCGTGGCTCCAGCCGATTTTCCCGCCGCCGTGTTGCGGTGGCGCAACCAGCGCTGGGCCAACGAGATCGGGCTGGGCGATTTGAGCGATGAAGCATGGCTCGCGCACTTCGGACGCTTTGCTCCCCTGCCCGGAAACCTGCCCCAGCCGCTTGCCATGCGCTATCACGGCCACCAGTTCGGAACCTACAATCCCCAGCTCGGGGACGGGCGCGGCTTTCTCTTTGCGCAACTCCGCGACAAAGCCGGCCGTCTTCTCGACCTGGGCACCAAGGGCTCCGGCCAGACCCCCTGGTCCCGCCAGGGAGATGGCCGGCTGACGCTCAAAGGCGGTGTCAGGGAGATTCTGGCGGCAAGCTATCTGGAGTCCCTCGGCGTCTATACGTCCAAGCCATTCAGCCTTGTCGAAACCGGGGAGCAACTGAGCCGCAATGACGAGCCTTCCCCGACCCGGGCTTCTGTCCTGGTGCGCCTGTCACACAGCCATGTGCGCTTTGGAACCTTCCAGCGCTGCGCCTGGATGGAAGACCGCGAAGGCCTCGCCCGCCTGGTCGACTACTGCGTCGCAGAATTCTATCCGGGGGCCGACGATCCGGATTTTGCTCGCAAAACCTGCAAACTGCTGGAACAGATCGCCATAGCTACCGGCCGGATGATCGGCCATTGGATGGCAGCGGGATTTGTTCATGGCGTCATGAATACTGACAATTTCAATATCACCGGGGAGACATTCGATTTCGGCCCATGGCGCTTCCTGCCGGCATCCGACCCCAATTTTACCGCCGCCTATTTCGATGCGCAGGGCCTTTATCGCTTCGGTCGGCAGCCCGTTCAAGGCGGATGGGCGCTGCAACAGCTCGCTTCAGCCCTGCTTCTCCTGGCCGATGCAGATGATCTCGCCAAGTCCCTCACCCCTTACGAGACAGCCTATCGCGAAAGCTTTGCCGCCCACACGCATGCCTTGCTGGGCCTCAAGCCGTCTAATGACACGCCCACGGACATTTCCTTTCTCCAGACATTCTACACCTGGATGACAGAAAGCGACGCAAACTGGCCGCAGACCTTCTTTGACTGGTTCGGCGGCTCGGCCAGCACAGCTCGCGCTGCTGCGTCTCCCCAGTCTGCGCTCTACACAGACAGCGCCTTTGCGCCGGTGCGGTCGGCCTTGATGAACCGCCCGCCCGAACGCCCAGAACGCCTCACTGAGGCATATTTCCAACAGTCTCAGCCTGCCAGTCTCGTCATTGATGAAGTTGAGGCGCTATGGAACCCGATAGCCGAGGCCGATGACTGGTCCCTGTTCGATGCCAAAATCCGCCACATCGAACAGGCGCGCCTGGCGCTGGCGCTATAACGCTAGGGAATGCCTTGATCTTCGCCTCAGCCTGCGGGCACTTACCGGAAAAATATGGAGGCCCTTAATGACCGATAAGTCCCGCCCCGGCCCACTCTCGGGTATGCGCATCGTCGATATGAGCTCTGTCGTTCTGGGGCCTTTCGCAACCCTAATCCTGGCCGATCTCGGGGCTGAGGTCATCAAGATCGAACCCCCGAACAAGCGGGATACGATGCGCTATGCTGGCGCGTCCCCCACCGGCGATCTCGGTCCAATATATATGGCGCTCAACCGCAACAAGCGCGCCCTGACGCTCGACGCCAAAACGCCCGAAGGCAAGGCTGCGCTCTCAGAGCTTCTCAAAACGGCGGACTGCTTTTTCCACAATGTGCGTCTGGCAGGTATGGAACGCCTCGGTTTTGGATATGAACAAGTCAAGGCGCTGAAGGACGACATCGTCTATGTTCATTGCGCCGGGTTTGGCAAAGGCGGCCCTTACGAGCATCGTCAGGCCTATGACGACCTCATCCAGGGCGCGTCCGGCTTCGCTGACCTCAACGCGCTGCGCTCTGGCGGCCGCCCCGAATATGCGCCTTCGCTCGTTGCCGACAAGACAGCGGGCCTCTTTGCGACCTACGCAACCCTCGCCGCACTCCTCCACCGCGCCCGCACCGGACAGGGCCAGTTCGTGCAGGTGCCGATGCTGGAAAGCTTTACCTTCTTCAACATGGTGGAAAACCTCTATGGCGAGACGTTTCTTCCCAGTAACGGAAAGCTAGCCTACACCCGCTCCATCAATCCCAATCGCCGCCCCTACCCCACCAAGGACGGCTTCATCGGCCTTGTTCCGTATTCAGACGAGCAGTGGGAGAAATTCTTCCGCATAGGCGGCATGCCGGACATCTTCAAAGACCC
>JBKBRT010000003.1:31557-45173 GCA_046291585.1 Hyphomonas sp.
ATCCAATGGCCTTCTTCGCCGGATTCCACGTCCTGTGCGCCCGCCATGATGGCCGCTTCCATCACCTCATCTGCTGTTCCGGCGCTTGCCGGATATTCAATCTCTCCCAGCTGGTCGAAATTGAACGAGACAGATCCCGTCGTCCCCAGCGCTCCACCATTCTTGGAGAACGCCGTGCGGATATCGGTGGCCGCGCGGTTCTTGTTGTCGGTTGACGCTTCGATGATGATGCCGACGCCGCCCGGACCGACGCCCTCATAGCGGATATCGGCATAGTCGGCCCCGCCACTGCTCTGTCCTTTATCGATGGCGCGCTGGATATTGTCCTTGGGCACAGAAACGCCCTTGGCGTTGGTGATCGCCAGGCGCAGGCGCGGGTTCATGTTGGGATCGGGTCCGCCCATCTTGGAGGCGACGGTGATCTCCTTGGACAATCGCGCGAAAAGAACGGCGCGTTTCTTGTCCTGCTTGCCTTTGCGGTGCTGGATATTGGCCCATTTACTATGTCCGGCCATGGGAAAACCCCTCGATATTGTCTGGTTTCTCAACTGTGGCCGGGTGTCTATCGCGCGAGACGGCCCTTGGGAAGCCGCGCCGGTGCGCCCAGTGCATATCACGCAAAATCATGATGCCGCGCAGAAGGGCTGACAGGCAGGCGCTCCGGCTCTCGCGGAATTCACATCGGCGGCGCAGGCGGGGCCCAGTGCGGCGGAGGAATCTCGACCGGCTTTGACAGATCGACCTCGACGCGGAAGAAGCGCTCCGGCCGCTTCAGTTCGTAGGCGAGCATTTGCTGGCCGGAGCGCACTTCAACGGCCCATACATTCGTTTTGGAAACCGGGATGCCTTCCTTGTCGAACAGGTCCTTTGTCGACTGGTCGGCGGGAAACTCCTGCCGGGCAGCGGCAGGATCAGAAATCGAGAAGCCGCCATAGTCTGTCAGCGCGTCCAGACCGCCATCTTCATGGCGGTGAATATGGCGCAGTTCCCAAGCGCCATTCTCTCCCGTCGTGGTCAGTACCCACGTACGTGAGCGATCCTCCCCAACGCTGAGCGGCAGACGGAACACCCCTGGCTCGCAGTCGCGCACATGCACCACAAGCCGGTTTTCCCGCCATTCATCATCAACGGCGTCATGGCTGACAACCCGTCCTTCAAACGCCTTGCCACAGGTCGCCGCAAGCCCCTCCGCAAACGGAAGATCGGGAGGGCCGGCGGGTGTGGTGGCGCAGGCAGCCAGAACGAGGGCGAAGGCGGGGGCAGCAGCCAGTTTAAGCTTCATGTCTGAAGACTATCTGCCGGGCTCCGAAAGGCAAGCTTTCCTTCAAATGGCCGCCCCGCCTGCCCCAAAAAAAGCCCTCCGGCTTTCGCGGGAGGGCTTCTTGATTTGTCTTCGGGTCGCGGATCAGGCCGGGTTGGGCTCTGCGTCGCCGATACCGCCGTCTTTGGGCTTCTTGCGTTTTCCGATCACAGGCACCGCAGAGGACGGGCCAGCATCATCATCAGAAATATCCGGCCGGCTCGGCGGCGTGCCCTTGAGAAGGCCAGCGATATCTTCACCCGAAAGTGTTTCAAACTCCAGCAGTCCGTTGGCGATAGCTTCCCATTCCGTACGGAACTCGGTCATCACCTGGCGCGCATCATCCTTGCCTTTTTCAATCAGCTTGCGGACTTCTTCCTCGATCTTGCGCGAGGTTTCTTCGGAAATATGGCTCGACTGCATCAACTGCTGGCCGAGGAACACGTCACCCTGATCCGAGCCATAGTCCACCGGGCCAATTATGTCAGAGTAGCCCCAGCGTGTGATCATGGCGCGGGCGAGGCGCGTTGCCTGCTGGATATCAGACGCGGCGCCGGCGGTGACGTTGTCTTCGCCAAATTTCAGCTCTTCAGCAACGCGGCCACCCATGATGATGGCAAGGCGCGACGTCATCTCGACCTTCGACATAGACAGTTTGTCGTCTTCGGGAAGCTGCATCACCATCCCGAGGGCTCGGCCGCGTGGAATGATGGTCGCCTTGTGAACGGGGTCGGCAGCCGGCACCTTCATCGCCACCACCGCATGTCCGGCTTCGTGCCAGGCCGTCAGGATCTTTTCCTTTTCCGACATGACCATCGAGCGGCGCTCCGGGCCCATCAGAACCTTGTCCTTGGCGTCTTCAAATTCCTGCATCGCAACGACCCGCTTGCCACGGCGCGCCGCCAGCAGGGCTGCTTCGTTCACAAGGTTCGCCAGATCAGCGCCCGAGAAACCGGGTGTGCCACGCGCAATTGTCTTGGTGTCGACATCCTTGGCGAGAGGCACGTTGCGCATGTGAACACGCAGGATCTTCTCGCGGCCGATGATGTCCGGATTGCCGACCGTAACCTGACGGTCAAACCTGCCGGGACGCAGCAGCGCCGGGTCGAGCACGTCGGGGCGGTTGGTCGCCGCCATGATGATGATGCCCTCATTGGCTTCAAAGCCATCCATTTCAACGAGGAGCTGGTTCAGCGTCTGCTCGCGCTCGTCATTGCCACCACCGAGGCCGGCGCCGCGCGAGCGGCCAACCGCGTCGATCTCGTCAATGAAGATGATGCAGGGGGCAGAGCGTTTGGCCTGCTCGAACATGTCGCGTACGCGGCTTGCACCGACGCCAACGAACATCTCGACAAAGTCAGAACCAGAGATCGTGAAGAACGGGACACCCGCTTCCCCGGCAACGGCGCGCGCAAGCAGGGTCTTACCTGTACCGGGCGGGCCGACAAGCAGCGCGCCCTTGGGAATTTTGCCACCCAGGCGCTGGAATTTGGACGGATCTTGCAGGAACTCGACGATTTCCTGCAATTCTTCCTTAGCTTCATCGACGCCGGCCACGTCGTCAAACGTCACGCGGCCGTGCTTTTCGGTCAGAAGACGGGCGCGGGATTTGCCAAAGCTCATTGCACCGCGCGTGCCCCCGCCCTGCATCTGGCGCATCATGAAGAAGACAAAGCCGACGATCAGCAGGATCGGCAGGAGAGACAGAAGGACGGAGGCCACATTGTTGCGGCCTGTGTCGGGCTTTACGGAGAAAGGAACGTTGTTCTGGGAAAGGACATCTTCGGTCTTCATGTCCAGCGCGCGCAGCTCGCTTTTCAGGGTGCGCCCGTCTGTGGTTTTCGCGATGATCGTGGTGTCACCCAACGTGGCTTCAGAAAGCCGGCCATCTTCCGCCAGCTTATAGATCTCAGACAGCTTCGTGGGTTCAGCGCGGGCAACCTCAGGGTTACCGCCCATCATCACCGCCATACCAATCACAAGCAGGGCGAGCGCGCCCCAGATCGCCAAATTCCGGACATTCATAGCAAGGTTCCGTCAGAAACAATCCAATCCACCATACGGGATCGAGATTAGAAGATAGGCACCAAATCCTCTAAAAACGACTCCTTTCCTGCGGTTGCCTCGATTTCCTTTCGGTTGCCGGAGAGGATGGCTGCCGTAGCAGCGAGGCGCGCGCGGGTGCCGGGGGGGAGCGGGCCGGCTTCGGGACGAACAAGCAACGGGCCGCGGCGGCGTGAAAGACGGCAACCGCCGAGGGTGGCCCCGGAAAAATCTGCTTCTGAAACAATCCTCTGGGCGAGCCGTGACAGGCTTTCACCCCTTGGCGGCGTTTCCCGGCCTCCGGTTGTCTGCAGCAGAATGCCGAGGGCGCGCGCCGCTCGTTCCGGCGGGAGACCGGCGAAAGATGCGACAAAGATACCCGTCTCGCAGACCGTGACATGGGCGGTCATCCAGCGCCAAAGGGCGCCATCCTCTACCATTCTTAATGTCTGAAACCGGTCAACCAGTGCCAAAACATGGCCAGTTCCGGCCAATTCCGGACACAAGACGCGCCGCATGCGGACGCGCTCGAACGCCGGATTGTCATTTGACGGGTCGTCTGCCCAAGCGATGCCCTCCCTTCTCAGAAAGCTGCGAAGGCGATCCCGGCGCACGCCAAGAAGCGGCCGGGCGATGAATACCCCAGCCCCTTCTGGCCAGACCGGGGCGAGGGAAAGCGGCCGCATGCCGGCAAGCCCGTACCAGCCAGAGCCCTGCCGGGCGCGCATCAGAAAGGTCTCGGCCTGGTCGTCTGCCGTGTGTCCGGTAAGCAGCAGGTGTCCGGATTTGTCCCGGATTGTCCTGGCAAGCGCCGCATGCCGCCCGCGCCGCAGCGCAGACTGGCGCGGCACGGCGCCTTCCAGGGAAAGGATGGCGTGCTCAATCTCCAGGGTGCGGCAGAGCCGGCCAACCGCCTCTGCCTCGGCGCGCGCTTCGGGGCGCAGGCCGTGATCCACTGTCAGGGCGTGAAGCGTGCGCCCCTGCCCGGCCGCCCAACGATGGGCAAGGATCAGAAGGGCAAGGGAATCACCGCCCCCGGAAATCGCCACACCAATCGGGGCATCCAGCAGGCCGGGAGGCAGCGCTGCGAGCGCTGCCTCGAAGGTGTCCTGAAGGCTTAGCCCGTGCATCCGGAGCGGGTGCGTTCAACGGCCGCCAGATCCCGCACGACCTTCGATGCCGCCGGATAGCGTTTGGGCAACGTGTCGAGCGCCTGACAGGCCTTTGCGGTGTCCCCGATCAGACGCATCGACCGGGCGAGACGCGCCAGAGCGTCAGGCGCGCGCTCATCATCCGGGAAGGAACGGATCATGGTGGTATAGGCTTGGCCGCTCTCGGCATAGGCGTTCTGCTGGTGCAGCGTTTCACCGAGCCAGAAATAGGCCTCCCCGGCCTGGGGGTCGCTGCCGAACTGATCCACGAAGGCCTGGAAGGCCTGCTGGGCGCCGGCATAGTCAAGCGCGAGCAGGCGTTGGCGGGCAACGGAGAAGAGCGGTCCGGCCTCTCCGGGAAGCTGGCTGGCAGACAGGGTGCCGAGCGAGCCTTCTGGCAGGCCGCCCCGTATTGCAGGCGCCGGGGTCAGAACCGACGGGCCGCCGGCGGAACCCGACTGCGTGCCGGGAACCGGGCCAATGGTCTGCGGGCTGGACGATGACGGAAACGGCGCAGGCGCCGGGCCGGATGCGGCAGCGCTCATGCCCGAGCCGGTATCGAGCTGCTCGGCAGGCTCAATCCCCATGACCATCTGAAGAGCGGTGATCGCGCGCGCCTGCGCCTCAAGCTGCATCCGCAGATTCGTGTTCTGCTGAGCGAGCGTTTCATTGTCGAGCATCTGCTGCTGAGCGCCATCACGAGTGCGTGATAGCTCATATTCCAAGGTCTCGATCCGGCCACTGAGCTGGTTGATCCGGTCTGCGTTGCGATTGATCTCCAGCATGAGATCGGCCGTCTGCTGACGGGTCTGATCGACCTGCTGAGACAGGGCTCCGGTGGTGACGCCCTTCACGATAGGGGCGCCACGGTCCTGCGAGAGCGCCGGAGTGGCAAGAAGTCCGAGTGCGGCGAGGCCGGTAAGGGAGGCTTTCAGCATGGGGGTGGTCTCCGGGTGCGAGGGGGCAGACTGCAGCCCCGGGCAATAAAAGAAACAGCCGGGGCCAAATTATGGCACCCGGCTGTCCTTTTCATCACGTAAACGCAGTGCGCCTTAGCTGGTGGCGCCGGAAACGATCTGTGTCCAAGCGTTCCGGTTCATTGCCCACGACTCATCATTCGAGCCGGCAGCGATCGGACGCTCTTTGCCGTAGGAGACGGTGTCGACGCGCGAAGCGCTGACGCCGAGGCTCACGAGGTAGTCTTTTGCAGCGCTTGCGCGACGCTCGCCGAGGGCGAGGTTGTACTCACGTGTGCCACGCTCGTCGGCGTTGCCGGCGATGAGAACGCGAACGTTCGGATAGGCGTTGAGCCAGGCAGCCTGACGCTTCAGGATTTCCTGGTCGTCGGAGTCAAGACGATACTGGTCGAGATCGAAATAAACGCGCTCACCAACGTTCACGCGGAAGTCTTCCAGAGAACCAGGGGCGATCGAAGACTGGATGACCGGCGGGGTGACAACAGTTTGCGTTTCCGTGACGGTTTCCTGAACCGGCGGAGGGGTGACCGGGTCAGCGACCGGCGGAGGGCGCGAAGCGCAAGCTGCCGTGGCGGCCAGCAGAGCGGCGGCGGCAGAGGCTTTCAGTAGAATATGCATGTGTCGGGGCTCCAAGTTTACTTAAATTGGCACTTTACGGTCCGCTTAGCGGGTTGTCGGTGTCAGCGGCCGTCTTACCGGGCCTTTATTTCCTTATTCTGACTGTTTTACCGCGACAATCGGTAATCGGTCGAATATTTCGGTAACTGTGGTCATTTTGCCACAAAGTGGCCATGTTCTGACATCCTGCCGGGTAAACTGGTTACCCGGCAGGCGTCACCTATTCCAGAACCGGGGACCAGGCCGGATCCGATGCGTCGGTTTGGGTCATCATGCGGCGTTCATTGCGACCGGAAAGATCGACCGACCAGAGCTGAGCGCCCGCGCCGGGGCGGCTCTCGCGGAAGAACACGATGACGCGGCCATTTGGCGACCAGTCCGGGCCTTCATCCAGATAGGATTCCGACAGGAGGCGCTCGCCTTTGCCATCAATCCCGATGACGCCGATATAGAACTTGCCACCTTCCTGTTTGGTGAAGGCGATCAGGTCTCCGCGCGGCGACCAGACGGGCGTCGAATAACGGCCGCGGCCAAAGGTAATGCGGCAGGCCGTATCGCGGCCGCCCGACGGGCAGGCGCGAGGTGAGCCATCGGTGTTCATAATGTAGAGCTGGGGTGTGCCACCGCGGTCGGAGTTGAACACAACCGACTTGCCATCCGGAGACATCGACGGCGAAGTGTCGATGGCCGGATGATCCGTCAGACGGCGGCTTTCGCGGGTGCGCAGGTTCATGATGTAGATATCGGTATTGCCGCGCTGGGCCTGGGAGAGCAGCACGCTCTGACCATCGGTGCCAAAGCGCGGGGCGAAGGTCATGCCCGGGAAATTGCCGAGCAGCTCCTGACGGCCCGTTTCGATGTTGAAGAGGTAGACGCGCGGGCGCCCGCCCTCAAACGACATGTAGGTGATTTCCTGGGATGATGGGCTGAAGCGGGGCGTCAGCACCGTCGACCGGCCGGAGGTGAGATATTGCTGGTTGGCGCCGTCGCTATCCATGATGGCGAGACGCTTCACGCGCTCAATCTTCGGGCCGGTTTCAGCAATGTAGACAATACGGGTGTCGAAGTAGGGATCTTCCCCGGTCAGGCGGGTATAGATCGAGTCGGCGATCTTGTGGGCGATGCGGCGCCAGTTTTCAGGCGTCGTCGTCAGGCGGCGGCCGGGCTCGCCATTGATGCGCATCAGCTCCCCGCCATACACGTCCCAGAGGCGGAACGACACGGCGAGTTTGCCATCGGGAAGCTCTTCAAACGCGCCGACAACGAGCGCGTCTGTACGGATGATCTTCCAGTCTGCAAAACGCGGCTCGGCGTTGATCGAAAGATCACGCTGAATGAAGGAGGCCGGGCTCTGCATGTCGAAGAGGCCAGTGGACGCCAGATCGGCGCGCACCACTTCGGCAATCTGACGGGCGATCTCGGTGTTGGTTCCCGTCACCTGAAAGTCCGGAATGGCGATGGGGGTGGGTTTGAAATTCCCTTCATCCACACGGACTTGCAGCTGGGCACTGGCAGGCGCCGCCAACCCCATCGCCAGCACAATAACTGCCAGGAACGGCATCAGGCGTTTCAGCATCAGTTCGCTCTCCTCATCGAATTCTTACGGCATGCATACAGCATCACTGCTGTGGGCCAATCGTTACGTTGATGTCTTTCCAAAGCTCATAATCTTCTGCGGGCAGTCTGTAGTTGCCAATTTCGCCGCATCTCCGCACAGCGGTCAGCGCCATTTCCACGGCAAGCCCCGATCTACCAACGGGGCGGGGCTTGGGGCTCACCAAAGTCGGCGGTCCGTCAAGCGCGCCGTCGCGGGTGAGCTTCATATTTATTGTCACTAGAATCTGATGTTCTTTGGGAAAGTCATCAATTCCAGGCCAACACTCACCTATCTGGCGGCGCAAGGCGGCCTGAAGGGAAGCGGTGGCGCCGGTGCGCGCCCCTGCCCCCTGCTGATCCCGATCTGAATTGGCCAGCACGGGCCGATCGGTCTGCTGGGTTTCCGGGCGCTGCTCGGACGTGCGCTTGGACTGAAGCGTGCTTTCAAAATCATCGAGGAAGTCGAGATCATTCTTCGGCTTGGCAGGGGTCTTTTCCACCGGCCTGGGCTTGGGTTTGGGCTCTTCTTTCTTGGGCTCGGGCTTGGGCTCGGGGGTTTTCACCGGCTCGGGCTCCCTTGGATCGGGAACCTCGACTTCAGGCTCAGGCTCCGGGGCGGCCTCGGGCTCAGGCGGCGGCGGGGGCGCCTCCTCAACGGGTTCGGGCGCCGCTTCGGCTTCAGGCTCGGGCTGGGGCGTCTCCGACCTGCGAAGCTCGGCGACATCCGAAATGCGGCCAATCTCCAGGAAATCGATCGGCAGGTCAGCCGAGGAGGCGCACTGGGGCAGCTGCATCAGGATCTCGACCGAGCTGATGCCGGGCTGCTCGCGGCGCAGACGCTCGATCTGGTCGTCGCAATCATTCCTGTCCTGCGGCCATGAGAAGACCGCCATGGCCAGCACGCTGGCATGTACTAGGGCGGAAACTGTCAGGCCACGAAGCATCGGTTGAGATCAGTTCCTTAAAGGGTCAGCGCGGACGGTCGGTTTTCTGTTCGGTGACGAAGGACATGCGGGTGAAGCCGGCGCCGCGCACTTCGGCCGTCACTTCCATGACGAGGCCGTAGGGGACGCTTTCATCGGCATAGAGGAACACATCCTTGTCATACCCCTCCCCCACGATGGCCTGCAGCTGGGCGCCGAGGCCTTCGATGGCCATTTCGGTCTGCTGGATCAGGACCGTGCCATCGGCCTTCACCCAGACAGTCAGCGGGGCGTCGTTGGGATCAGACTTAAGCGGCGCCGAGGTGGTCCGCGGAAGGTTGAGCTGTTCCCCGCGTACCAGCATCGGCGCGGTGACCATGAACACGATCAGCAGCACCAGCATGACGTCCACGAACGGTGTCACGTTGATTTCTGCGTTGAGGGCGCGCCGCCCGCGCCGCCCGCCTTTGCCACCAGAACCGAGGATCAGACCCATAGCCGCCTCGCTCTAATCACGCGTGGAGTCTGACGCGCGCCGGGAGAGGCGCACGAGGACGTCCTGAGAGAAGGTATCGAGCTGGTCGCCGAGCTTGGTCAGGTCGCTGGTGAACTTGTTGTAGAAGATAACAGCCGGGATGGCGGCGATGAGGCCGAGGCCGGTGGCAAACAGCGCTTCGGCAATCGGGCCGGCCACGGTGCCCAGGCTCGTATCCTGCTGTTCGGCAATGTTCAGGAAGGCGTTCATGATGCCCCAGACGGTGCCGAAGAGACCGATGAACGGCGAGGCAGAGCCGATCGTGGCCAGGATGGACAGGCCAGAGCTTGCCCGGCCAATTTCGCGATCGACTGCAGCGCGCATCGAACGCTCGGCGCGGCTGACGATGGCGGTGGCCTCAGCGGGGGGCTGGCCTTTGCCCGCGTCGGCCCATTCCCGGGCCGCGGAGATGAACACCCGGCTGGCAGGGTCCTTGCCGCCCTGACCAGGACGCATGTCGATGTCTCCGGCGCGGCCGCTCCAGAAGGCCTCTTCGAAATCGCGCGAGGATTTCTTGAGGCTCCCGAGCTTGAAGAATTTCTCGCCAATCACGATCCATGACCAGATTGAGGCGAGGAACAGCGCGAGCAGCACCAGCTTCACGACCGGATCAGCAGCCATCAGCAGGCTGATCAGGGAAAATTCCGAATGACTGGCAACCGTGCCGATTGCGTCCGTTTCCATGTGTCTCGTTATCTCCTTGGCCTGCCGGGACAAATCACCCTGCCCCGAACGCCTTCTGCGGTAGCAGAAACGTGGGGGGGTTCAACTGCGGGCACTGGTTATTTCCGCTCTGTAATCTAACCCAAATCCGGCAGAAACACGGCGTGTTGCAGGCTTTGAGCAGTTGATCGCAGACATACTGCATGATGGTTAAGCCATTATGGCGGATTCTTAACCTTGTCGGCCCTCATCAGGCCCTCCGGGGAAGGATCGGGTCACTGAAAGTTGATCACGCCGGTCCCCGCTGACCGGGCTATCCGCCCGTCCATCTGTAGGCTTCCAGCAGTTCGGCTATTTCCCTGATAGGGCGGCGCAGACGCCCGTCGGCATGGATCATGACGGCGGTGATTTCAGCCTCGGCAATCACCTCCCCTTCCCGCAGGCATGCCTGCGAAAAGCGGATGCGCGGGCCATCCATGCCAAGATAGCGCGTGCGGATATGCAGAAGGTCGTCCACCCTGCCCGGCTTGCGGTAGGTGACGTTCACATTCGTCAGCGTGAACGCGGCGGGATCTTCCCGCGCGAGCAGGGACTGGTGGGAGACGCCTGCGTCCCGCAGATGGTCTGACCGCCCGCGCTCGAAGAAGCGCAGATAGTTGGCGTGGTAGACCATACCGGTGAAGTCTGTATCTTCGTAATAGACGCGCACGGCGATCCAGTGCTGGCGGGCCGCATCGAAATTCTTCTGGTCGAGAACAGGTAAGCTCATAGTCCGCCCGTATCAGACTTGCGCGCCAGCATGAAGGCATGAGCAAGCTGATCTACAAGGGTGAGCGCCTCGACAAGATCTGACACGGTCTGGCGCAGCGACTCCTCGCCCCATTCCCCGCTGATAACATCCACAAGGTTGAACCGGTTTACCCCCGGAAAATCAAACACCAGCCGGCTGCCCTTCGCCACGGCGCGGAACTTGCCGTCATGGGCCAGATCAATCACCCGCTCGATCACGGCCGGGTTGAAGATCGCGCGGGCCTCGACCTGATCGGTTGAGCGCAGGCGATACGCAGACTCGAAGGCTTTCGGGCCGAGATCGACATCGCCAAAGCGCGCATCGGAAGCCGCCTGCGGCCAACCTGTCTTGCGCGCCCGAAGCTGGGTGACCCCGTGCAATTCCAGCGGCGCCTCCAGGACGATTACCAGGTGATGGATGTCTGGCGCTTCATCTACACGCTCGACCCATTCGAACATGTCAAACGCAATGCCGTGCCGCCGCCCATGAAACCCATCCTCGATGGTGGCCTGATTGGCGGCCATCTTGTGATATTGTTCCTTCTGCGCCTTCGTGCCGAGAACATAGACATTGGATTCCACCATCAGCCCCGCGCTGCGCGCCGCCGCGACCGCTTCGTCCATGCCTCCCACCTCATCAAAGGTCGTTGCCAGTTCCCGCAATTCTGACGGGGCCCAGGCCTGCTTCGCCAGCCATTGGAGCGCGCCAGGCGCGCCGCCCGGCGTGGCCACATAGGTCAGCCCCAGAGGTTTGACGAGGATCGACAACGCCTTGCCCCGGATAAGGAAGCGCGTCTTTGCGTCCAGCAGCGCCCGCAAAAAGCTGCGCCGAAAGAAGAAAAAAGACCCAAGGATGCTGCCCAGAAACATCAGGGGAAAGAGAAAGAAGACGAGCGTTTCCCCCAGCATGGTATTGGGGATCAGGGCCTGAACGATCAGGAAGCTGATAACGAAAGTTGCAAAGCCAATGCCCAGCGCGCGGCTGACGCGCGCCTCAACGATCTTTGTATCCAGCGGGCGCAGCTCTCTTTCCGCCAGCATCGGTGTAACCTCAGACTCTGCATGGGCACGCAGCCCTGCAAAGCCTTCAGCCTGTTCTATCTCGTCCCATCCCAGCGCCATGACGGAAAGCTAGCAGGCGTGCCATGCGGCGTCATCCCTCATAACAGAGCCGGCGCGCGCGGGTGTAAGGAGATGCCATGCCTGAGCGCCCCGCCCCCTCCCCGGCCAAGATGCCTGCCTGGCGGCCTCTGCTGCGGGGCCTTGCCCATCGCTGCCCGGAATGCGGCCGGGGCAAACTCTATGCACGGTATCTCAAGCAGGTCGATCATTGCGGGGATTGCGGCGCCCCCATCGGGCAGATCCGCGCCGAAGACGGGCCACCCTGGCTCACCGTTCTGATCCTGGGGCCATTTCTTGCCGGGATGACGTTCATCAGCGCCCGGCAGGAAAGCTGGCCCATCTGGATCACGCTGCCTGCGCTCGGGGTGTTTGCGATCCTGGCCGTATTGATGCTCCTCCCCCGGATCAAGGGAGCGATCATTGGTCTCTTATGGGCGATGGATCAGGATCGCTAACTTTCCGGCGGCCTTGGGACACCTTCTGGCAAACGCGGCAAGCCATCGTCAAAGTCGAAAAAGGCGGCTTGATGGCTCGTCCAGATATGCAGGACAGGCTTCGAAAGGAGAGGTGTATCCAGACTGGCGACACGCAGAATAACGGCGTCCTGATCTTTCCATTCGGCAACAAGGTGCGATCCGCATCTGGGACAGAAATGGCGCAATTTGCCCGGAGTGGACTCAATGCTGGCAACAACTTCCGCGCCAGTGGTCCAGGCAAATCCGGACCTGGGCGAACGCGCCGTCGTCGCAAAAGCTGCAGCATGGGTCTTCTGGCACGTCCGGCAATGGCAATGGCCAATCGGCCCTATGCTTTCTACCCGATAAGCCACCGCGCCACAAAAGCAGCTTCCCTCCAACATATCTCACTCCTCCTCAAAGAGCGCAGACTGCTGACCATTCGGCGCTTTCAGCCCCAGGCGCTCATAGGCGAGCGGAGCAGCGACGCGGCCGCGCGGGGTTCGCGCCACATAGCCTTTCTGCATGAGGTAGGGCTCGATCACGTCTTCGACTGCGTCGCGCGCCTCGGAGAGGGCGGCCGCCAGCGTGTCCGCGCCGACCGGGCCGCCGGCATAGGTTTTAACGAGGGCGTGAAGATAGCGCCGGTCGAGCGCGTCGAGGCCGTCCTCGTCGATCTCAAGGCGCTTCAGCGCGCGGGCAGCAGAGCCCCGGTTGATGTCGGCGCCTTCGGCCTCGGCAAAGTCGCGCACCCGGCGCAGCAGGCGCAGCGCAATGCGCGGCGTTCCGCGCGCGCGGGCGGAGATTTCTACCGCGCCATCTTCCGTAATCGGAACACCCAGCTTGCGCGCCGCCGCCATGACGATACGGCCAAGCTCTTCGGGCTCATAGAATTCAAGGCGCACGGGAATGCCGAACCGGTCGCGCAGCGGCGTGGCGAGGAGGCCGGCGCGCGTGGTGGCGCCCACCAGCGTGAAGGGCGCCAGATCAAGCCGGACCGAGCGTGCAGCGGGCCCCTCCCCGATTACCAGATCGAGGGCATAATCCTCCATCGCCGGATAAAGGATTTCCTCTACGATGGCCGGGAGGCGGTGAATTTCGTCAATGAACAGCACATCATTTGGCTCAAGATTGGTGAGGATGGCCGCAAGGTCGCCTGCCTTGGCGATCACCGGGCCGGACGTGGCGCGGAAGCCCACACCCATTTCCCGCGCGAGGATCTGCGCCAGCGTGGTCTTGCCAAGGCCCGGCGGCCCGAACAGCAGCACATGATCGAGCGCTTCCTTGCGCCCGCGCGCCGCCTCGACATACACCTTGAGATTAGCCTTCGCCTTGCGCTGGCCGACATAATCCTCAAACGTCTGTGGACGGAGCGCACGGTCGAGTGCGTCGCTGCCTTGAGCGTTGGGGTCGGAGAGGGCGCCTTCGCGGCTCACCGGGCGAG
>JBKBRT010000142.1:0-7793 GCA_046291585.1 Hyphomonas sp.
TAGTCTTCTGTGGCAACAGCTTCCCTAAAGCCATAATCGGATGCCAGCACTTCTGCCCGTGCTGTCATATTCTCGCTGGACATGTTCCAGAGCCGTTCGAAGATTGCCACGCTCGCCGTCAACTCGCGCTCTACCGTACGCTCGGCATTTATCTTGATGCTGAAATAAACCGCGCCCGCGACGAGCAGGAGAATCAGCCCGAAGAGGGCCGAATAAATGACTGTCAGCTTGCGCCTGAGAGAGGCGTCCAGCCAGCTCTTAATGGGCATGCGCTTTCGGTTTCATCTTTAGGGGAATGGTAATCGGTGTGGCAGATGCCAAGGGGGCGTCGACACTTGTCTCACGTCCCATCGCGTCGGGATGCCAGACAGTGACCTTTCCTGCCGCAGGCATGTCCAGGGTCACTTCACCCTTCTCATTGGTCTTGCCATAGGCCGCGCTGTCCACGACGCGGATGTAAGCCACCATTTCATCATGAATGTTGCAGCCGATGGCCGCGATGCCGGGCGTGGTGAAAGTCACTGACCGGGCCTCTTCCTTGCCGTACAGCTTCAGCTCGAACCGGTTACCTTTGGAGAAGGAGTAGACATGGTGCCGAACGCGATCGAAGTTCGGGAAAGTAACATCTGCGCCCGCTGGAACGACCAGAACATAGGGATCAAATGCCAGATCCTGTTGACGCATCTCGAAAGTACCGGATGCGGAGGGTTTTGCGCCGGGGGCTGACATGACAACGGCATTCTGAACCGGGCGTCCAGCGGCATCGACCACCTTGAAGGTAACCTTGCCAGCATGCGCCGCGCCGGCCGGAAATGTCATCAGGCAGAGAGCAGCGATCAGCGGTAGGAGGAGTTTTTTCATCGCGAAAGTTAAAACACGACATGGTTTCACTCAAATTAATCACTTTGAAAAATAATAATAGGATCATGGGTTTATAGTGATTTTCGGACAATCAACTAAAAAACACTCGAAAGTTTATTTGAGGCCTGAAACGTAAATGAAGCAGACCGTCTCCTTCCTTTTCACCATCATGGGGCTGGCTGCTGCAGCTGCACCAGTTGCGACAGCGCAGACGTTCGAGCCGGGCGGCAAACTTCTGTTAACGCGCGGAATATCTAACGTTGAAGGATCGGGTGGTGGAGGGCTAACTCCCTGGGCAGTGATAACGGGAAATGGAACTGATCGCGGCATCGGCGCGAGCGCCCATTACAGCTACGCGACCGTATCCGACTTTGACATCGAAAGTTTCGGGATGGCCGTCGGCCTGTATGACCGGCTGGAACTTTCCTGGTCGCAGATGACATTGGATACGCGCGAGGCGGGGGCGGCTCTGGGGCTCGGCGAGGGGTATGAGATCGGTCAGGACATCTTGGGCGCAAAGCTGCGGATCGCGGGAGACGCTGTATACGGACAAGACACACGGCTGCCGCAGATTGCCGTTGGCCTGCAATACAAAACCGCCGATCGCGGCAGTCTGGTCAAGGCGCTCGGCGCGCAGGAGGATGAGGGCATTGATGTGTACGCGTCAGCCACCAAGATCTTCCTGTCCGAGAGCGTGCTGGCAAATGCCACATTGCGTTACACCAGCGCCAACCAGACCGGCCTTCTGGGTTTCATGGGGGACAATGAAATGACCCTCCAGCCAGAAGTCTCTCTCGGCTACATGCTCAGCCGCAAGCTGATTGTCGGCGGGGAATATCGCTTCAAGCCCGACAATCTCGCCTTTGCCAGGGAAGACGATTATTTTGATTTCTTCGGCGCCTATGCCGTCAATGAAAACCTGACGCTGACGGCTGGCTATGTCGATCTCGGATCGATCGCCACTTTCGACAATCAGCGCGGCCTGTATCTCAGCGCCCAGATCGGATTCTGATCCATGAAACTGCCTATCCTGCTTGCTGCAATCATTTGCCTGTCCGCCGCAGCCTCTGCTCAGGAGGCGGACGTTCCGCCCGGCGAACTTCCGGTTGATCCCTATGTCATGAGCAATGAGAATGCCGGCGCTGCGCCGTTTGCGAATGAGACGATTTACGAGCTGTTCGGCGGCGCCGCAGGTGTCAGCCGGATCGTCGACGATATGGTAGACCGCAGCCTGGCTGATCCCCGGATTTCCGACGTCTTCGTCGCGAGCGATCTCGTGCGCCTCCGCCGTACACTGAAGGAACAGTTCTGTTTCATTCTGGCAGGCCCGTGCGACTATTCGGGCAAAGACATGGCCACATCTCACAGAGACCACGGGATCACCAACCGGGAATTCAATGCACTGGTTGAGAACCTGCAACTGTCAATGAATGCCGAAGGGGTGCCTTTCCGCGCGCAGAACAAGCTTCTGGCAAAGCTCGCGCCGATGCAGAAGGATATCGTGACGCGCTGACCCGGATGCCAGACCAGCGCAATTGCCAGGTTTTGCAGGGAGGCATAAGGTTGCTCCCATTGACCGAAGAGTCAGGGGGAGACAGACTTGATGAGATCTCGATATCGCAGACTGCGGGCGGCATGGGTGTTGGGCGCGCTCCTGCCCGGTTGCGCAACGCTGGCTGATCCGCAGAAGGCTCCGGCAGATTGGGTCATGATTGAGCCCGGCGGGGAAACCCTTTGCGCCACGGGAACGCCGTTTCGTTTCCATGTGCGGGCGGGCGATCCTTCGCGGGTCATGCTGTTTCTGAATGGCGGCGGCGCCTGCTGGAGCGGGGATTTCTGTGATCTCGCCACGGAACCAACCCCCTATACGCCTTTTGCGGATATGGCGTCGAACAATCCGGCACTTCTCGAAGGCGTGTTTGACACGGCCAATCCCGAGAACCCCTTCCTAGGATGGACGCAGGTATTTGTACCCTATTGTACAGGCGACTCCCATCTCGGATCGAAGGATGTGATTTACTCGACTTCGACCGGGGGAGAGGCAACAATCCATCATCGCGGCAAGACAAATGTCCAGGCCGCCCTGGACTGGCTCTATGCTAACCGGCCTGACGCAAAGCGCGTCTTTGTGGCCGGTGGCAGCGCCGGGGCCATTGCCTCGCCCTATTACGCGGCCGTGGTGGCCGATCATTATCCTGCCGCGCAGATTGTTCAGCTGGCAGATGGGGCGGGCGGCTATCGCGCGCCCGGTATTGCCGGCGTGCTGGAAGCCTGGGGTGCTTTTGACGGCGCGCCTGCCTGGCCAGAGCTTGCCGTCATTGATCGGGCAACGGCGACGACGGAAGATTTCTTCCGCGTGACGGCGGCGCGCCATCCCGGGGTACAGCTCGCCCGGTTCGACAATGTCGATGATCAGGTTCAGCAGGATTTTCTCGGCTTGCTCGGCTCAGGCGAGCCGGTGCGCGCCCTCGTGGAGGCCAACAACGCAAAGCTGGCGCAGGATATTCCGGCGATCCGGACATATGCGGCCAAGGGCGACGCACACACGGCGCTGCGCTTTGACGCCTTCTATTCGACCACGGCCGGCGGGGTCGACCTGGCCGATTGGGTGCGTGACCTTGCAGAAGGGCGCGCCGTCGAGACGATGTCCTGCGCGGCGGATGCCACTTGCGACTGAGCGTTCAGCCGAGGCGCTGAAGCACGTTTTCCCGGCCAATGAGCGGCAGCACCGCGCCCATGTCCGGGCCGTGCTCCAGGCCGGTCAGCGCCTTGCGCAGGGGCATGAACAGGCCCCGGCCCTTGCGGCCGGTGGCCGCTTTCAGCGCGGTCGTCCAGGCGCTCCAGCTTTCCGCTGTCAGCGCGCCTTCGGGCAAATGATCTGCGGCGGCCGTGATGAAATCACGGTCTTCGTCGGCCACCAGCGGGGCAGGCGCGCCGAAGATGATATCCACCCAAGCTTTCGCGTCGGCTACGAAGGTGCAGTTTTCGCGCACGGCCAGCCAGAATGGTTCGGACGCCGCGCGGGCGTCCAGCGCTGTCAGCCGTTCACGGACTGCTTCAAACGGGAATCCGTGCACCAGCGCGGCGTTCAGCGCATTGAGGTCATTGTCATCAAAACGGGCCGGTGCCCGGCCGATCTTGGAAAAGGCAAACTCTTCGCAGAGCTGATCGAGCGTGGAGCGCGCTTCGATATTGTCCGATGTGCCAAGCTTGGCGAGATGGCTGCAGATGGCCATCGGCTCATAGCCGCGCGCGCGCAGCTCGCCCATCGAGAGGGAGCCGATGCGTTTGGACAGCGCCGCGCCATCTGCGCCGATCAGCAGCGGCGTGTGCGCCATCTCGGGCGCCTTGCCGCCCAGCGCCATGAAGATCTCGATCTGCGCGCCAGAATTGGTCACATGATCTTCCCCGCGCACGACATGGGTGATGCCCGCTTCGATGTCATCGACGACCGAGGGAAGGGTGTAGAGATAGCTGCCATCCTCGCGGATGAGGATCGGGTCTGAGACCGAGGAGGTGTCGATGCTCTGAGGGCCCCGCACAAGGTCGTTCCACTCAACGCGCTCGCCGGAGAGCCGGAAGCGCCAATGGGGCTTCAGGCCCTTGGCTTCGAGGTCTGCGCGGTCCTGCGCGGTGAGGCTGAGCGCAGCGCGGTCATAGACGGGCGGGCGGCCACGGGTCTGGGCAATCTTGCGTTTGACGTCGAGTTCCTCGGCCGTCTCATAGCAGGGATAGAGCAGGTGCAGGGCGCGCAGCTTGTCGGCGGCGGCGTCATAGACGCCGAACCGGTGCGACTGGTTGAAGCTCTCATCCCAGGTCAGGCCGAGCCAGGTGAGGTCCACTTTGAGGGCTTCTTCATGCTCGGCTGTGGAGCGTTCGAGATCTGTATCGTCGACGCGCAGGATGAACTTTCCCTGTTGGCCGCGCGAAAACAGCCAGTTTATCAAGGCGGTGCGGACGTTTCCAACATGCAGGCGGCCAGTGGGCGAGGGCGCAAAGCGAACAACAGGGCGGGTCATGGGCAGCGGCTTTCTAGTTCCCGAAAGCGGCTTGAGACATCAAATCGCGGCAAAAGCCAAGCGTCACGGTCATATTCTTGCTATTGTTGTGGTTCACCTCCACTTCTATCGGAAGGTTTGGGAGCAGGAAATGCGATTCGGCTGGATTCTCTCGGCGGCTGTTTTTGTGGCGGCTTGTGGACAGAGCGACGTGACCCCGCAGGCGGGCACGGAAGGCGCTGCTGACGCGTCCGCGCGTGCAGACAGCGTGCAGGATGAGGCCGCCGCGCAGCCCGCGTCCACCGATTATGCGGCCCTGTCGGGCTATGATGACAGCTGGTTCCTCAGCCCCGGCTGGCCGGGCGAATATCCCCCCGGCTTTGCGGTGCTGGACGCCGATGTCAGCGTTCCCGCCCGGGCACGGCCCAATCCGACGGACCCTCAGGACATCACCTGCGTCCTGCCGGAATATGCCAATTACCAGCTGTGGAATAATGCCCGCAATGAAGCGGATGATCTCGATTATTTTGTCGCCACGAAGAAGCTTCCGGTCACGGTTCTGGAAGATGCCGAGGTGGAATTTGTCGGTGAGGCGGGCATCGAGAAGCTGCCTCTGAAGGCCGGCGATCAGCTCACCTATCTGCGATATATCGGCGAAGGCTTCACGGTGATGAGCTTCAATGGTCGGGAGTTCGACATCAATGAAGGCGAACTGCGCGAGATCACTGATATCGGCGCCCTCGAGAACCAGGAGAATCTGTGGGTTCGGGTGACGTGTCTGGGTGGCAAGCAGGCCTGGCTGCTGTTTGATGAAGTCGTGCTGGAGAAGGGGGTCTATCCGTCTCCGATCACCGGCTATGGCGACGCGAAGGATATTCGCCCCGAAGAGGTTGAGACCGTTCGGGAGATGATGGCGATCGAAGCTTTCGGCCTCGACCCGACGGCCTCGACCATTGATCCGCCCCCGGTAGAATAGACCGCGTCGGGCATTTCTGATCAGTCATCCCGGAATCTGTTCGTGATCGGATAGCGCCGGTCACGCCCGAAATTCTTGCCGCCGACCTTGACGCCGGGCGGCGCCTGGCGGCGCTTGTATTCGGCAATATAGACAAGGTGTTCGATGCGGCGCACGGTAGCTGCGTCATGGCCCCGGGCGAGGATGTCGTCGACATCTTCTTCCAGATCCACCAGCCCGCGCAGGATATCGTCCAGCACCTCATAAGGCGGCAGCGAATCTTCGTCTTTTTGATCTTCGCGCAGCTCGGCGGAAGGCGGCTTGGTGATGATCCGTTCCGGGATCACTTCGCCCGCCGGGGCGAGCGCGTCTTTGGGGTGGACGGTGTTGCGCCATTTTGACAGCTCGAACACTTCGGTCTTGTAGAAATCCTTCAGCGCGTTGTAGCCCCCGCACATATCGCCATAGAGCGTGGCATAGCCCACGGCCATCTCGCTCTTGTTGCCGGTGGTGACGACCATCTGGCCAAACTTGTTGGACAGCGCCATCAGCGTCACCGCGCGCAGGCGCGACTGGATGTTCTCTTCGGTGATGTCGGCTTTTTTGCCGGCGAAGGCATCGCTCAGCATCTCGCCCATCGCTTCGACGCCGGGATGGATGTTGATCGTATCATACCGGCAGCCCAGCGCCTGCGCGCAGGCTTTGGCATCTTCAAGGCTGTGGTCGCTGGTGTATTTCGACGGCATCATCACGCACCAGACCTTGTCTGGCCCCAGAGCATCTGCTGCGATGGCCGCCGTGATCGCCGAGTCGATACCGCCCGACATGCCGAGCACAACACCGGGGAAGCCATTCTTCCGGACATAATCTCCCAGCCCCTGCATGGCGGCGCGATACTCGGCGTGCCAGCCTTCCAGATCACCTGCGCAGCCCTGGCCGAGGCCGACGAACTGCTTCGTAGCCGGATCAAACTCGACCAGCGCTGTGCCGGTCTCGAATTGCCCGACAAGACCGCAGCGCTCGGCATGCGTGCCGTTGGTGGCAAACGACGCCCCGTCAAAGACGAGCTCATCCTGCCCGCCCATCTGGTTGACGAAGAGGTAGGGCATTTTCAGGTCTGCCCAGCGGTCGAAGGCGCTCGCGCGTTCGTCCTGAATGGCGCGGCGCCAGGGCGAGGCGTTGGGCACGATCAGAAGCTGCGCCCCGGCAGCATGGGTGGCGCGGGGTACGCGCTCCAGCCAGATATCCTCGCAGATGGCGACGCCGATGCGCACGCCCTGCAGCTCTACCACCAGCGGCGGGCCTTCGCCGGGCGTGTAGTGGCGCTTCTCGTCGAACACGCCGTAATTGGGCAGTTCGCGCTTGTCATAGCGTGCCTGGATCAGGCCGCCGACGAGGAAGCAGGCGGAATTATACAGCCGGCCCTCGTCTCTCCAGGGCGTCCCGATCAGGATCGCCGGGCCGTCCTTCGTCTCCCCGGCCAGCGCGCGGACGGCGTCCATCGACTGGGTTACGGCCGAGGGCTTGAGCACCAGATCCTCGGCGGGATAGCCAAGCAGGAAATGCTCGCTCAGCACCAGAAGATGGGCGCCCTGCGCGCGGGCCTCCCCATAGGCCGCCCGCGCGAGCGCCAGATTACCGGTGATATCCCCCACGACAGGGTTCAGCTGGGCGGCCAGAATGCGAAGATTATTGCTCATGATGAGCATTTAAGAGGATGCGGCGGGGATGTCATCAGGAGATGGGCCTGCCATGCGTCTTTGGCCGGACTGGCGGGGCCATCCGGGTTTGCGGCAGTTTCGGGGCTCCGCGAAGTGGAGCCTGTGCGCGGCGGGCGCCGCGGCGCCCTTGGAAAAATGTTGGTTGCGGGTTGGGCGCTATCGCCCGCCGCGCACTGCCGCCGGAGTTTCGGGCAGTAGGATTCGGGATGACTTCGGCGCTGCCAGGCCGTGACCACTTACCATCAACTCTCGTGACCT
>JBKBRT010000143.1:0-7781 GCA_046291585.1 Hyphomonas sp.
TCGCCATTGGGGCGGGCGGGATCGAAGTGCCAGACGGGGCGGGTCATGGCGGGCTCGCGCGCGGCGGCGCGGGCGAGGATGGCCATATCGCGAAGGCTGGCGCGCAGGCCGCCCTGGGGGCTGAAGAGAGTGCCGTTCGTGCCCGGAACATAGTCTGCGAGGCGGGCGCCGTCTTCGGCGAGGATGGTTGGACCAGAGCCTTCCAGATTGGCGGGGCCATCGGCTTCTGCCTGCCACTTGCCTTCCTCCTCACGGCTGTAGAGCGTGGCGCCGTGGCGGCGTTTCTTTTCGGAGACGCCCGACCAATTGAGGCCGGCATCCAATCCGAGGGGGGCGAGCACTTCGCGGACAGTGAGGTGGTCGAGGCGCTCGCCTGTTATCTGTTCGAGGCGGGCGCCGGCGAGGCCGTAGCCGAAATTGGCATAGCGGAAGCCTGCGCCGGGCGGGCCCCAGTCCGACGTGCGCCACATGGTTTGGGTAAAGAGGGTTTCGGTGCGGCCCGGGAGGGGCTGCCAGTAGACCTCCGGGTCTTCGAGGCCGGCTGTGTGGCTGAGGAGGTGGCGCAGCGTGATCGCAGCATCCGGGAAATGGGGATTGATGAGGGGCGGGCTGAAGGCAGCGCGGATGTCGGCATCCAGATCAAGCGCGCCCCTGGCCGCGAGGCGGTGGGCGGTGAGGGCAACGGCCATCTTCGAGACTGAGGCGATGCGCATGGGCGCTTCCGGCGTGAAGGGCGCAAGGTCTGCCTCGCCGGCGGCGCCCTGGGCGAGGCCTTGCGCCTCGGCGAAGATCACCTCGCCCCGCCGGCGCACCAGGAGGCCGGCGGCAGGCACCATGGCGGAATAGACAAGGTCCTCGATACGGCGGCGCGCGGAGGCAGCGGGCGTACGCAGGGGATCGGCGCGGTAGGCGCAGGCGGTGAGTGTCAGCCCCGCCAAACCTGTCATCAGAGCGCGTCGGTTGAGCATCATCACTTACCCCCGGCGGCCGAAGAGTTTTTCGATGTCGGCGAGCTTAAGCTCCACATAGGTGGGGCGACCGTGATTGCACTGGCCCGAATGCGGCGTGGCTTCCATCTGGCGAAGGAGCGCGTTCATTTCGTCCGCCGCGAGGCGCCGCCCGGCGCGGATCGAGGAGCGGCAGGCCATGTTGCCCATCACTTCCTCGAAGCGTTCCGACAGGGTGAGGCCGGCTTCATATTCGGCAAAATCATCGGCGAGATCGCGGATGAGACCGGCGGCGTCCATTTCCCCGAAGAGGGCGGGCGTGGCCCGCACGGCGATGGCGCCGGGGCCGAAGGGCTCAATCTCCAGACCAAGGGCGGCGAGTTCCTCGGCGCGGGAACAGACGCGGTGGGCTTCGTCTTCGGAGAGTTCGACGATATCGGGGATCAGCAGCGCCTGCCGGCGCACGCCGCCTTCGGCTATCTGGCGTTTCATCGCTTCGTAGACGAGGCGTTCATGGGCGGCATGCTGGTCGACGATGACGATGCCATCTGTGGTCTGCGCGATGATGTAGGTTTCGTGGACCTGCGCGCGGGCGGCGCCGAGGGGGTATTCCCCGAGCATTCCTGGCGCGGGCATCGGGCCGGTTTCGACCTTTGCGCCTGGCGCGCCCTGATCGGGGACATAGTCGGGCACATAGCCGCGCGGGGCGAAGGGGGCGCCGGCGCCGTCTTCTTCCACCTGGCGGGCGGCGTAGCCTTGCGGGGGCATGGCCGGGCGCTGGGAGTAGCCGCCCGGCCCACTTTGTGTTTGGGGCGCCTGCCAGAGGAAGCCGGCTTGCGGGGCGGGCTCGGCGCGGGCCTTGCCGAGGGCAAAGCCCGCGCCGGTGGTGGAGGCGCGGTGGCCGGCGGCGGCGAGGGCGTGGCGCAGCGCGGAAATCATCAGGCCGCGCACGCCGCCCGCATCGCGAAAACGCACTTCGGTTTTGGCCGGGTGGACGTTGACATCGACGCCTTCGGGATCAAGGTCTACAAACAGCGCGGCCATGGGGTGGCGGTCCCGCGCGAGGAAATCCTGATACGCGGCGCGGACGACACCCGTCAGCATACGGTCTTTCACCGGGCGGCCATTGACGAACAGGAACTGCATCTGGGCGTTGCCGCGATTGAGCGTTGGCAGGCCGGCAAAACCCGAGAGGCGCACGCCTTCGCGGGTGGCGTCCACGGCGACGGCATTGTCTGAAAAGTCCCGCCCCATGATGGCGCCGAGGCGTTTCAGACGGCCAGCGTCACCCGGACCTTCAGCGGCATAGCGGAAGAGACTGCGGCCATTGCTTTCGAGGCTGAAGCCGACTTCAGGATTGGCCATGGCGAGGCGTTTGACGGCGTCGGTGACGGCCATCGCTTCGGCGCGTTCGCCGCGCATGAATTTGAGGCGCGCGGGGGTAGCGTGGAAGAGATCGTTGACGTCGATGCGGGTGCCGGTGTCGCTGCGGCCGGTGAAGGCGGCGGGCCGGGGGCCATCCAGGCGGCCGGCATCGGAGAAGATTTCGGCGGCGTCTTCGCCGCTGGCGCGGGAGACGATGCGCATGCGGCTGACCGAGGCTATGGAGGGCAATGCCTCGCCCCGGAAGCCCATGGTGTAGATGTTGAGGAGGTCGACCCGGCCGTCACTGTCGGGGACGAGCTTGGACGTGGCGTGGCGTTCGAGCGCTATCAGCAGATCATCGGCGGAGAGGCCGCAGCCGTCATCCTCGATGGTGATGCGCTTGAGGCCGCCTTCCTCGATGGCGATGGCGATGTGGCGGGCGCCGGCGTCGAGGGCGTTTTCCACAAGCTCCTTGACCGCGGCGGCGGGGCGCTCGACGACCTCACCGGCCGCAATGCGGTTGACCACATCGGCGGGGAGTTTGCGGATGGTCGGACGGGGAGGAGCAGAATCAGCCATGGGCCGCTCATGGTAGCCGATCCGGGGGGGAATGTCGTCTGGCCCGCTGCGGCGGGGCCGGGCTGTCGGGGGGCGACCTGCTGTCGGCGGGCTTTGGTCAATTTTGCCGCAGCGACAGGCTGTCGGTTGAGTTTGGCGGGCAGGAGCGCAAAGATAGCTTCGGACAGATCCTGACCGTTACAAGGTATTGAAAACCCATGCGCTTTTCCGCTGCTGCCCCGTTCGCCCTGATTGCCGCCCTCGCCCTGGCGGGCTGTGGCGGCTCTGACCCCGCGCCGGCGACGCCTCTGGAGCCGAGCGCAACGGCGCCGTCCGCGCCTGTGGCCGCGCCCGCTGCTGCCCCGGCGGCGGCGCCCGGTGAACCCAGCCCGGAATTTGCCAGCCTGCCGGCGCCCTACAACACGGCCAACTATGCCGTGGGCGCGCGGACCTGGAAACTCTGCCAGTCCTGCCACCTCACCGCAGAAGGGGCGGGCAACCTCGTCGGCCCCAACCTGCACGGCATCTTTGACCGCCAAGTGGCGACCGTGGAGGGCTTTGCCTATTCGCCGGCGCTGTCAGCGGAAACCTTCATTTGGACGCCCGAGCAGCTCGATCACTGGCTGGAGAACCCGCGGACCTTCGTGCCGGGCAACCGGATGAGCTTTTCCGGGGTGCGCCGGGAAGCCGATCGGCTGGGCGTGATTGCCTATCTGATGGTCGAGACCGGCTATCAGGGCGAGGCAGCGCCGGCGGAGTGACCGGCTAGCGGCGGGCGACGAGGGCGATCAGGACGGCATTTTCATTGAAGGTGCCGCCGATTTCCTCGCGGTAGCCAATCGAGACATCGACCCGGCCCAGATGGACGCCTATCTGGGATTCGGTTTTGACCGAGCGGCCGCTGAAATCGCCCTCCTCGAACCAGAGCTGCTGGCCGAGGAAGATGTGTCGGGTCAGGTCCTGGCCATAGCCGAGTTCGATCCGTGTACGGCCGCAGCCATCGCCCTGGGCGAGATGGGCGACATCGGCAAAGACGTAGAGCGGGCGATCCTGGACATGGCCGGACCAGCCCCCGCCGAGCCGGCCTTCAAAGCCGGTGCCATCACAGAAGAACAGGCCCGCGCCCGAGCTGGCGTTCAGGGTGGTGCCCTGGAAGGCGCCGAGCTCTGCGCCAGCGGTCCAGCCCTTATAGCTGCCGAGAGTGCGGCGGGCGGTGAGGCGCCAGAAATCCCGGTCAAAGGCGGAAGCGTCGGGATAGGCCACGGCCTCGTTTTTCAGGGTGAGCGTGATTTTCTCGGTGACGCCGTATTCGCCATAGAGATCGAGCCGCCAGCCATCGACCCCGTTGAGACTGTCATGGGCGCCGAGGGCGCGGGCATACCAGCCGCCCTCGTCGCGCACCCAGGGGGCGGCTTCGGCCACGCCGGCAGCGCTCGCCCCGGCAAGAAAGAGTGTAATGAACCCCCGCATTGCGAGCTACCTTAGGATGAGATTTCCACAGGGTGAAGCGTTGATTTTGCGGGAGTTCGTTTTTTTGAGAGAGCGGTCAGAGCTTGATATAGTCCGACACGATGCGCGCCGGGGCCTCGCCGGTGGCGGGATGGTCGAGGCGGAGGTGCCAGCCTTCGGCTTCCAAGAGGCCGTTGATGTCGATCACCTCGTCGATGGAGACGAAATTGTCCTTGTGGCGGCCTGTCCATTCCGGGGAGAGCGCGCGGGCGCGGGCCCAGATCTCGGCTTTCTCCGCGCCGGCAAGGAAGAGGTAGTTGTGCTGCTCGCCGAAGAGGCCGGGGGTGTAGCCGCCGAGATTGACGAACCACAGGCGGCGGGCGGGCGGAGCGGGCGCGCGGCCGGGGAGAAGATCAACCTGCCAGCCGTCCACCTCGGTCAATTCGGCATAGCCATCGATGTGCAGCGTGGCGGGCTTGCCCCACCAGGCGGCGCGCAGGGCGGGCACGGTGGCTTCCAGGCTCTCGCCCGCGACGAAGCGCAGATCATGCACTTCGATATTGGCGCGGGGATGGTGGCCCCCGGTGAAGACAGCGTAGAGTTTCATGCGGGAAGTTTACGGGCTGGGCCGGGGCGGGCAAGCCCCCCCCTATCGCCCCCCTTCTGATCCCCTTCCCGAATTTCCGGCGCCGGACATGAAAGAACCCCGGAGCGCCCCATCTGCGCTCCGGGGTTCTCCCGTCTTCTTCCCCCCCGGAAAGACTTAGAGACGATAGCGGATCTGGTCGGACCAGAAGCGCTCGAGGCGCGAGATGGTCTTGTTGAGCTGGGAGAGATCGTCAGCGCGGACGCTGGCGGTCGGCTCAAGCGCGGTGGCCTGTTTCTCGAACAGCTTCTCAACCCGTGTACGGACTTTCTTGCCGCGATCGGTGAGGCGCAGCGTGACCGTGCGCTTGTCATCTTCCGAACGCGTCTGAACGAGATAGCCGCCTTCCTGAAGCTTCTTCACGTTGTAGGAAAGGCTGGTGCCGGCAAAGGCGCCGCGAGCGCGGAGCACGGAGGCCGGGGCTTCGCCTTCACCAATCTCGTAAAGGAGCAGAGCCTGAACACCGGTCAGCGAACGTTCACCGGCGCGTTCCAGATCATCCTTCACAACATCGTGCAGACGGCGATGCGCCTGTTCGAGAAGAGACAGCGACTTAAGGAAAGACTCGCCGATTGTACCTGTTGCAGTGTCCTGCATGTCGATCATCATCATATTCACCACCACTCAACTTTCACTCAACTTTTGTTGTAGTTTGAGTAGATTTACAGGACTAGGCCTAATAAATTGATAAGCACATCGCGGCTTCAAATGATGTTGGTAAACAAATCAGAGAATTCATTAACCGTTACTGCCCCGTAACGTGTTTTGGCGACAAATTCCGTTTCATTCTGAAACAACCCGCAGAAAAAAACCGCCCGGAAAGTATCCGGGCGGTTTTCTACTGATGAACCAGATGTAAATATTGCCAGAGTGCTTTGGCTTCAGAAGGTGAGATCGTCTGCGCCCAGCGGCGCGAAGTATTGCGCGACATCTGCCTCGCTGACATCTTCAAGGCGCGCGGGCGACCAGACGGGCGCATTATCCTTATCTATAATGACAGCGCGCACGCCTTCCTGGAAATCATGGCTCTGCACCTTGCGCCAGCCGATGCGGAATTCCATGCGCATGTTGTCTTCAAAGGTTTCACAGCGCGCGCCCTCGCGCAGCTGGCGCAGGGCGACCTTTACCGTCTCGGGAGACTTGGCGCGGAGCGTGGCCGCCTCACCCCTGGCCCATTCGCCGGCGTCTGCCTCCAGCGCGGCGAGGATTTCTTCTGCCGACTGTTTTGCAAAACAGCGATGGAGAGTTTCCAGATGCGGCGCATAGGAAGGGGCCGGAATGGCATGCGTCAGACTGCGGAGGATTTCGTCAAGCATCGCGGGCGCGTCGGCCGAGAAGTCTGCCGCTTCCAGCTGACGGGCAAGTGCGGGCACACGCTCTGAGGGAAGATAATGCGTGGCCACGCCGGCGGCGGCCACATCGGCGCCCTTGAGGCGCGCGCCGGTCAGGGCGAGCCAGGTTCCGAGTTGGCCTTCCAGGCGCGGCAGGAACCAGCCCCCGCCCACATCAGGGAAAAGACCGATGCCGGTTTCGGGCATGGCAAAGAGAGTGCGCTCGGTTGCGATACGGTGGGAACCATGAACCGAGAGGCCAACGCCCCCGCCCATGGTGACGCCGTCAAGGATGGCGAGGACAGGTTTGGGGAAAGCCTTGAGAGCCGCGTTCATGCGGTATTCGGTGCGGAAGAAGTCGCGCGCCTCCGAGGCGTCGCCCGCGCCGCTTTCCGCCAGCATGCGGATGTCGCCGCCCGAGCAGAAACCGCGTGTGCCTTCCTGATGGTCGATCCAGACAAGGTGGATGGCGGGGTCTGATTTCCAGGCCGTGATCGCGGCGAGGATCCGCGCGCACATCGGCGTGTTGAGCGCATGCAGCGCGGCAGGCCGGGTCAGCGTGATGCGGCCAATTCCGCCAAGGGTCGTTATGTGGACGTCTGCGCTCAAGGGGCTCTCCTAACCTATCAACACCGGATAACCGGAATCTGTTCAATTAAATCAATGGCTTTGGACGGGGCTTTAACTTGGGTATGTCATTATAAGGATATGCCATTTCCCCTATGGCCCAACATTCTACCCGTGACGCCCGGCCATCCCCATGACCCAACAGCGCCCTCAAATCAACCATCAGCCCTTCCTGCAGTATAACAGGCGGGGGCAACGCATCCGCGTCGACGGCAAGGCGTTTATTCGCCTCGGCCTGTTCAAGCGCCTGGAATGCGAGCTGCGCGATATATCGCCCGGCGGCGCGCGCATCTGCGTGCCTGAAGGGGTGGAACTGCCCGAACAGTTCGTGATGACCCTGCCCCAGTTCAAATATCCGCGGACCTGCATGAAGCGCTGGTCCAGCGGGCGGGATGTGGGCGTCGAGTTCGGGATGGACTGACGGGCGCCGGCGTTCCTTGACCGTCCGGCCCTAATTCAGCGCGCAGCCTTCAATCGTGATGCGGTGCATCAGGCGCCGCTCTCCGTGATAATCATTCATGGCCCAGTGCCAGGTTGACCGGTTGTCCCAGAAGGCGACCGAGCCCGGCCGCCATTTGAACCGGTGGGCGTGATCTGGGTTCATGGCGTGCGCATAAAGGCGCATGAGCAGGGCCCCGGAGGCTTCCTCGGAATAGCCGGCGATTTTCGTGGCGAAGGCGGGATTCACATAGAGCGCCTTCCTGCCGCTGAGCGGATGGGTGATGACGACGGGGTGGGCGACGTCTTCCAGAACGTCTGCGGCGGCGGTGTTGCCGATGCGCCCGCCGGTGTCTTCATTGGCCTTGTAGAAATTATCCGTCTGTGAGCCGAAGATGTGTTTGGCCGAATGGATGGCGC
>JBKBRT010000144.1:0-7755 GCA_046291585.1 Hyphomonas sp.
GCTGGGGTGGGCTGGAGCTGGGCGCGCGGGCAGGTGGAGGTCGACGAGATCATCCGCTGGCACACCGGCTACAGCCAGGCGCAGCTGGGCGCGCAGATCGCGGCGGGAGTGGATTTCGAAGCGTTTTTTGGGCAGGCGCCGGGGCTGAACCCCGCGCGGGCGCTGATCAGGGGTGTGGTCTGCGGCGTGCGCGTGGAAGAGGTCGAAGACTCGCTGATGCGGGAGATACGGTATCTGGACAAGCTGGTGGACGAACTGGCGAGGGGGAAGGTGATGGGGAAGATTTTGCGGGAGGGTTAGGGGCGGGGCTAGTCCTCAGTGTCTGGATCGTCATCGGTTTCCTCATCATTCGTTATGAGGTGCGGAGTTTTCATATCTTCCCGTATACGTTGTGCTGCGAGGTCAGCGCGTTCCCGGCACGGTATGGCGGCATCGGAAACCGCCATAGTTTCAAGTAGTTTGAGTATTTTGGTGCGCGTTGCGGCTGACACTGCCCAGTTGAGCCCCAGCGTTTCCAGCGCTTCGTACACTTTCAAACGCATCGGCGCCTGTCCAAGAAAGAGGTTCGGGGCGCGGCCGAACTTCATTTGGATGCGTTGCCGCCATTCGGTTTCAGTAGGTGGGAGGACATGCGCCGCCAAAGCAAGCAGGGCATACTCGCTCCGAAGTTTTCCGAAGAGCCGGATTGCTTCGATTTGAGCGAACGAAAACTCTGGCACCTGACGGATTGCTTCGAGGAGGCCGAGCAGAAGGCCCGTTTCCCTTTTCCGGATGACCCGTGTGTCTTCTGCGAGTTCTGCCAGCAGCTGCTCGAGCTTGTGTTTCTCTTTCAGCAGCCGCTTCCTGTCAGCCGGGCGCGCCGACCCCGATATTTGGGGGAAACTGATGTTGAGCCAGTGATCGACGAGTTGGCGGATCTGTTCCTGCGGTGGGCCGGTAAGTATCTGGTATTTGTGGACCATCCAGAGTGCAGCACGCTGAACATTCGGACTATCTGATTTCAGGAGATCGGCGAGGCGCTCGGGGTTATAGGGTTCGCTTGGCAGCCGCAGCAATTCTCGCGCGTCGATGTGCTTTTGAACCTTCTCGACAAATTCGGCGCGGGGCTCCTTCACATTACCCCGGAAAGCACCTTCAAAGAATTCCCGTTCTGCGAAGGGTTCGAAATGGTTCACGTGGCCGATCTGGTAAAGCCTCTTCTGCGCTCGTGAGCGCTGCCAGATGGCAATGGCCTGAAAGAGCGACGCCATGATGACGAGGTCGACCATAGCGCGGGCGGCGAAGGTGAGGTGTTTGCCGAGCGGGTTATCGGTGGCCGCTGCAATCGGGGGTCTCAGGTCGACCTGATAGATTTCCCACCAGTCAACGAACGGGACTGCCTTGGCGAGTTCTGCGCCAAAGAAGCTGAGCCATGCGAAGAAGGGATTTGCGGTGCGCCCCGCATCGGTGAACTCAAAGGCAGTGGTCTGCCATCCATAGATTTGGTGGAGACCGAGGGGAACGAGCAGAAAGAGACAGGCATAGCCCAGGAGCGCTTCGTCTTTCAGGTCATTGTCGAAGCCTACCTGAATTTCCGGACTTTCGGTTTTGAGCAGGCGAGAGGCCGTTTCGCGGTCTTCCTCGATCCATGCCCAGCGGCGCCCTAGAGCGATGACCATCAGCATGCCCAGAGCAATCGGGATGAGACCAAAGGGTGGCGCCAGAACAAAGCCCAAGGCCGTCAAGGGAATGATAGACAGCAGCACGAAGCTGTGGGGCACGCCGCGACCTTTCTGGGTAGCGCCCGTGAGCGGCGCAATCAGGCGGACAAGAAAGGAATCCAGATAGCTTGCCGCCTGCGCCGGCAAAGTGATGGGGTTGAAGCCTTGTGCGGCGACTTGATCAGCATCGCTGTCATGTTCGCCAGCCCGATCCAGATAGCGCACGAGGTGGGGCAGAAAGATAAAGGCAACGAAAAGAGCGATTACGCCCAGCGTCACGAAGAAGGTGAGGTTCGAAGCAAGAGCTTGGGACTCATTGCCGGAAATTTCTGTTGCCCAGCTTGCGAGAGCAACAATGCTCCCAAGGATCACAGCACCCGCCCAGAAGGAAGGCGCAGAAATTGCGTCTTTGCGCAGAACTTTGCGCTGGAACGCAGTCTCCTCGGCTTTGGCATAAAGCCAGAAGCTGGTGAGGAGCGGAACGAAGCTGAGCGCCAGGCAGGCAATCAGAGCGGCGACATGCAGTGGCTGCGCATCGGCCGTTCCTGCGCCGTGAAGACCAAGGTTCGCCCAAGGCAGGAGCCCCGGCTGGGCGGACAGGAAGGTGAAAGCGGTGAGGCCCGTGAGGGCGAGGAAGATGTAGGCGAAGAGTTCCCGAAACCCTTTATGCGCCCGTCTGCGTTCTGCGTCGCTGCGCCGGGCCAGAGGCTTTTTGATGATCAAGCCAAGCCGCCCCCAAATCTGGAGCATTCGGGCCATGTTGGCGGTGAAGAGGCCGGTGGTGAGGCAGGCGAGGGCTAGCCAGTCGGCGCGGACGTTGTCCGGGTTGAGGTCCGGGAGGAAGGGGGCGGCCAGAAGAAAGGCGCCGCCAGACGCCAGAAGCAGCGCGCAGACGATGATATTGGCGCTCCAGCTCCATGCGGCTAGAAATCTTTGAAATTTGCCCGTGCTCGCGGCTGTGCCCTTGCGGCCCATGTCTCGCGTCTCCTCACCCCTGAGACCCCTGTGGATTTCTACCTTTACGCTTTGTTAACCTTCGCGCAAGGGGAGAATTCGCAGGAGATGGAGAAGGCGAGCAGTCCGTCCTCAAACGATCCTGAACAGATGCTGCAGCGCCCGCTGGCGATGATCACGGTGATCGCGGCGGCCAGCGCCATTTTTCATAAAATTCAAACGACTGGCGAAACCGTAACTCCATGCGTCTGTGTCAGAACGGGGCGTAACGAAACGGCACGGGGCGCTCTATCGGGCGCGCCGGCTGCAATCAGACTCATGAAGGCGAAACCCATGGCCAAAACGATCTTGGTGGTCGATGACGATCCGACACAGCGCCGCTTGTTGCAGGCAGCGGTGGAGAAAGCAGGCTTTGCCTGCCGCACCGCGCCCGATGGCGAGACGGGGCTGCAGATGGCCGCCGACGCGCGCGAAGGCGTGGATGTCGTGCTGCTGGATCTGACCATGCCGGGCCTTTCGGGGATGGACACGCTGGAGCGCCTCAACGGCAAGCGCCCGGACCTGCCGGTGATCATGCTGACGGCAACGAGCGGCATCGACACGATCGTGCAGACGATGCGGCGCGGGGCGGTGGACTTTATCGTCAAGCCGGCCAATCCCGAGCGCGTGGTCGTCAGTATCCGGAACGCCCTGAAGATGCAGAGCCTGACGGGAGAGGTCAAACGCCTCTCGCGCAAGGCCGAAGGCGGCATGAAATTCGAGGACATGATTGCCTCGGCCCCGGCGATGCGCGGCGTGATCCGTATGGCTGAGCGCGGGGCGGCGTCGGATATTCCGGTGCTGATCCTGGGCGAAAGCGGTGTGGGTAAAGAAGTTGTGGCGCGCTGCATTCAGGGCGCCAGCCAGCGGGCGGGCAAACCGTTCGTGACGGTCAACTGCGGCGCGATCCCGGAGAACCTTGTGGAGTCGATCCTGTTTGGCCATGAGAAGGGCGCGTTTACGGGCGCGGTCTCGAAGGCGCCGGGCAAGTTTCTCGAAGCCGATGGTGGCACGTTGTTCCTGGATGAGGTGGGCGAGTTGCCGCTGGACGCGCAGGTGAAACTGCTCCGTGCGCTGCAGGAAGGCGAGGTTGATGCTGTTGGCGCACGCCGCCCCACCAAGGTGGACGTGCGCATCATCTCAGCGACGAACCGCGATCTGGCGGGCCAAGTGAAAGCCGGCACGTTCCGCGAAGACCTGTTCTACCGCCTCAACGTGTTCCCGATTGATATGCCTTCCCTGAAAGAGCGGCGCGAGGATATTCCGGCGCTGGTCGATCATTTCATTGCGCGCTTCAATGCCAGCGAAGGCACGAAGGTGACCGGGGCGGGCGAGGATACGTTGCAGATGCTGTATTCCTATGACTGGCCGGGGAACGTCCGCCAGCTGGAGAACGCGGTGTTCCGCGCCGTGGTCCTGTGTGACGGCGATGAACTGCGTCCGCAGGATTTCCCGCAGATTTCCGGCCAGATGGCGGATGTGATGATGATGCCGGCGGTGCCTCTCCAGCGCCCGCCTGAAGCGCCACCGGTGCCCGCCAACGATGTGAAGGCCAGCTTTGTCGGAGACGTGCCGGTCGCGATCAAGGATCAGGACGGCGAGATCCGCAGCCTGCAGGATATCGAGCGCGATCTTCTTCAGTATGCGATCGAGTTCTATGATGGCCATATGAGCGAAGTCTCGCGCCGTCTCGGGATTGGCCGCTCGACGCTGTACCGCAAGGTGCGCGAATACGACCTCGACGTGCGCGGCGACCGCGAGACGGGTTGATCTGCCCTCTGAAGCCGCGCCGGATCAGATCCGGGGCGGCTTCGAGAGATCATATGACATGGCCACATTGCAGCGCGCATAGCTGGCGCCGTAACGGGCCATGATATCTGCGTCATGCACGAAGCCGGCCTTTTCATAAAGGTGGATGGCGGCGGCGCATTTCGAGTTGGTCAGCAGGAAGAGCTCGCCGATGGGCATCTGCCGGGCGCGTTCCAGAGTCCGCTGAAGCAGGAACTCGCCTGCTTTGAGGCCGCGGGCTGTTTCCCGCACGCCCATCTTGGTCAGTTCAAAGACATTTCCGTCCACCTGCATCAGCGCGCAGGTGCCGATGATGCCAAGGCCCTCGGCCTCCACAAACAGGATCTCACCACCGGGCGCCAGGATTTTCGCACGCGGGTTTTCGATGATCTCGATGTCTTTCTTTTCCAGCGTGAACATGGCCTCCACCCATTCGCGGGTGATGGCGTCAAATTCCGGCGCGAGGCGGTCGTCAAATTCGACAAGCCGCAACGAAGGGCGCGCGCCTTTCATCTCGTCTTCGATGCGGCTTTGCAGGGAGCGGTTCTGAAGCGCGCCTTCCAGACGGGTGATCCAGGAGAGAAAGTCGGTTTCCTCTCCCTCGCAGAGCCCCTGCGCGGCGCGGCGAACCTGTGGCCAGAGGTCAGCTTTCAGCTCTTCCAGCAGGGCTTCGCCTCTGGGAGTCAGGGCGATGCGCTTCTGGCGATGATCGCCCTCAACCGGGCTGGTCGTGGTGATGCCGAGCTTTTGCAGGGCGTTGTGAATACGGGTGACGGCGGGCTGGCTGATGCCGACCGCTTCGACGGCTTCGGTGACACTGAGCGGGCCATAGGTGGTCAGCGCCGCCAGCAGCGGGAAATGCGTGCCCTGAATGGGCAGGCCGCGATCGGCAAACACTTTTGTGGCGTCCGCCTGCATCCGCTCGGCGAGGCGTTTCAGCCGGCTGCCGAGGGCGAGGTGGCCCATCTCTGCGAGGACATCTCTGGGCATGGGCACTCCTTGTGATTACCTGATATATAACACGTTATATATCTGCCGTGTCAAGCAGGGCGAGGGCGGCTGCCTGCGGTGAGATCAGGTCTCGAGGGCGGGCTGGACGCGCGCGCGCGTTGCCCGCCAGGTGAAGGCCAGCCCGCCAAGGGTCACCCCCCCCATCAACCAGTAGAGCTTTGTCTGCGCATCGATCCCGCCGGGCGCGAGGGCGTCATAGGCGAGACCGGCGGCCAGGCCCGTGACGGCCATGGCCGGGCCGAAGATCAGCGCGCCATTGGCCGAATAGGCGAGCGGGAGCTTGTCATCGGGCAGCGCCGCCTGAAGGAAACGCATCGTTCCGATATGCGTCATCGCAAAGCTGGCCGCATGCAGGGTCTGAAACGCATAGACTGCCTCCACCGGCAGCACGAAGCCGGCCGCCGTCCAGCGGATGAGGGCGCCGATGCCTCCGATCCAGAGCATGGTGTAATAGTTCATGTTCTTCAGAAGCTGGCGCGACACCAGAAGCAGCAGGATTTCCGCGGCAACCCCGATGGCCCAGAGCGCGCCGATATGGCCGCCATCAATGCCCTGCGCGATCCAGATATTGGAAGCGAACGCATAGTACGCGCCGTGGCTGGCCTGGATGAGCGCGGCGGCGAGCAGATACACGAACACGCCGGGCATCCGGTAGATCGTGAAGGAGTCCGTGAAGGTGGAGATCAGCGGGCGCCGGGCGACAGCGGCGCGGGCGCCCTGTTTGGTGAACATGGGCGCGAGCGCTGCGAGCGCCGAAGCGGCGATCAGGTAGAAGAGTATCCAGTCCGGCCCCAGGGCGCCAAGGATCGCGCCGCCCGCGAGATTGGCCGCGACGAAGGCGGCCGACGCGATGGCGCGGCCTTCGCCATAGTCCGGGCGGCCATTGCGCGTACCGAAGACGAGGACGGCCTCAAACAGCGGGCCGACAAGGTTCATGGCGCTGTAGACGAGCACGCAGAGGAAAAAGGCCGCCGCGCGCGGGGCGTCCGGAACCAGCAGGGCATAGCCCGCAAGCGCAACGACCATCACCGAAGCAAGCGTGCCGCGCAGGCCGTGATCCTGCGCGATGCCGGCCGTCAGGGGGCCAGCGAAGATGCGGATGAGGATGGCAAGCGTGCTGGCGCCGGCGATCTCGGCGCCCGACATGCCGGCGGCGCGCTCCATCCAGACCGGCAGATAGGGGAGGTTTGCGCCGAGGACGAGATTGACCGCGCCGGCGGCAATGGCGGCGCGCCAGGATGCGCTCAGGCCCATGACGCCCTGCCAGTGACGCTTGCCGCACACGTCGTCATGCCCGCTGCCATGTCTTTCGCTGACGCCCCCATTTTCCCGCCTGATACTCTGCTTGTCAGGCGCGCGGTAGAGGGCTCAGAGAAGACTTTTCAGGTGATGGAGGCGGCGTTGATCTGCGAGCGGAGCTGTTGGCGGACGAGCTCTCCGAGCGTCCGGGCCTCGGCCTCGCGCGGGCTGCCGGATTTCCAGGCGATCCCCACCTGACGGCCGATGATGGGCGTGACGAAAGAGCGGATGGCAACGTCTGGCCCGAGCGCCAGGCCATTGTCCGCGGCCAGGCGCGGGATGAGCGAGACGCCGAGCCCGCCGGCGACCATGTTGACGAGTGTGCCGAGGGACGTGGCGGCGACCTGTTCGCGCCCGGCGCCAGTCTTCAGGCGGCAGACCGCGACAGCGTGATCGCGCAGGCAGTGGCCATCTTCGAGGAGGAGAAGATCCTCGCCCTGAAGATCTTCCGGGGAGAGGCCGTTCTTGCGGCTCAGCGGGTGGCCGGCCGGCGCGGCGAGGAGAAACTCGTCATCGAACAGTGTCATCATCTCGATGCCCGGCGCTTCCCAGGGGAGCGCGATGAAGGCGGCGTCGAGCGTCCTGGCGCGCAGCTGGTCGATCAGGCGGTGGGTGCGGTCTTCGGTGAGGTAGAGTTTGAGCTCGGGATAGCGCCGGGTCAGCTGGCCGACGATCTGGGGCAGCACGAAGGGCGCGATGGTCGGGATGGCGCCCAGATGGAAGGGGCCGGAGAAGAGCGCGCCGGCGCTGGTGACCGCCTGGACGAGGGCGTGGGCGTCCGCGAGCAGGGCAGACGCCCGCGCCACGGCGATTTCGCCGGCATGCGTCAATGTTGCACCGCGCGATTCGCGCTCTGCCAGCGACACCCCAAAGAGATCTTCCAGCTCCTTTATACCCGCAGAAAGTGTGGGCTGGGTAACGTGACATGCCTCGGCTGCACGGGAGAACGAGCCGGATTCGCCCA
>JBKBRT010000145.1:0-7738 GCA_046291585.1 Hyphomonas sp.
GACATCAGCGACGAGAGCAGCGCAAACTGCGCGGCCGTGGCGATGGGGTTGGTAAGACGGCTGGCCCAGGCCACGATTGCCGCCATGGCAAGGCCGCCGCTGAACCCTTCCACCACCGTGATGACGGCCCAGATGAGTTTGGATCCGCCCGAGAGCGCCAGGACGCAGAAGCCGAGATTGGAAAGCCCCGCCAGCGTTACCCCGATGGCCATGGCTGTCAGCGTACCAAAACGCAGGCCGATGAGGCCAGCCGCGACCACCCCGCCCAGCGTGGCAGGAAAGCCGACTACGGTGCGCATCCCGGCAATCTCGCCGGTTGAAAAGCCAAGGTCGATATAAAGCGGCCCGACCATCGGAACGATCAGGCTGTCGGGCAGGAAGAAGAGCGCCACCAGCGGCAGGAAGATGAACACTCCTTTGCCATGATCCTGCCAGAACACCTTCAGGGGACGGATGAGCGCGCCGCCGACCGAGCCAAGGCCAGTGAGGGGAGCAAAGTCGCGCGGCTTCTGTGGCTCCCGCGCCAGCAGCAACGCGGAAAGCCCGGCGATGCCGCCAAGCGAGGCAAAGGCATAAGCAGCCTGCCAGCCGACCATGCCGGAGGCCGCCAGGATGGGCACATTGCCGAGGAAATACCCTGAGCGCAGGCCGAGGATATAGGCCGAGGCCATCAGATCCTGTTCTTCGTCGAGCGCGCTTTCGATCCGCCAGGCATCCACGGCGATGTCCTGTGTGGCGGCGGCAAAGGAGGTGAGCATTGCAAAGCCCGCGAAGACGGCAAGGCCCGCCGAGGGCCCGGTAAAGGCCATGCCGAGGATACCGATGGTGACGAAGATCTGCCCGAGGAGCATCCAGGACCGGCGATGCCCCAGGCGTTTGCCGATGATCGGCAGCCGGATCCAGTCAACAAACGGCGCCCAGAGAAATTTGGCCGCGATGAATATGCCCACCCAGCCCATGAAGCCGATGGCGGTGAGCGCGACGCCTTCCTGCCGCAGCCAGTAGCCGAGCGTGGCGCCGACCATGACGGGCGGCATACCCGTCGCAATGCCGAAAACCATGGCGATGGCTACTTTTGGCTGGCGCAGCGATACCAGAACCTCGCGCAGGCCAGCCTTGGGCTGTACCGGCTCGTCCTGGCCGGTGACAATGTCGGCCATTCTTCCTCCCGAGGCGCGAAGAGCCGCTTCCTCGCCTCCTGGTGATGGGCAAGGTTTGAAGGTGCGGTCCTGTGCGCTGGGAAGAGTGTGTCAGCGCCTCCCCTGCCCTGCAAGAAAAATCAGGGGGCGGTCACGAGACCTTCCAGCGCGCCGGCGTCACCGGCGAGATCCTTGACCATGACGCGACCGGGATCCTGCGGGCTGGGGAAAATCAGGCGGCCTTGCGGCACGACGGTGAAGCCGGCTTTGCCGAAGAGGCTGTGGGCGCCGATCAGCACAGCGGCGGGCCAGCCGGCGGCCTTGCCGGCGTCAAGGGCGGCCTGGGTTATCTTCAGGCTGAGGAAGTTGCCGCGATAGGCCGGATCAACCGCCACCGGGCCATAAAACAGCGCCGTCATGCGGGACGGGCCGACAACCAGCGGCCAGACGCGGCAAACGCCGACCACCTTGCCGTCTTCAAGCGCGACGCGGTTTATCTCCGGCAGCGAGGCCGAATACTCCCGCAGCCGCTCGGCCGTCTTGGCAAAGTGTCCCGGCCCGAAGGTAACATCGAACAGGGCTTCGATGGCGTCGGCATGCTGGGCAGGATTTTCTGGCACAATTTCAATCATCGCGCGGCGCTCTAGGGCGCATTTGGCCGCCCCGCAAGCACGCGTGTGTGAACGCGCCGCCCTGCCCCGGTTTACATCGGCTCGAAGCGCGCGTTCCGGTCTTCCAGAAGCGCGTAGGCGATATGGCGTTTCAACGCTTCGGTAAGGGCAACGGGGTCGCCGGCCAACGCGGCTGGGGAAATGGTCTGGCCGAAGGTCATCCGGAATTTCGAGCCGCGCTTATTGAGGAGTTCATTGAACAGGGTGATGTCGCGCAGCTCGCCGGAGAGTTTGGAGAGGAGATAAAAAAGCTCGGAATTTCGCGCATCGAGATTGAGCGGAATGATCGGGGCAGCCTGTTTGCGGGCAAGGCCGACAACGGTGGGAAACCACTCCTTCTCGATCATCTGGCCGCCTTCCCTTCGGGCGAGACGGCCGGAGGGGAAGATGACCACGCATTTTTCCTCGGCAAAGGCGGCGGCAGCGCGTTTGAGGGTTTCGCGCGTCTTGGCCGGGGAGCGTTTCTCGGGCACCCATTCGACCGGGATGATGACATCCTCAAAGCGCGGATTGACCCGGATGGCGTCAGCATTGGCCAAGAAGACGATGTCTTTCCGCTTCTGTTTCAGGAGATCCCAGACGGCGACCCCGTCGGCGAGGCCGGTCGGGTGATTCGCGGCGATGATGCAGCGGCCCGTCTCCGGGAGACGGTCCATACCATCGGCGGAGATATTGAAGGCGAGCTGCTGCGACAGCCGGTCAAAACTTTCCCAGCCGTTCAGTTGCACGAGTTCATCGGCCATTTGGCGGGCCTTGCCATAGCCAAGGAGGGTATAGAGGAGCGGGCGGGCAACCGGCCAGGCGGCGCTGGCGCGCAGACGGGGGCAGCGCTCCTCGATCAGCGCGTCGACGATATGCAGGCCGGCGCGTTCCTCCGCCGGGAGAAAGGCCGCCAGCGCTGAAGACGGCGCGGGGCGGGCGAGAGGTTCATCGGTCATGAAAAGCGCGCTTCCTTTCCCCACAGATTTATGGAGCAAATCATAGAGCCGGGCGGGAAAAACAGGAAGCCGTCTGCGTTTTCTGGGTCCAAGCTTGGAATCCATCGGAATTTCAATACTTCGGAAAGTTTCGCTTTACCAAGACGCAAGATGAGCATGCCAATGTGAATTCAGACGGGCGGCGGCTTAACACCTCTTTCCCCGGCGACATTCAAAACGTTCAACGAGGTTGAGTTTAATGAAGGTGCTTTGGATCGAAGATCACGAACCGGTACGTACGATGCTGGCGCATGCAGCCGACAAGGCTGCGCGGGCTCGTATTCCGGTAGATCTTGTTATGGCGGAAGGCCTGCTGGCCGCTGAGCGCCGCCTGCGCCTTGAGCGCTTTGATCTTGTGATCGTCGATCTTCAGCTGCCCGAGACCGGCGATGATGTGGACATGGCTGTCGCGCGGGTTGCCAATATGGGCAAGCACCGCATTGCGGTTGCTTCCTCCCGTCCGGAACGCGATGAAGTGGTGGCCTCGGCCGCCCGCTGCGGCGCCAACATCCACACCCAGGCGGTTTTCAAGGCCGGGCTGAACTTCAACCGCTTCATCCAGCGCCCTGAATCCTTCGAAGATTTCCTGCTGGAGCTGATGCCTGCTGCGGGCGCACGCCCGGCGATTCGCGCAGCCTGAAGGTGCTGGGCGCTTGCCGCCCCCCGTTTCCCCTTGCTAAGCCGCCCGAAGACGCTTCGGGCGGCTTAGCTTTTTAAGGGAAAGACACACCCGCCATGGCAGACATCTTTTCCTACCCGGCCTCGCTGTCGCTGATCATTCTCAATGTGATCGCCAGCCTGATCGCCTTCCGCAGCGCGCCCTTCAACAACCAGAACATTCTCTGGGTGGGCCCGATGAAGGAACGGGGCGAATGGCACCGGCTGATCAGTTCGGGCTTCCTGCATGTCAACGGGCCCCACCTCTTCCTCAACATGTACGGCCTCTACATGTTCGGGCCGGTGATCGAGCATGTGCTGGGGGGCGTGAACTTTCTGATCATCTACCTTGCCTCCCTGATCGGGGGCAGCGTGTGGGCCTATTGGTGGAACCGCAGTAATCCGGACTATCGCGCCGCGGGCGCGTCGGGGGCGCTGTCGGGCATCATCCTGGCATTCTGCATGATCGCGCCTTTCTCCATGCTTCTGTTTCTGTTCATTATTCCGATGTGGGGCATCGTGTTCGGGGTGGGCTTTGTGGTGCTGAGCTATGTGCTCTCCCAGCGCGCCAACAGGATCATCGGACATGAGGCGCACCTGGGCGGGGCGGTCGTCGGGGTGGTCACGACGCTGCTGGTCGAGCCCCGGGTGTGGACGTCTTTCCTGGCGCAGATCGCCGAAAAGTTCGGCTGAGGACAAACCGATGGCGGGTGTGCGCGCGAAGTATGAGGCGAAGGTGGCCAGCGGCGCGCTGACCGCCGACCCGGTTCAGCTGGAAGCGGCAGACCTGCTCGACGGGCTGGCCGAGCGCCTTGCCAATCAACCCAAGCCGGGCTGGTTTTCAAAGCCTGAGCCGATGCGGGGGGTGTATCTCTGGGGCGGGGTTGGCCGGGGCAAGTCGATGCTGATGGACCTGTTCTTTGCGCAGGCCGTCACGAAGCCGAAACGCCGCGTACACTTCCATGAGTTCATGGCGCAGGTGCATGAGCGCCTCGGTGTGTGGCGCAAGATGACGGATGCCGAGCGCAAGCGCTCTGCCTGGCGGGTCAAGTCTGCCGGGGATGACCCGATCCCGCCGGTCGCCAAGCAGATTGCGGAAGAGGCAAAACTCCTCTGTTTTGACGAGTTTCAGGTGTCGCAGATCGCCGATGCCATGATCCTCGGGCGGCTGTTTGACCAGCTGTTCCAGCGGGGCGTGACAGTGGTGGCGACGTCCAACCGCCATCCGGACGCCCTCTACAAGGACGGCATCAACCGCCAGCTTTTTCTGCCCTTTATCGAGGAGCTGAAAGCCCGCTGCGAGGTTCTGGAGCTGGTTTCCGCGCGCGATTACCGGCTCGACCGGCTGGTGGAGGCGCCGGTCTGGTATGCGCCGCTGGACGCGACAAGCGCGGCGGCGCTGGACAAGGCCTGGGACCGGCTGACGCTGGGGGCGGAGCCTCAGCATTGCGTGCTGACCATCAAGGGCCGCAAGCTGGAGGTGAGCCGGGAGGCGGCCGGGGTGGCGCGGTTTACGTTTGCAGAGCTGTGCGCGCGGCCGCTGGGGCCGATCGACTATCTGGCTATAGCAGGCACGTTTCATACGGTGATGCTGGAGGGCATTCCCCTGCTCTCTCCGGACAAACGGAACGAGGCGATGCGCTTTACCGGGCTGATCGACGCCCTCTACGAAGCCAAGGTGAAACTGGTGGCCAGCGCAGCGGCAGAACCGGGCGAACTTTACCCCGAAGGCGACGGATCGTTCGAGTTTGAGCGGACGGCGAGCCGGCTTTTTGAGATGCGGTCGAAGGATTACCTAGCGCAGGCGCGTGAGGATGTGGATCTCGACAATATGTCTGAAATTTAAGGACATTTCTGGCCATCGGCGGGTCAGTTCTGCGCCAGCGGGCGGACAATCGCGGACAGTTTACGGACAAACCCGGCCAATTCCGGACAGTTTGGGACAGAATGACGAGCCTTGCGCCAGCCTGCGGCGCCCCTACATGCCTCTTGCAGGCAGCCCCCCGACACTGCGGCTATCCCTGCGACAACACAGAGACGTGTTCTGGCCGGAAACCCGCGCCGGCCCCTCTTCCACACGCTCGCCTCAATTCTTATTTATGCATCTGCGCGATGATTGAATTGCGCACGCCCGGTGACGACGCTGCCGCTGAGCGGGGCTAAGCTCCAGGTGAGCTCTAAGACCGGAGCAGGCCGCCCAATGATGGGGCCGGCTCCAACAGGAGGACTGAACATGGCGAACGGAAACGCAAAAAGCTCGGTCGCGCTAAGCCCGGAACAGGGCATGAGCCGCTATCTGAGCGAAATCCGCAAATTCCCGATGCTCGAGAAGAATGAGGAATTCATGCTCGCCCGCCGCTGGCGCGAGGATGAAGACACCGAAGCAGCCGAGAAGATGGTAACCTCCCACCTTCGCCTCGTGGCGAAGATCGCGATGGGCTATCGCGGCTATGGCCTGCCGATGGCCGAGGTGATCTCTGAGGGCAATGTGGGCCTGATGCAGGCGGTCAAGAAATTCGACCCCGACAAAGGCTTCCGCCTTGCGACCTATGCGATGTGGTGGATCCGCGCTGCAATCCAGGAATACATCCTGCGCAGCTGGAGCCTCGTGAAACTCGGCACCACGGCTGCCCAGAAGAAGCTGTTCTTCAACCTGCGCCGCCTGAAGGGCGAGATGCAGGCGCTGGAAGAAGGCGACCTGAAACCTGAGCAGGCCCGGCTGATCGCCGAAAAGCTGAACGTGACCGAGACCGAAGTCTATTCGATGAACGGGCGCATGAGCGGGTCGGACGCCTCGCTGAACGTGCCGATGGGGACCGATGGCGACATGGAATGGCAGGACTGGCTGGCCGATGACGAGCCCGGCACGGCCGAGACCTTCGCCAACAGCCAGGAACTCGACGCGCGCATGACGCTGCTAACGCAGGCAATGGAAGACCTCTCCGAACGCGAGCGTCATATCCTGACCGAGCGGCGCCTGGTGGACGAGCCCAAGACGCTGGAAGAGCTGTCGGAGCAATATAACGTCAGCCGCGAGCGTATCCGCCAGATCGAAGTTCGCGCCTTCGAGAAACTTCAGAAGGCGATGAAGCGCATGGCCAAGGAACAGGGCCTGCCCGTCGGGGCCTGACGCGCCTCTTTCGCGCGGCCTTATTGGAACCTCCTTCCCTGCTCTGGCGTTAGTCCGGCAGAGGAAGGAGGCACAAGGCCATGTCGTTCAAGATTGTTATTCCCGTTTTGGCTGCCGCGCTGGGCGCGGGCACTTTTGCCTTTGCCGATCCCCCCTCTTTTGCCCGCGCGGAGACCCTGCCACCGGGACTGGCCAAGCAGGGCAAGGCTCCCCCCGGACATGCGAAGAAGATCTGGGGCAAGGGCCAGCACCTGCCGGCCGAATATCGCAGCGTTAAAATTTCCAACTGGGACCGGTATGATCTGGGACCAGCGCCCGCAGGCCATAAATGGGTGCGCGTGGACCGCGACGCCTATCTGATTGAGGTCACCAGCGGGTTGATCGCGCAGGCCATGATTGGCGTGCTGCTGGATTGATACGCGCCGCAAGGCGGGGCATGGGAGGCCATGCCCGAGCTTATTCCCATACATTCATCTGATGATCCGCGTGTGGAGGCCTATGTCTCCATCCGCGAGCGCGACCTGACCGGCGGTCATGGCGGGCGGTTTATCGTGGAAGGCAAGGTGACGCTGGAGACGCTGTTGCGGCGCAGCCGATTTGAGGTGGAGAGCCTCTTCCTGTGCGAAACGCGGCTGGCACCGCTGGCGGATATTCTGGAACACGTGCCCGGCGGCGTGCCGGTTTATGTGGCGGCCCAAGGCATTATGGACACGGTGGCGGGATTTCCGATGCACCGGGGCGTGCTGGCGTGCGGGCGCAAGGGGCAGAGCGTTCCGCCTACGGAATTTCTGACCTCGCGCGCACTCGGCTCTCTATCCTTCGACTTCACTCAGGATGAGCCCCGCTGTTCGACACTGCTGCTGCTGTCGGAGCTTTCCAATCATGACAATGTGGGCGCGTGCTTTCGCAATGCGGCGGCGTTTGGGGCGGATGCTGTGCTGCTGGACGCGGCCTCGTGCGATCCGCTGTATCGCAAGGCGATCCGGGTTTCTTCGGGCGCGGCGCTGTGGCTGCCCTTCAGCCAAGGCGGGACGGGGGCGGACCTGATTGCGGCGGCGGAGGCCGCGCGCCATGAGGTGTGGGCGCTGACGCCGCGCAGCGACGCCGAGCCCCTGCCCTCCCTCAAGGTGCCAGACCGGGTGGCGCTGCTGATGGGGGCGGAGG
>JBKBRT010000146.1:0-7631 GCA_046291585.1 Hyphomonas sp.
TCTACGATCAGGCCGTCAATGACGTTGACCACGCCGCCGATCGCCTGGCCGCCATAGGCCAGCGCAGCTGGGCCGCGAAGGATCTCGATCTTGTCGGCGTCGATGCCATCGGCTGATACCTGGTGGTCGGGGCTGGCAGCGGACACGTCGATCACGCCGATGCCATTGGTGAGCACCTGAACGCGCTCGGCGCCGAGGCCGCGCAGCACAGGCCGGCTCGCGCCTTGGCCGAAGAAGGTGGAAGAGACACCCGGTTCGCCGGAGAGGGTGTCACCCAGCGTTCCGGAGAGACGGCCGATGATGTCGGCCCGGTCAAGCGCCGTGGCGTTGCCGATCAGCTCGTCGCTGGACCGCGCCGGGCCGGGCGCGGTGACAATGATGGGGGCTTCGATGCGGGTCGTGTCGGTTTCCTGGGCGAGGGCAAGGCCGGTAAGGAGGTGACCGGAGATCGCGGTCAGCAGGAGCGTACGTTTCATCTGGGAGGCTCACTCTTTAGTGATGTAATAATATTGCATTATCTATGCAGAGCGGCTGGCGCAAGGGGGCGAAGGTGTCCCAAAGTGTCCCAATTTGTCCTCTAAGTGTCCGCGTTTGTCCGCGCCGTGACGTAAAATGGCCCGCCAGTGGCGGGCCCTGTCACTGTTTTGGCAGTGTTTTTCGGCGCTTCTTCAGGCGGCGGAGCCATCCACCCTCAGAAGAGATCCGGTCGTGAAACTCGAAGCCGGGCTCGCCAGATAAAGGGCAGCCGTCACGATTTCCTCCGGATAGCCCGGACGCCCCAGGGCGTTATCCGCAGACTGGCGCATCTGTTCGGGCCAGGCCTTGGCGATGTCGGTCAGGAACGGTCCAGGGCAGATCGTGTTCACCCGCACCTTGGGGGCATACTCATGTGCCAGCGACAGGCTCATGGCGTTGATCGCTGCCTTGGCAGAGCCATAGGGCACCACATGGGGCAGGGGCACCAGGCTGCCCGAGGACGAGATGTTGATGATCGAGCCGCCCTCGCCATCGGCCATGCGTTTGGCCACCTGGCTGGCAAGGCGGAAGGGGCCTTTGAAGTTGAGGTTCAGCACTGAATCAAAGAGGTTTTCAGTCACCTCATGACTGGCCATGCGGGGGCCGGAACCGGCATTGTTGACGAGGATGTCGACCCGCCCGAAATGGCCGTAGGACGCCTCAATCAGCGCGTCGATATCGTCCCAGCGCCCGCAATGGGCGGCAAAGGCGAAGGCCTTCCGGCCGAGTTTGCGGACTTCGTCGGCAGCCGCTTCGCACGCATCGAGCTTGCGGCTGGCGATGATCACATCGGCGCCATTCTCGGCAAAAGCTTTCACCATTTCAAAGCCAAGACCGCGGCTCCCGCCGGTCACGAGGGCGATCTTGCCGGTCAGGTCGAACAGGTTGCGGGCCATCGGTTTCCTCCAGTGTCTGCTTGCGCCAGACCATCGGGCAACCGGGAAGCGCCATCAACCGCCAATCCGGCGGCCTGCCGCGAGGTGAGGTTTCAGGCCATCAAGCCCGCCGCCACGTAAAGCAGCGTGGCGGCTGCGCCAGTTAGCAGGGCGTAGGGAAGCTGGGTGCGCACATGGTCGAGGTGATCACATCCTGAGGCCAGAGACGCGATGATTGTCGTGTCGGAAATGGGGGAACAGTGGTCACCGAATACGCCCCCTCCCATGACGGCTGCTATAACAAGGGGCAGCGGAATGCCTGCGCCGACTGCCAGCGGAATAGCGACGGGAATGAGAATCCCAAATGTGCCCCAGCTTGTACCGGTGGTGAAAGAGGTGACAGAGGCGGTGAGGAAAAGGGCTGCCGGTATCAGCCAGGGCGCTGGGAGGCTGCTGGCGAGATTGGAGAGGAAGATGCCTGTGCCCAGCGCTTTCAGACTGTCGCCGAGGGCGAGGGCGAGAAAGATGATGACGACGGCCGGGAGAAGTTTCCCCATGCCCTCAAAGCCTGTGTCGAGAAGGCTGCCGCGCAGGGATGGATTGCGGGCGGCGAGCAGGAAGGCGGCGGCCGTGGCGAGGATCACCGACCAGAGGATGGCTTTGGAGCCAGAGCCTGCCAGGATGTTGCCATTGCCGGTCCACCACATGAAACCGATGGCGCCGCCCACCAGGATCAGCATGGGCAGGATGAAGGTGAGCAGGGCGCCGGGTTGGGGATCGGGGTCTTCAGCCGTGTTTTCTGTTGCAGAGGCCACCGCATCAAACTTGCGCATGGGGCCGAAAGTCTTGTTGGTGACGACCGTGAAAAACACGAGCGCGAGCGTGAGGAAAGCGTAGAAATTCAGCCCTATGGAGCTGACCAGAACGCCCAGCGGCGCGTCCACACCATTGGTGGCCAGGAGGCCCAGAATGAATGCGCCCCAACCATTGAGGAGGATCAGTACACTGACGGGCGCGCAGGTAGAGTCGATGATATAGGCCAGACGCGCGCGGCTGAGCCCGACCTTGTCGAACAGGGGTTTGCCGAGAAGGCCAGTCGCCAGCAGGCTGATGTTTGTCTCTATGAAGAGGATAACCCCGGAAACCGCAGTTACACCGCTGGCGCGCTTGGGGCCGGCGGCGACCCCTGTGCGCATCAGCCAGCTTACCATCGCCGCAAAGGCGCCAGCGCGTTCAAGATAGGCAATCAGCGCGCCGATGATGAGGCAGAACAGCAGGATGCGCGTATTGCCAGGATCGGCAAACACACCGGTCGCCCGGTCAATGCTGCTGAGCGCGCCCAGCGCCGGGTTGAAGCCCAGCTGCAGGGATTCGGAAAGTAGAATGGCGAGGCCGAGCGCCCAGTACACATTCCGCGACCAGACGGCGATGATAATCGCCGCAACTGGCGGAAGGACGCTCAGCCACTCCATGATCAGTTCAGTACTTGAGGCGAGGAGAGGTCAGAGCTACGCGCAGCTTCAACTTGCGACATCAGCCGAAGCAGATTTCCGCTCCAGATTTTTGCAATATCTTCCTCGGAGTAGCCTGCCTCAACCAGCGCGGTCGTCACCTTGGGAAGGTCGACAATGTCCTTCATGCCATCAACGCCGCCGCCGCCATCCCAGTCTGCCCCAACACCGACATGGTCAGGGCCGACAAGCTCCAGCGTGTAGAGCAGGTGCTCCATGAACTTCTCGAAGGTGGAGCGCGGAGCGGGGAACTGCTTGTTCATCTCTTCAAACGCAGCGCGGTAAGCGGCACGCGTTTCATCGTCCATCGTGCTGGTATCAGTCCCGAACTGCGCTTGCAGCTCGGCTATCGCGGCGAGGCGCTCAGGACTTGCCGGCAACGCTTCCAGATAGGCGCCATAGGCGTTGATCTGAATGACGCCGCCATCTTCGGCAATGGCGATCAGGAGGTCGTCCGGCAGGTTGCGCGGATGGTCATAGATCGCCTTGGGCCCGGAGTGGGAAAGGATGAGTGGGGTCGTGGAGATCGCGATCATGTCGCGCACCGTGCCGTCAGAGGCGTGTGATCCATCAAGGATGAGGCCAAGCCGGTTTGACGCGCGCACGAGTTCTTCGCCGAGCGGGCTGAGGCCGCCATAAGCTTCGCTCACATCCGTTGCGCTGTCTGCAAACTGGCTGTTGCGAAAGTGGACCGGTGCAATCATCCGCAGGCCGCCGACATAGAAGGTGTCGAGCATCGAGATATCAGTGCCAAGTGGGTAAGCGTTTTCCATACTCTGAAAGACGATCTTCTTGCCCGCTGCAGCAATGCGCTCGGCATCGGCTGTGGAAAAAGCAAGTTCGACATCTGCAGCGTATTTCGCCGCCAGTTCGCGGATCGACATCTGGCGCAGCATCGCCATGTTGCGCGCGGCGAGATAGGAGGCCTCGTCGAGCGGGCCCTGTGGCGTAAAGATGACCCAAAAGCCGCCATCCAGCCCGCCTTCATTCATGCGGGGCAAGTCGACATGCGTGCCATCGACATCAAAGTCGCCGCGCTCAGAAAAGGTGTACTTCGGATCATGAAAGTAGGCCGGTGTATCAAGGTGCGTATCCAGCACCAGGGTACGGAAGTGCAGTTCTTCCGTGGCCGATCGCACCGGTGGGGCAGCCTCTGCCGTAGCGCCGGTGACTGTCGGCGCCGAATCCGGCGCGCACGCCGTCAGGAGTGCGCCCAGTGCCACGCCAAGGAATAATTTTTTCATCCGATCAAGCCCCGCAAGAATATGAGTCAAAAGATTGCGAGATGTTCACCCGTAGACGCCGGGGGTCAACCATCGGACCTGCAAAGAAAAGGGCGGACCCCAAGGCCCGCCCTGATCTAGGCGTTCTGCTGTAGTTGCGTCAGGCTTTGCCAAAAACCCGGGCAAAAATGGTGTCGACATGCTTGAAATGATATTCGAGGTCGAAGAGGTCATCGATCTCGGCGGCGGTCAGGCGGGCGGCAACATCCGCGTCGCCCTTGAGCAGCTCATTTAGCGGGCCTTCCTTTTTCCAGGTGCGCATCGCATTGCGCTGCACGAGGCGGTAGGCATCTTCGCGGCTGACACCCTTCTCGACGAGCGCCAGCAGGATGCGCTGTGAGTTATGCAGGCCGCCCATGGAGTTGATCGTCGCCAGCATATTCTCGGGATAGACGACCAGGTTTTCCACAACGCCGGCGAGGCGATGCAGAGCAAAGTCGAGGTGGATCGTCGCGTCCGGGCCAATGCCGCGCTCGACGGAAGAGTGGGAGATGTCCCGCTCATGCCAGAGCGCGACGTTCTCAAGCGCTGGCGTGACAGCCGAGCGTACGAGGCGGGCAAGACCGGTCAGGTTTTCGGTCAATACCGGGTTGCGCTTGTGCGGCATCGCGGAGGAGCCCTTCTGGCCGGCTGAGAAAAACTCCTCGGCTTCAAGAACTTCGGTGCGTTGCAGGTGGCGGACTTCTGTGGCGAGGCGTTCGACCGAGGAGGCGATAACACCCAGCACGGCAAAGTACATGGCGTGACGATCACGCGGGATCACCTGCGTCGAGACCGGCTCGATGGTCAGGCCGAGCTTGGCGGCGACATGTTCCTCAACCTTCGGGTCGATGTTAGCGAATGTGCCGACGGCGCCCGAGATCGCGCAGGTCGAGACTTCTTCCTTAGCCAGCAGCAGGCGCTGACGGGCGCGCTGGAACTCGGCATGGAAGGTGGCGAGTTTGATCCCGAAGGTGGTCGGCTCGGCATGGATGCCGTGGCTGCGGCCGATCGTGGGGGTGAGCTTGTATTCGAAGGCGCGCTTTTCGAGCGCCGCCAGAACGCGGTCGATGCCCGTAAGCAGCAGGTCAGCGGCGCGCACCATCTGTACGTTCAGGCAGGTATCGAGCACATCGGAGGATGTCATGCCCATATGCAGATAACGCGCTTCCTCGCCGACATGCTCGGTAACGTTCGTAAGGAAGGCGATGACGTCATGCTTCACTTCACGCTCGATCTCGTCGATGCGCTCTACCTCGAATTTCGCGCGTTCCCGCACGGCGGCGGTCGTGCCCTTTGGAACCTGGCCCATCTGTTCCATGGCTTCGGCAGCCAGCGTTTCGATATCGAGCCAGATCTGGAAGCGGGACTCCGGTGTCCAGATGGCGGCCATTTCCGGGCGGGTGTAACGGGGGATCATGGTGCGCTCTCGTTCGTGATTTTGGGCGTAGTGCTTTGCGCAGCCGTCTAGGCCGGTTGGCGCAATTTCGCCACCCCTGTGCAGCGATCGATTTCACGGAGACGGCGGTTGGGTTTACTGTGGTCAACTGATTCTTCTGAAGGTCACGTCATGTCTCAGCCCGCCACAGTTCAAAGCCTGCCATTCCTGGGCGTGGAACGCTCGGCGGGGGGGCGCCGCTGGCGGCTGGCGCATGTGGATGAAGCGCTTGTGCGCAGGCTTATGCCGGCGGCCTCCGGGTCAGACCTTGTCGCGCGCCTGCTGGCCGGGCGGGACGTGACCCCGGAAACTGCCCAGAGCTATCTTTCTCCTACGCTGCGCGAACTTTTCCCCGATCCCAGTATCTTTGCGGACATGGATAAGGCGGCAGGCATCATTCTTGATGCCATTCTGGAAGGAAAGCGCGTCTGTGTCTTTGCCGACTATGACGTTGATGGGGGAACGTCCTCGGCCATTCTGGCGCGCTATTTCCGCGCCTGGGGCAGGGAGCTCGGCCTTTATGTGCCTGATCGGCTCGAGGAAGGGTATGGTCCGTCTCCGGAAGCGTTCCGGTATCTCAAATCTCAGAGCTATGACCTCGTGATCACCGTTGATTGCGGCGCAGCGGCCGTGCGCGCGTTGGATGAGGCACGCGCAATCGACCTGCCGGTAGTCGTGATTGATCACCATCTGATGTCGGGGCATCTGCCGGAAACGGCGGCGCTGGTGAACCCCAACCGTCCTGACTGCACCTCTGGCCAGGGCCACCTGGCAGCAGCCGGCGTGGTATTTGTCTTTGCCGCCGCGATGAACCGGCTCGCGCGCCAGCGGAATGTCGCGCCGCCTGGCGGGTTGCCAGATATCCTGCCTTATCTGGATCTGTGTGCCCTCGGCACGCTTTGCGACATGTCTCCGCTGACGGGCGTGAACCGAGCATTCGTTCGCCAGGGCCTCGCCATCATGTCACGCGGGGAGAATGTCGGTCTGCGGGCACTCGCCGATGTTAGCGGGATCGGCCAGATCGACAGCGTGTATCATGCCACCTTCCTTCTCGGCCCGCGCCTGAATGCGGGGGGGCGGGTCGGTGACCCCTGGCTGGCGGCAAAGCTGCTCGCGACTGATGACCGGGGCGAAGCGATCGCGCTGGCCGAGCGGTTGCACGCGCTCAACGATGAGCGCCGCGCTGTGGAAGCAGCGATCCAGGAAGAAGCCGCCGCGCAGGCTGAGCGGGCTTTGGCGGCAAATCCTGATCGCGGGATCATTATCGCGGCGGGCGAAGGATGGCACCCCGGCGTTATCGGTATTGTGGCGGGCCGTCTGAAAGACCGGTTCCATCTGCCTACGATCATCATCGGCTGGGGCGAAGGCCTTGGACCGGTCGCCAAGGGTTCTGGCCGATCCGTGACGGGGGTCAACCTCGGCGACGCGATCTCTGCTGCCGCGCGCGAGGGGATCATCCTTTCAGGCGGTGGTCACGCCATGGCCGGCGGCCTCAGCCTTGAGGCCCATCAGATCGCGGCGTTTGATGATTGGATGGTCGCCCATATGGCAGAGTTCAAGGCTGAGCGGGATGCGGCGCTCGACCTTCACATTGACGCGGTGCTCTCTCCGGGAAGCGCGACCACCGCGCTGTATGATCAGGTCGCAGCGCTTGGCCCCTTTGGCACCGGCGCGCCCGAGCCTGTCTTTGCGATGACCGATGTAATGCCGACGGGGGTCCGCCGCATCGGCGCAAATCATCTGCGCTTCACTGCAGAAAACAATACCGGCCGAATAGAATGTATTGCCTGGCGGGTTGCGGACGAACCCATTGGGGATTTGTTGCGGGCCGGACAGCGGGTTGGGGTCGCTGGAAGACTGAAATGCGACCAGTGGAATGGCCGGCATCGGGTGCAACTGGAAATCCTTGATGTCGCAATGCTGTGAATCTTCTGCAAAACAGCGTTGGAAACGGGTTGCGGTGTGGGAATTCACCCGCTATATGCCCGGATCTCAAGCCGGTGCGGTCCCTTCGTCTATCGGTTAGGAC
>JBKBRT010000147.1:0-7628 GCA_046291585.1 Hyphomonas sp.
GGCTATGGCTGCACCCTTAACGGAAAGCACCCCTCCGACTGGGCCGACATTGCCACGACCAGCTTTTTCCCGGCAAAGCCGCTTGGCTGCTATGGTGATGGCGGCGCAATTGTCACCAATGACAGCGCGTTGGCCGAGCTGATCGAATCCCTGCGCGTCTATGGCAAGGTGACACCCACGGACGCCGCTCAGAGAAACTTCCACCACGATCCCAAATACCTCTCCCTGCGCGTCGGCATGAACTCCCGGCTCGACACGATCCAGGCCGCCATCCTGTTGGAAAAACTGAAGATATTCGCCGACGAAATCGAGAAACGTGAGGCGGTCGCCCAGCGCTATTCCGCCGCTTTCCGCGGCAAGGTGCGCCGTGTGCCGAGCGTCATTGCCGGCGGTCAGAGCGTCTGGGCGCAATATGTGATCGAGCACGAAAACCGCGACGGCCTGCAGGCGCACCTTACCGCGAACGGCATCCCGAGCATGGTCTATTACCCCGTGCCGATCCACAGCCAGGACTTCGCCGCGCGCTTTGCCCCGCCTGCCGGCGCGCTGCCGGTCACGGAAACGGCAAGCCGGCATGTGCTGGCTCTGCCTATGCACCCTTATCTGCCTGCGGAAGATCAAGATCGCATCATCGATACCGTTCTTGGCTTCAATGGCTGATCCGGGTTGGGACTGAAAGTATAAAGGCCGCCTCCCTGCGGAAGCGGCCTTTTCTTTTTGTCACGCTGTTGGCGCGCGCTCTAATTGACGAGGCGTTTCAGGTCGTCGGCGAGATCGGTTTTTTCCCAGGTGAAGGTGCCGTCGGCGCCCGGGATGCGTCCGAAATGTCCGTAGGCAGCTGTCGGGCTGTAGATCGGGTTCGACAGTTTCAGGTGTGTCCGGATGCCTTTGGGCGAAAGGTCGAACAGCTCGCGCACCGCCTTGGCGATACGGCCTTCGTCTGCATTTCCGGTGCCGTGGGTGTCAACATAGATCGAGAGCGGATGTGCAACGCCGATCGCATAGGACACCTGGATGGTGCAGCGCGTCGCAAGGCCGGCCGCAACGATATTCTTGGCCAGATAGCGCGTGGCATAGGCGGCCGAGCGGTCAACCTTGGACGGATCCTTACCTGAGAAGGCGCCGCCGCCATGCGGGGCTGCGCCGCCATAGGTGTCCACAATGATCTTGCGTCCGGTAAGGCCACAGTCACCATCAGGGCCGCCGATGACGAAGCTGCCGGTAGGGTTGATGTAAAACTTGTCTTCCGCCGGGAACCAGCCTTCGGGCAGCACGGACTTGACCACCGGACGGATGATCTCGCGCAGCTCTTCCTGGCTCACACCGGCCTTGTGCTGGTGAGAGACAACCACGGCATTGACGCCAACCGGGCGGGAGCCTTCATACTGGAGGGTCACCTGGCTCTTGGCGTCGGGTTCCAGTTGCGGGTTCTTGCCGGAATGGCGCAGCTCGGCGAGCTTCTGAAGGATCTGGTGCGAATAGACTAGCGTGGCCGGCATCAGTTCGGGGGTCTCCACCGTCGCATAGCCGAACATGATGCCCTGGTCACCCGCGCCCTCTTCCTTGAAGAGGCCCTGGCCTTCTTCAACGCCCTGGGCAATTTCGGAAGATTGTCCGTGGACGTGGTTTTCAACCGTCATCTTTTCCCAATGGAAACCATCCTGCTCATAGCCGATTTTCTTGATGACGGCGCGGGCGGCGGCGTTCATTTCATCGGCGGTGACGACGGCGCCGTTATTGGTGCGCACTTCGCCGGCCAAAACCACGCGGTTGGTGGTGCAGAGCGTTTCGACAGCGACTTTCGAGGTCGGGTCCTTGCTCAGGAACAGGTCAACGACCGCGTCGGAAATCTGGTCGGCAACCTTGTCGGGATGACCTTCGGCGACGCTCTCGCTGGTGAATTCGTGGGATTTCAGGGGCATTCTTGGCTCCTCTTGGAAGTGGGCTTACCGGGCGAACACGACTGTGCGGCCGGAATTGAGAAAAATGCGATGTTCGGCATGGGCTTTCACGGCGCGCAGCAGGGCAATGCCCTCAATGTGGCGCCCGGTTTCGACCATGTCTTCGGGCGTGAATGTGTGATCGATGGTTTCTGTCGCCTGAGTGATGATCGGGCCTTCATCCAGGTCGGCGGTCACATAATGCGCTGTAGCGCCGATCACCTTGACACCGCGAGCGTGGGCCTGGTGATAAGGCTGCGCGCCTTTGAAGCCGGGCAGGAAGGAATGGTGAATATTGATCACTTTTCCTTCCAGATGTCGGCACGCATCCTCGCTCAGCACCTGCATGTACCGGGCAAGGACGGTCAGCTCGGAGCGCGTCTCTTCGATGATGTTGAAAAGGCGTGTCTCTGCTTCCGGTTTGGTGGCGGCGGTGACCGGCACATGAAACCAGGACAAGCCCCAATGCGCGAAGGTCGATTTCAGCGTGTCATGATTGGAGACGATACCGGTCACTTCGATGGGCAGTTCATTGCGCCGGGCTGCATAGAGCAGGGTATTGGCGCAATGATCTGATTTCGACACCATGAGCAGCGTGCGCAGCTTGTCGTCCGAAGAGCGGATTTGCCAGTCCGCGCCGATTTCGGCGGCCAGGGGCTCCATAGCGGTCTTTACCGCGTCGAGCGAGCCGCCATTGCCCGGCGGGCTGAAAACCAGCCGGGCAAAGAAACGGTTTGTCTGCGGATCGCCAAAGGTACGCGAGGTCATGATGAAGCAGCCATGCTGTTCCATCAGCCGGGCAAGGCTGGCCACGAGGCCAACCCTGTCCGGACAGCTCAGCGTAAGGATGAAGGTCTGCGACACGCGTGTCCCCGTGACAGCCGGATCAGTAGCGGTAATGTTCGGGTTTGAACGGGCCGGTCTGTTCCACGCCGATATAGGCAGCCTGCTCATTCGACAGCTTGGTCAATTGCACGCCGAGCTTGTCGAGGTGGAGGCGGGCCACTTTCTCGTCGAGGTGTTTGGGCAGGGTGTAGACCTTGTTCTCGTATTCGTGGCCGCGGACATGCAGCTCGATCTGGGCCAGCGTCTGGTTGGTGAACGAGGCCGACATCACGAAGGACGGGTGGCCGGTGGCATTGCCGAGGTTTACTAGGCGACCTTCCGAAAGCAGGATGATGCGCTTCCCATCCGGGAAGGTGATCATGTCGACCTGTGGCTTGATATTGGTCCACTGGAAATTGCGCAGGCCTTCGACCTGAATTTCATTGTCGAAGTGGCCGATATTGCAGACGATCGCCATGTCTTTCATGGCGCGCATGTGATCGACGGTCAGGATGTCCTTGTTGCCGGTCGCGGTGACGAAGATGTCAAACTTGGGCGCGGCTTCGTCCATCGTCAGCACTTCAAACCCGTCCATGGCGGCCTGAAGGGCGCAGATGGGGTCGACTTCGGACACGCCGACGCGGGCGCCCGAGCCGGCAAGCGAGGCGGCCGAGCCTTTGCCGACATCGCCATAACCGGCGACGAAGGCTTTCTTGCCCGCCATCATGACGTCTGTGCCGCGGCGGATCGCATCGACGAGTGACTCTTTACAGCCATACTTGTTGTCGAACTTCGATTTGGTGACCGAGTCGTTGACGTTGATTGCCGGGAAGGGCAGCTCGCCGCGCTTCTCAAGTTGGTAGAGGCGGTTGACGCCTGTGGTGGTCTCTTCCGACACGCCGCGGACGCCAGCCTTGGTTTTCTTGAACCAGCCGGGCGAAGCTGCCAGGCGTTTCTTGATCTGCGCGAAGAAGTATTTTTCTTCTTCCGAGGTCGGCTTTTCGAGGAAGGCCGGATCGGTTTCGGCCTTTTCGCCGAGGATCAGATACATCGTCGCGTCGCCGCCATCATCGAGGATGAGGTTTGGGCCTTCGCCATCGGGCCATTGGAACATGCGGTCGGTGTAGTCCCAGTATTCTTCCAGCGTCTCGCCTTTGTAGGCGAAGACGGCGGTGCCGTTGTCGGCGATGGCGGCGGCGGCGTGGTCCTGGGTCGAGTAGATGTTGCACGATACCCAGCGCACCTGAGCGCCCAGCGCTTCCAGGGTCTGGATCAGCACAGCGGTCTGGATTGTCATGTGGAGCGAGCCGCAGATGCGCGCGCCCTTCAGCGGCTGGCTCGGGCCGAATTCTTCGCGCGCTGCCATCAGGCCCGGCATTTCGGTTTCAGCAATCGCGATCTCTTTCCGTCCGAACTCGGCCAGCGAGATGTCCTTCACGAAATAGTCCTGGGGGGCTTTGGCGCTCATATCAACGATCCTTTATATGTTTCCCTGCGGTTAACATGGGCCGTGGAGCCGCGCAAGGTTTGGCTGCGCCGCCTGCTGAAACGCGGTCGCCGCCTGCCATCAGCGGGCTTCAAGCGCCTTGCGGTAGAGGGCAGGCGGGAGCGCGTCCGCGATGGCGCGGCGCGCCGCATGGCCCAGAGCGATCCGCCCGGCAGGGTCACCGGCAAGCGCCTTGAGCGCGGCCACCCCGGCGTCAATGTCAGGTTCCGCCCAGACGGCGCCCGGCTCAGGGTCATAGACGCCCGTCGGATCGTCAACCAGCACCAGGGTATAAGGCAGCAGAACCGCCCCGCCCCCTGCCATGAACTCCATATTGCCCGACCATCCGGTCGCCACCACACACTTTCCCGCCGCCATCGCCTCGGCAAGCGGCAGGCCAAAGCCTTCCGACCGGTGCGGCGAAAGCAGGATGTCACAGCTGTCGATCAGCGCGGCATGCTCGGCATCGGTCAGTGTATTGTCGAGAAGCTGGATGCGGGGGTCGGCGCCCGTCGCCGCCCGCAGCGCTGCGGCGTAGTCCGGGAAGAGATCCAGGTTGCGGCATTTGACCGTCAGCTTTGCGGGTTCGCCGGACGGAAAGGCGGCTTGAAACATCTTCACCGCCGCAATCGGGTTCTTCCGGGTGAGGGAAGATCGTGCGTCGGCGAGTGTCAGAATGTGGACCGGAAGTGTCGCCGATTGTCCCGAAGTGTCCGGATTTGTCCCTGAAATGACCGTGTCTGGCACAGTTTTGACATAGTGCGGCACGGTGTGAACGGGCGTGTCATAGGCCGCCTCAAAGGCTTCTGCGACGAAGCGGCTGGGCGCCCATATCTCTGAAATAAAAGAAGTTTGTCGCCGCCAGCCGGCGGGCGCGACCGGTGTTTCCCAGGCCCATGACCCGATAATCCGCCAGCGGTGCCACCGTCGCACCCCAAGGCCCATAAGACACCGTTCTATCTCGGGCGGATTGGCGAACAGGATCATCGTTCCACCCCCCTTCGGATCGAGTTCCGAGAGCGCCACGGAGGGCTCCAGACTGGCCTGGCCGAGGAGGCTGCTCGTATCTACCGCGATGGGGGAAAAGCCTTCCAGCTCAAGGGCTTCCACGCAGCTGCGGGCAGCGCGGCCGAGGCCGTTTCCCGTTCTGAACATGCCCGCGACAATGAGCGGACTTGGGGGCGCCGTACTCCCGGCGGACACCTTGGGATGAGGAAGAATAAGGCTTCGAATCAAGGCTTTGCAGCGGGCGGGGAAAGAGCCGGGAGTCACAATGGGTAGCCCTGCCGCTGCTCGAAACCGAGCGTGTTCTATCGCACCTGAATAGATGCGGGACAAGGTCGGGTTCAATCTTGGATGCGGCGCGAAAGCCGTATAAGCGAAGCGCCAGATTCAGGAGATTGTGCCCATGTCGCTTCAAGTCGAAGCCCTCGAGATTCCCGACGTCAAACTGATCACGCCGGCGCGTTTTTCCGATGATCGCGGCTTCTTCAGCGAGACCTACAATGCCACCCGCTTCAAGGATGCCGGCATCGATTCTGAGTTCATCCAGGACAATCACTCCCTGTCACGACCGGCCGGAACCGTGCGCGGTCTGCACTATCAATCCCCCCCTTTCGCGCAGGCCAAGCTGGTGCGCGTCGTGCGCGGTGCCATCATTGATGTGGCCGTAGATGTCCGCGCCGGGTCTCCGACGTATGGAAAGTGGGTGAAAGCAGAACTTTCGGCAGAAAACGGCACGCAGATTTTCGTCCCGCGAGGCTTTCTGCATGGATTTGTCACGCTCGTCCCCGATACCGAGGTTCAGTACAAGGTCGATGCGCCTTATTCCAAAGCGCACGACGGCGCGGTGCTCTGGAATGACCCGGATCTGGCGATTGATTGGGGCATAAACGGGCAGGTAGCTGTCCTGTCGGAGAAAGACGCAGACGCGCAGGCGTTCAGCGCATTCAAGTCTCCCTTCTGATTCCAGCAGTGGTGGCGCAGGTCTGCGCCTCTGCCCCCTCTGACGCCCGGAATTACAGGGAGATCCGGCGCTCCAATCCGGCGGGCGCGGGGCAGGGGTAATCTGCCCGGCCTTATTTCAGCCGGAGATACCCAAAATGTCATCTACCTCCCGCCTTGGCCTGCCTTTTCTACTCCCCAACCAGGCGCAGAAACACGTCACGCTCAACGACGCGCTCGGTCTTCTGGACGCTATCGTCCAGCTGGCGGTTCTGTCTGCAGGCGCGGTGACCCAACCTGACGCTCCCGAAGAGGGCGATGTTCACATCCTGGGAGAGGGCGCCGCTGGCGCCAGCTGGGCCGGGCAAGCCGCAGGCTCGCTGGCCGCGTTCCGCGACGGCGTATGGCAATTCCTGATTGCCGGAGAAGGCTGGCTGGCGTTTGACCGGACGCAGCAGGCGCTGCTTGTGCGGGCGGGCGGCGAATGGCGCGCGGTGTCCAGCCTGCCGCTGGCAGCCCTGGGCATCAACACGGCGGCAGATCCGGCCAACCGGCTGGCGGTGAAAGCCGATCAGGCGCTCTTTTCGCATGACGACCAGACCCCCGGCACCGGCGACATGCGCGTTGTGGTGAACCGGGCGAATGCCTCAGCTACGGCGTCCCTTGTGTTTCAGGAGGATTTTGATGCCCTTGCCGAGTTCGGCCTGACCGGGGGCAGTGGGCTGAACCTCAAGGTCAATCTGCCGGGGACAGGCTGGAGCGACATACTGTCTGTTGACCCCGCCAGCGGCGCGATCGGAATGGGCACGCTGGCACCGGCAGCGCGGCTGGATCTTGTCATCAGCCCCGGCCCGCTGCCGGTTATTCCGGCCGCCGTCATCCTGCGCCTGCTCAACGCGCCGGGCGAGCAGACGACCTTCATCACAGAGGCGATTGCCAACAATGGCGACCTGTCGCTGCGCCGGGCCAATGGGACGCCGGGCACGCTTACGGCGGTGCAGGCTGGCAACAATCTCGGCCAGATCAGCTGGCTGGGCTTTGACGGATCGGCCTATTCGATCAGCCAGGCGCGCATCCAGGCCGACGCCGCCGAAAACTGGACCCCCACGGGCCATGGGGTGCACATGGATTTCGCCGTGACGCAGGCGGGCAGCACCAGCCGGGTGAAACGCCTGCGGTTGACCGACCGGGGCTGGCTGGCCCTGCGGGACGATCTGACGCCGGCCTGCAAGCTGGATGTGGGCGGCCCGGTGCGGGTGGGCAGCTATGGGGTTGGGGCGCTCCCGCCCGCTTCGGCGGGGGCCGGACAGATCATCTATGTGACTGACGAGGCGGGGGGCGCGGTGCTGGCCTTCTCGGACGGCACCGCCTGGCGCCGCATGACAGACCGGGCCGTGGTGAGCTGAGGCGCTTTTCAGCGGTTGACGGTGGCA
>JBKBRT010000148.1:0-7623 GCA_046291585.1 Hyphomonas sp.
CGCTCCCAGAAGCGCGGGCGGCCAATGCCGAGACCGCGATGGCGCCCGACAATCTTGCCATCGTCGTCTTCGCCCTCAATCTCGTATTTGAGGATGTCCTGGAGCACGATGGTGTCGCCCTCAAGGCCGAGCACTTCAGTGATGCACATGATACGGCGCGAGCCATCGCGCAGGCGAGAAGCCTGAACAACGATATCAATCGAGCCGACAATCATTTCACGGATGGTTTTTGCCGGCAGCGAGAAGCCGCCCATGGTGATCATGGATTCCACACGGCTGAGCGCTTCCCGCGGGCTGTTGGCGTGGAGCGTGCCCATCGACCCGTCGTGGCCCGTGTTCATGGCCTGCAGAAGATCGAACGCCTCAGGGCCGCGCACCTCGCCCACGATAATCCGCTCCGGGCGCATACGCAGACAGTTCTTGACCAGTTCACGCATCGTGACCTCGCCCGACCCCTCGATGTTGGGCGGGCGGGTTTCGAGACGGACGACGTGGGGCTGTTGCAGCTGAAGTTCGGCGGAGTCTTCGCAGGTGATGACGCGCTCGCCGGGCTCGATGAAACCCGTCAGACAGTTGAGCAGTGTCGTCTTACCCGAGCCCGTGCCGCCCGAGATGAGCACGTTGCAGCGGCTGTGGCCGATGATGCGCAGAATTTCGGCGCCGCATTCGCTGATCGAGCCAAACTTCACCAGATCGCTCAGCTTGAGCTTGTCTTTCTTGAACTTACGAATGGTGAGCGTGGGGCCATCAATCGCCAGGGGGGGCGCGATAACGTTCACGCGGCTGCCATCCAGCAGGCGCGCGTCGCAGATCGGAGAGCTTTCATCGACGCGCCGGCCAACCTGGCTCACGATCCGCTGACAGATGTTCATCAGCTGGGCATTGTCCCGAAACCGGATATTCGTGCGTTCGATCTTGCCGTTGACCTCGATATAGGTCGTGTCGGCGCCATTAACCATGATATCGGCAATGTCATCCCGGGCCAGCAGCGGCTCAAGCGGCCCATAGCCGAGCACATCGTTACAGATGTCGTCGAGCAGGTATTCCTGCTCGGAGATCGACATCACGACATTCTTGATACTGATGATTTCCACGACGATGTCGCGGATTTCTTCCCGCGCGCTCTCGGTGTCGAGTTGCGCCAGCTGGGAGAGATCAATCGTATCGATCAGCGCATTGAAGATGGTGGTCTTTGTTGCGTAATACTGATCGGAGTGCTGGTTGACCTTGCGGACAGGCTCGGGCGTTGGCTCCGTCGCCTTCAGTTTGCTGACAGGCGGCATGGCCTGATCCGACGCGCGCGGTTTGGCCGCCGCCGGCGGCTGCGATGCCGGCAGAGGCGCGGCCGCAGGTTTTGCCGCCGCCGCCGGCGCCGGTGAGGGCAGCGTTGCGGAAGATGTACCTGAGCGTTTGCCGAAAGCCATGTTCTATCCCGTCGTCTTGATCGTCCTACTTACCCAGCAGTTTCTTGAGGAATGATTTCTCAACCTTCTGAATCGTGCGCCCACTCAGGGCAGCTGCCAGCTCGTCTATTGCAATCGCCGGGCGTGACGCCGGGCCAGTTTCTGAAATCATCTGACCGTTGTTGGCCGCCGTGCCGAACACTTCAGGATCGAACGGCACTATGATCTCGGGCTCGACACCGATGGCGGCGGCAAAGTCCTTCACCGGAATTTCCGGGCGCTTGGGCATACCGCACATGTTGAGCACGAGCCGGGGCGGATTGTCATTGACGCGGTGGCCCTTGAGCTGGTCGATCAGGTTCTTGCCATTGCGCAGCGAAGCAAGATCTGGCTGGCACACAACGATCACCTCATCCGACTGAATGAGGGTGTTGCGCAGCCAGTGGGTCCACACATGCGGCAGGTCCAGAACCATGAAAGGCACATTACGGCGGACACCCTGGATAACGGTCGTGTACGCATCATCGGGAATGTCGATGATCTGATTGATATGCGCCGGCGCCGTGAAAAGGGACAGGCGCTCTGTGGCGCGCGCCAGCAGACGCTCGATCACCGCATCATCGGCCCGTTCGGGCGCAAGCAGCGCGTCTGCAATGGTTTGCGGCGTTTCCTGATTGAAATCGAGTGCCGTGGTGCCGAAGGACAGGTCAAGATCGACCAGCGTGGTATTGACCTTGATGTTTTCGGCCAGCGACCAGGCAAGGTTGTGCGCAATGGTGGAGGCCCCTACCCCGCCCTTGGAGCCGACGACGGAAATCTGGCGGCCAACAAAAGGCGCATCGGGATCGGTGAAGAGATTGGAAATCGCGCGGATGATCTGCAGCGGCTGGAAGGGCGGGACGAGATATTCTGAAACGCCGCGCGCCATCAGCTGGCGGTAAAGGCGGATGTCATTGACCGCGCCGATGACGAGCACTTTGACATGCTCGTCACAATGTTCGGCCAGGGCATCGATTTCGTTGACGACCTCCTCGGCGACCGAGCCGGTCTCGATCAGGATCAGATTGGGTGTGGGGTTACCCCGCAGATAATGGATCGCAGACGGAATACCGCCGGGCAGACAGTCGACCGTGGCCCGGCCCATGCGGCGATCCTGAGCGCAGAGCTCCATCAGCAGGCGGGTTTCCTCGCGCTCATAGAACAGCTTGATCGAGATGGCCGGCAGCAGCGCGTCCCCGCCCTCATCTCCCGAGGAGAATACCGGCATGTTGTAGTTGGCCGCGCGCCCGGCAAATTCCACGACCGGCTGAACGGGCGTCGCCGACGCTGCGGGCGCATCCCCGAAGATCGCGGCGGTGGCTTTTTCGATAGGTGTCGATGGCGCATCTTCGCCAAATACGTCTTCGAATTCTGGGTCGATGTCGTCTTCGAACATCGTGTTGTCCTTACCCATCTTCTTGGTGCTCCCCGTGGCTCCTGCCTAAACTTTACCGGACCGCCGATGAAACAGCGCCAGACTCCTGGCTTGACCGTTCCGACGCGGTTGCTTCGCCTGCGCGGAATTTCTCCAGAATGACTTCACGCCGCGCCAGATCCGACCGGTCCAGCGGGCGATTTCCCAGAAGGTCGCCCGGATCAATGATCATCGCAGCAAGATTGGTGCGCACCGAACAGCCCAGCGTCGACAATTGATTGTTGGAATCAATGTTGCTGAAATCGATGGTCGATTTGGGCGGGCAGTGGGGCGCGATCGCCTCATAACTCTGATAGGCCAGGATCATCGGCTCACTGATTGATGAGCCGGCTCCATGCGCGGTTCCGGAAATTTCCTGATACTCTACGCCCATATCCCAGGCGATAGTACGCGCTTCGGCAACAGCAGCCACTGCAAGCTGCGGATTGGCTGAGGTTTGCGGCATCGACAGGACAAGCGGGCCGTGGCCGCGGCGCGTATATCCTGTCATGAAGTCCCGAATGCGGGCGCGCTCTGTGCTGGACAGCTCGCTGGCATACGCATCGATGGAGACCTCAAGAAACTCCGTACGCTTCTCAACCTGAATGGGGTTGAGGTCCAGCGGCGAGGTTTGCAGATAGGCGGCGGGCACCGCAGTTGGCGCGGAACTGGCGCAGGCGGTGATGGCCGCTGCGCTGGCGCCGAGCGCGATGAGAGCTTGTAGCGAACGGATGTGACGTGTCATGTCTGTCTAGCCCTATTCTTCCATGAAGCCCACGGGGGCACGGTATTCATCAGCCTTGATGGGGGCGCCATCACGGCCATAGGTTTCATTCAGTTTACCGAAGAAAATCGTCTTGGCGTCGGATGCGTTGGCATAGCCATCGGCGGGCGATTTCATGTTCGCCTTGCTGGCGGCGCCGACGAGATAAGGTGTTACCATAACCACCAGTTCGGTTTCCTCCGAGAGGAAGTCGCGCGACTGGAAGAGCGATCCGAGGATCGGCAGTTTTTTCAGGCCGGGCAGCTGGTCGATGGTCTGGCGGTCCTTCACGGAAATGAGGCCGGCCATCATCATTGATCCGCCCGAAGGAAGTTCAACCACCGACTCAGCGCGTCGGACCGACAGCGCCGGCAGGGTAGCGCCCTGAATGATCGTCGTGTTGCCGTTTGCGTCGGTGATCGTCTGAGCGGCCCCTTGGAAGGCGCCCTGCGATGTCAGCTCGGAGACTTCTGTCGAGACTTTCAGCGAGATCCGGCCTTCGGAGAGAACCACCGGCGTGAAGGCGAGGCCGACGCCATAGGGCTTGAACTCAACCGTGATCTGACCGTTCTGGTTCTGGCCGACCGGCACCGGGAACTCGCCACCGGCCAGGAATTTTGCGCTTTCGCCCGACATGGCGACGATGTTGGGCTCAGCCAGTGTGCGAACGATCCCGACCCGTTCCATGGCGTCGATGGCGGCGCCGATGGAGGATTGCAGGCGGCCATTGTTGTAATTGGTGTAGCCGGTCTCCAGGGACAGCCCGCCGAGGGCTTGGCCCTGGACGTTGAAGCCGTTGGAGGCGCTGCCACCAACTGAGTTGGTAAAGGGAGCATCTGGCTGCATGGCAGTCAGCGCTGTGCCCTGCCCCAGCGTGTTCACGCCCAGCGTATTGGGGTCATAAAACAACGGTAGATTTCCGGAAAATATCTGCTGAAGCGACTGACCGGCAAGTTCGCCAAAGCTGGTGGCGCCGGACAGATTGATGCCCAGCTGCTTGATCACGCTGCGCTGCATCTCGACGATGCGCACTTCCAGCAGCACCTGATCGGCTGCATTGACGTTCAGCATATTGACAATCTGAAGCTCGCCGCCTGCGGAAGAGCCCGGAAAGAACGCCTTGACCAGGCGGCTTACCTGATCGGACTGGGAGAGATTATCCACTCTTCCGGTCACGATGACGCTGCCGTTGAAGCTCTCGATCTTGACGCGGGCGTCGGGGATATGGCGGGTTATCGTATCTTCGAGAGCCGCCAGATCTGTTTCTACTGAAATGTTGAGATCCAGAAGGGTGTTGCCTGCCCGGTCAAAGATCAAGGCATTGGTCTGGCCGAATTTGATCCCGCGGAAGATGATCCGCTGGGCCGTCTGCACGACCGCGTCGGCAATCTCCGGATTGGAAATGACCACATCGGCGGCAGGCGCCTCAAGATCGACAATCATTGATTTGTCGACGCCAAGGGTCACGCGGCGGGACACGGCCTGATCCCCGGGCTTTGTGATGCTGGTGCCCATGCCGTTGGGCACGGTCTGAGCGAGCGCGATGGGCGCCGGCGCGAGGGCAATCAGGGCGGCGCAACTCAGCGCTTTGATCGTGCGCATGTTCAGTTGCTCCCCATAGCGGTAAGTGTCGGCTGACTGTTGCGGATAATCATGACCGCGCTTCCCTCGTCATCGCCGCCGTTCAGCTCCAGACGCGGCTTGCGCGGCGAGCTGACGGCAAGTTCGTTGAGCGGGCGCAAAGAGAGCGAGAGCTGCCCCTTGCTCTGGGAGAGGGCGACGAGTTCTGCCTCTGATGGCATCACCTCGAGCGTTGCGGTTCGGCCGATGCGGGTGGATTCTTCGGGCGCGCCGGGCGCATAGGCCTGGTCGATCGCCAGAACGCGGACGTTCTGCAGTACGGTTGTGGCGATCGTCCGGGACGCGGAGAGGCCGTTTGTCGGCGTCGGTGACTGTTCATAGGTGAGGATCAGGTCCACCCGGTCATTGGGCAGGATGAAGCCGCCCGAAGCCGTTTCCGGCGAAATTTCAATCGACACGGCGCGCATGTCTTCGCCCATGAGCACGGGCAGGAGCCCGGCCTCGCCGCGCTTGACGACGCGCTGGGGCATGACCGGCTCAAGTTTGTATATCGGCATTTTCACGACAGCGCCGGTCAGCTCTTCAACAGCGCCCGGGGCGGCTGTCTCGGTATACTGACCTTCAACGACGCCGAGTTCGGGCCATACAGACCATTGCAAGTCTTCGGCCTTGATCTGCTCACCTATGGTCAGATCGCGCTTGGCGGTGAGAACCTTGATTTCGGAAACCTGCTGCCGCTCGATGATGTTGTTGTCGCGGGTGACCGTTTCGGTCACGACCTGCGGCTGGCTCATACGGCTTACGAGCAGGGCTGCCCCGCCGGCGGCCACGAGCGCCAGCAACAGGATGATAATGCGTATAGGCGACATGCGGCGCCACTCCCTCCCAATTCCGCGAAAAAAGGTAAATGTTCGCGGCCTGCCAGTTCATACAGTTGGGAAAATTGCACGCGCCGCCTAAAGGATCGTTAACCGGTAAATCCGGCGATCCGGAATAAATCTGCGAGGAGGGGCGATTTCACGCCGGCCAGGAGTGCGCCGGCAGCGATTGCAACGCCGTAAGGGACGCCCGCTTTTTCTTCAAAAGGGGCGCGCATGAAGCCGGGGATCAGTTCAGCGGGTGTGCTGCGACGGACCATCAGGATGATCAGCGCGCACGCGCCGCCCACCAGCGCCATGTAGTAAACGAAGGGAAAGGCCGCCGCCGGCCCCATCCACAGCACAACAGCGGGGATCATCTTGGCGTCCCCTCCCCCGAAGATGCGGAAAGCAAAAAGGCCAAAGGCAATCACGAAGGCGAGGCCGCCCGCCATCAGATGGCCCCCCAGGATTTCGAGCGGCAGGCCTGAAACGGCAGCGGCCGGAATAAAAAGCCCCGCCAGCGTCAGGTTCAGCCAGTTGGGAATCTTCAGCTGGTTCACATCAAAGAGCGCCGCCACAACACACAGGCTGAGGAAAAGAGCCGCGAGGATCATGAGCACCATCTGGCGTCTCCCATTTATTTGTTGGAGTGAGCAGTCTGACGCAAAAGCCTGAAAGAAGGCTTGAGGTAGATAGGCCGAACTTAAAAGAAAAAGCCGCCGGGGACACCCGGCGGCTTCCTGTCAGCAAAGCTGTTTCCAGCTTTGTGAACTTCTCATTAGAGCTTGGCGTTTGCCCCATCGATTTCGTCGGCAACCCCTTGGAACGTGGTGCCAGCGTTCGTGCCAAGAGCAGAAACGCCACCGATAATGGCGACAGCGATCAGAGCGGCGATCAGGCCGTACTCGATTGCAGTGGCGCCGGACTCATCTTTAAGAAAACGTGCGAACATTGGAAACTCCCATCATGCGTTTGAAAGTTCCGGCTTGAAACTTTTATTCCCGGAACAGGTATCGTTCTACACGAGCAGTCCTGACATCTCGTTTCCGCAAACAGAAAAATCATGAAGCAAAATCAGGGGGTTGTTTACCGATTCGGACGCCCGAGGCGCCGCCCTCCCGCGCGCGTGATTCCTTATATATAGCGCACCAAAAGCCTGCTTCTGCGGTTTCTGCGCCCCCCGGCAGAGCGCTGCATTAGGAAATGAGAAACTAAAATCAGCGACGGTCCTTCAAACCCGCGCCGGAGCCTCCGTACAATGAAAAACGCCGTGAAGCCTGCCCTGCTCGCCCTTGCCAGCCTTTTCCTTGCGGGCGCAGCACAGGCCCAGCAGCTGTCTGTCGAGGCCTCCAAGACCGTGCCGGTTCGCCTGTCTGGATCAGCGGCCAGTATTGTAATCGGCAACAAAAACATTGCCGATGTGGCGGTTCACGATGACCGGCTGATCTTCGTGACCGGCAAAAGCTATGGCACGACCAATCTGCTGGTGTTCAACAAGGCAGGTCAGGAAGTTTACAATACCGAGATTGTCGTGACGGCCAATTCCACGAGCCTCGTGACCGT
>JBKBRT010000149.1:0-7588 GCA_046291585.1 Hyphomonas sp.
CCCTCAAGCTGGGTTTGCAGGCCGAGAAGGGCGCGCAGGGCGTCCGCGCCGGGCACGCCGCTTTGCATGCCGCTTTCCTGGCTCATGCAACTTTCTCCCGGACTTCGACGAGGAGCTGTTCGATGATCTGCAGCGCTTCGCCCGACCATTTGGCCTGCAATGTCGGGTCTGGCCCCAGCTCGATGGGGTTGGAGGCAAAGCCCGGCTTCATCGGGATCACGGTCTTGAACATCGCAAATTCCGTCTCCGCAGCGCTGGACGCGTCCCGCATCGCGCCGAGCACGACCTGCTGATGGGACGAGCCATCATAGCGGGTGGCGAGGACGCAGGGGAGCGTTTCGATGTCCCGGTCTCGCAGATTCTTCATGATGTCGCCAGTGAAGAGGTCGAGCCCCAGCGTGGACATGAAATCGGGAATTGTCGGCACGATGATCAGGTGGCTGGCGGCGAGGACGGATTCGGTCATCACCGAGATGCCGGGCGGGCAATCGAAGAGGATGACGTCATACTGCGCTTTGAGAAGGTTGAGATCATCACGCAGGCGGCGGCCGACCTGGTTTTGCAGCGCCTCCATGGCATAGCCCTTGGCGGTCAGCTCGAAGATCAGCTCGCGCTCGGTCTTGCGCAGGCGCGGCGAGGACGGGATGAGATCCAGCGGCAGGGGCTTGCCCTTGAAGCTGACATCGCTGGCGTCGGTGATGATGAATTCACCCAGACGGCGCTGCTCGTTCGCGAAGAAGTTTTCCAGGAGCCAGTCAGAGATGGTCATGTAATCGTTGATGGCCTCGAACAGGTGTTCGTCGCCATTGTTGCCGAAAATCAGCAGCGAGGCGTTGGCCTGGGTGTCGAGGTCGATCACCAGCGTGCGCATGCCGGACGCCGCGAAGGCTTCCGCGAGGCTGACGCAGGTGGTTGTTTTGCCGACACCGCCTTTGGAGTTGGCGATCGATATGACGCGGGCAGACATTTTGCGATTCTGTTCCTGTCTTGGGCGGAGGTCCGGCTCTTGCCAGATTTGGGGGGGCAAGGCCACCCGTTATCCCCGCAATTGATCCCCCCCGCCGCATAAAAAAACGTCAATGATTCAGTGACGCAGATTTCTGCTTGCCCAAAATCCGTGACCGCCAATCCGGCGGGGGGTGGGGGCGGTCCAGAATTGGCCTTGTCGGATGTGAGCCGGCAGTGACCAAGGAGCGGGACATTGAAGTGGAATTGGCCATTCGCAAAATCAAGCCAGGAGCTGAAATCGGCCACGCCCATGGAGTGGCCGCTGGTGGCGCTGAGCGAGCCGCGCGCTGCGAGCTGGGGCAGCCGTGACGCGGGGGCGCTGACGCGCGACGGGTATCTGAAGAACGCGGTGGCCTATCGCTGTGTGCGCATGGTGGCGGAAGCGGCTGCGTCCATTCCGGTGAAGTCTGCGCATGAGGGCGTGGCGCGCCTGATGCGTCAGCCGATGCCCGAAGCGGCGACGGCGGGCTTCCTGGAAGCGGTGTATACGGAGCTACTGCTGACGGGGAATGCGTTTGTGGAGGCTGTGCGCCTGCCGGGCGAGCGCGCGGTGGCGGCGCTTTACCCCATTCGCACCGCGCGGGTGCGCCCGGTGAAGGATGCGTCGGGCTGGGTGGCGGCTTGGGCGGTGAAAGGCCAGGGCGGCGAGCGGCGCGTGGGGCGCGAGGCGGGCGGATGGTGCCCCCTCATGCAGGTGAAGCTTTACAATCCGGCGGATGAGGCGATGGGCCTGCCGCCGCTGGCCGCCGCGCGCCGGGCGCTGGACCTGCACAACGCGGGGGCCGACTGGGCCAAATCACTGATCGACAATGCGGCCAAGCCCTCCGGCGCGCTGGTCTATGGTGGGGGCGGGCGGATTCCGGCCGATCAGTTTGACCGGCTGAAAGAGGAACTGGCGCAGAGCTTTTCGGGCGCGGGCAATGCCGGGCGGCCGATGCTGCTGGAGGGCGGCCTGCAATGGCAGGCGCTGTCGCTCTCGCCCGCCGAGATGGACTTTCAGGAGACGCGCAGCGCGGCTGCGCGGGAGATTGCGCTGGCGCTGGGCGTGCCGCCGATGCTGCTGGGGATGCCCGGAGACAATACGTATACGAATTACCGTGAGGCGAATGCGGCGTTCTGGCGGGTGACGGTGTTGCCGCTGGCGCGGCGCTTTGTGGGGGCATTGTCTGCGTGGCTGGATGAACCGTTTGGCGAGGATGTTGACGTGCGCCTGGATCTCGACGGCGTGCCGGCGCTTTCGGGCGAGCGGGAGGCGCTGTGGGCGCGCATCGCGGCGGCAGATTTCCTGAGCCTTGAGGAGAAGCGCGCGCTGGCGGGAGTTTCGGCATGAGAATCCAGGGGAAGGTGACGATCGCGCTGGTGCTCGCCGTGTTGCTGCAGGGGGCGGGCGTGATGTTCTGGGCCGGGGCGGCGGCGGAGCGCATTTCGGCGCTGGAAGCAAGCGCGGCGACGGCGCGGCCCGTGGCCGAGCGGCTGGCGCGGCTGGAGGCGGAAGTGGCGGCGGTACGGGCGCAGCTGGACCGGATTGAGCGGCGGATGGAGCCACGAATGGAGGATGGCGATGCGCGCTGAGCCGGTGTTGATCGAGGGCTATGCGAGCCTCTTTGGCGTGGCCGATTCCGGAGGCGATGTGGTGCGCGCGGGCGCGTTTGCGCGCAGCCTGCGCCGGGCGGGGCAGGGCCTGCCCATGCTGATCCAGCACCGCGACGGGGCAACGGCCGGGCGCTGGACACGCGTGATCGAGGACGGGCGGGGATTGTATGTGCGCGGACTGGTGGAGGCGCCCGGCGCGCTGGCGCTGGTGGCGCGGGGGCTGAGCGGCCTCTCCATCGGGTTTCGTCCGTCGATGTGGCGGCCGCGCGTGAGCGGCGGGCGCGAGCTGATCGAGCTGGACCTCGTGGAAGTGTCCCTCGTTCACGCACCGATGCTGAGCGGAGCGAGATTTTCAGTTCAGGGACGAAGCCTGGTTCAGGCGGCGTGACGGCAAATGGTCAACAAAGGAGACACCATGACCAGGGAAACCAAAATGGCAAAGGCAGAGACAGCCGAGATGATGGCTGTGTTCGAAGCCTACCGGCAGGCGAATGATGCGCGCCTGGCCGAGATCGAGAAGAAAGGGGCGGCTGATCCGCTCTCGGATGAGAAGCTCGCGCGGATTGACCGGCGGCTGGAGGCCCTCAGCCTCAAGATGGCGCGGCCCGAGGCGGGCGGGGCGGACCCTGTGGAGGACGAACACCGCGAAGGCTGGACGCGTTACCTGCGCACCGGGGACGACAGCGCGATTGCCGGGCGGGAGCTGAAATCGCTCAATACCGGAACGGGCAGCGAGGGCGGGCATGTGGCCCCTGCCGAGCTCGACCGGCTGATCGAGGCGCGCCTGATGGCGGCCAGCCCCATGCGCCAGATTGCAACCGTGCGGCAGACATCAGCCGGTGTTTACAAGAAGCCGGTGGGCCTGGGCGCAGCGGCGCAATGGGTGGGCGAGGAAGCCGCGCGGCCGCAGACGGCGGTGACGGGGCTCGACCTTCTGGAGTTTCCGGCGGGGGAGCTTTACGCCATGCCGGCGGCGACACAGGCCCTGCTGGAAGATGCGTATGCCGACATTGATGCCTGGCTTGCCGATGAGGTGGAGATTGCGTTTGCGGCGCAGGAGTCTTCCGCTTTTGTCAGCGGCAATGGCGTGGGGAAGCCGAAGGGGTTTCTCAACTATACCATCGTGGCCGAGAGCGCCCATGCCTGGGGTCAGATCGGCTCCGTGGCCGGGGACTTTACCGAAGCTGACGCGGCCGATCAGCTGATCGACCTGATTTATGCGCCCAAGAGCCAGTTTCGCGCCAACGGCCGCTTCGTGATGAACCGGCGTACGGTCTCTGCCGTCCGCAAGCTGAAGGATGGCGACGGGCGATACCTGTGGCAACCGGGCAGCGGCGGCGAGGCGGCGACGGTGATGGGCTATCCCGTCACCGAGATGGAGGACATGCCCGACATTGGCACGGGCAATGCGGCCATCGCGTTTGGCGACTTCAAGCGGTTTTACCTGATTGCCGACCGGCAGGGCGCGCGCGTGCTGCGTGATCCGTACTCGGCCAAACCCTACGTGCTGTTCTACACGACCAAACGTGTGGGCGGCGGCGTGCAGAACTTCGACGCCGTGAAGGTGATGGTGTTCTGATTTTGATTGCTCGCGGCTGTTCCCACGCCTTCGGCGCGGGGCCGCTGCGCCTTCGCGTTGCTCGTGTGGGCGCGCACCCGAGGCGTAGTTTTCTAACCAAGGAGAAATGGAAATGTTTGAATCTGTGATTGTGGCGATCATTCGCCAGGCGGCGCTGCTGACCAAGCCGCAGCAGGAGGAGTTCACCACCAAGGCCGCCGAGGCTGTGGCGGCGCTGGTCAAGGGCACGGCGAGCAGCATCGATAATGAGCTGCTCAAACAGGTCGGCCTGCCGATGGGCGGGCAGGTGATCACCAAACTTCAGGCGCTGATCTAAGCGCGTCTTCGGGCCGCCTGCGAGGGCGCGGGCGGCCCGCTTTTATCTTTATCCAGGGAATAATCAGATGTCGGAACTGACGGTGATAACACCGCCAGCAGGAGAGGCTTTGTCTCTTGATGCGGCGAAGGACTTTCTGCGGCTGGGAACGGACGCGGAGGATGGGCTGGTGGCCGGGCTGATCGCCTCGGCGCGGGCGCAGATTGAGGCGGCGAGCGGGCTGGCGCTGGTGTCGCGGACACTGAAACGCACCTGGCGGCGCTGGCCCTGGGCGATTGCCACGGGCGGGGCGCGGTTGCGGCCCGGGCCGGCGGGGGCGCTGGTCTCTGTGGCGCGGTTTGACGGAGCAGGCACGGAAGAGGCGCTGACCGGGCGGTTTGAGATCTGCGGCGGGAAGCTGCGCCTGAAGGCGGGCGAAGCTGCGCCGGGGATGATGCCGGGTGGGCGCGTGGAGGTGGTGTTCGAGGCGGGCTTTGGCGCGCCGGAAGACGTGCCTGAGGATCTTCAGCATGCGGTGAAACTTTTTGTGCAGGCGGCCTATCTGCGGGGCTCCGAGCGACCGCTTTCGGGCGTGCCGGAAGACGTGCAGGCGATCTTGGACGCGCGGCGGGAGTGGGCGATATGAGCGGGGAGGTGGCCGTGCAGGCCGCGCTGATGGCGGCGCTGCGCGCGGACGCGGGCGTGCAGGCGATATTTGGCGCCAATGCGCGGGTTTATGATGACGAGACCGAGGCGCCGGCCTTTCCCTATGCGCGGCTGGAGCGGCATGACTGCCGGCCTATCGGCGCGAGCGGGGGCGAGGCGAGCGAGCACGGGATCTCGCTGGCGGTGGTCTCGCGTCATGGCGGCTTGCGCGACGCGAAGGCGGCGCTGGCGGCGCTGCGACGCGCTTTTGACGGCGCCGACTGGAGCGGGGCGGGGCGGCATATCGTGCTCGCCTACACCACCTATTCCGACGTGATGCGCCAATTCGACCGGCGAGCGTTTCGCGGGGTTATCCGTTTCCGGATCATTTCAGAAGAGGAGGCTGCATAATGGCGGGCCAGAGGGGCAGGGATATTCTGCTGAAGATCAGCGATGGCGCCGGGGCGTTTGTGACCGTGGCGGGTGTGCGGGCGAGCCGGATCGAACTTTCCGCCGGGATGGTGGACGCGACGGGGATGGATTCGCCCGATGCCTGGCGCGAGCTGATCGCCGGGGCGGGGACGAAGACGGCGCGCGTGACCGGGCGGGGCGTGTTTCGAGACGCAGCCTCTGACGCGCGGATGCGGGCGGTGTTCTTTGGCGGGGAGGCGCCGGGCTGGCAGCTGGTGCTGCCGCATTTTGGCGTGCTGGAGGGCGCGTTCCAGATCACGCAGCTTTCCTGGAGCGGGACGCATGAGGGGGAGGCGGAGTTTTCCGTGACGCTGGAAAGCGCCGGAGCGCTCACCTTTGAGGCAACGCCATGAACGCGGCGCGGGGGGAAACGACACTGACCGTGGGCGGACGGACGCGGCGGGTGTGCCTTACGCTGGGGGCGCTGGCGGAAATAGAGAGCGCGCTTGCCTGCCGGACGATGGCGGAGCTGGAAGCGCGGATGCGGGCACTGTCTGCCGCTGATCTGGTGATCGTGATTGCGGCGTTGCTGCGGGGCGGGGGCGAGGCGGCGGAGGCGGAGCAGATCGGCGCGGCGGATGTTTCGCCGGGCGCGGCGGCGCGGGCGGTGGCCGAAGCGTTCCGGGTGGGGCTCTCGGGCTGATGCTGCCCTGGGGCGAGATGATGCGGGCGGCTCTGGCGCTGGGGATTGGTCCTGAGGCGTTCTGGCGCCTGAGCGTGCGGGAATGGCGGTGGCTGAACCGGGGCGGAGAGGCGCCTTCGCGCGGGGAGCTGGCGGCGATGATGGCGGATTATCCGGATACGGGAGAGCGGAGATGAATGAGTTTGAGCGGGAGCTGGGCGCGGCAGGTGACGCGTTACGCAGTTTGAGTGACGGGCCGGGGCGGGAGGCCGCCGAGGCACTGGGCGCGGCGTTTGACGGGGCGGGGCAGCAGATTGAGGCGGCACTGAGCCGGGCGGCGCGGACGGGGGAGCTGGACTTCCGGCAGATGGCTGACGGCATTCTGCGGGAGCTGGCACGGGTGGCGGCGGAGGCCGTGATCCTGCGCGGGCAGGGTGGTGGCGGGGGCGTCAATGCGACCTTCAATTTTGCGCCGGGGGCGGATGAAGGCGCGGTGGCGGGGAATACGGCGGGGGTGTCTTCGCTGCTGGCGCGGATGGTTCAGGCGGGAGGGCGATTCTTATGAGTCTGGCACTGTTTCATGAGGTGAGCCTGCCTGTGCCGTTGGCGCTCGCCGCGTCGGGCGGGCCGGAGCGGCGGGTGGAGACGGTGACGCTTCGCGGAGGGCAGGAGGCGCGCAATGCCGCGTGGGCGGGATCGCGGCGGCGCTGGGATATCGGTAGCGCGGCGGCAAGAGTGGAGACGTTGCAGGCGCTGATTGCGTTCTTTGAGGCGCGGGGCGGTCGGCTGCACGGGTTTCGCTTTCGCGACATGCTGGACGACCGGTCTGGCGTTCCGGGGGCGGAGGTTTCGCCACTGGATCAGGCGATTGGCGTGGGCGATGGGGCGCGGGCCGCGTTTGCGCTGGTGAAGCAGTATGGCGGCTGGGCGCGGCGGATCTGGAAGCCGGTGGCGGGCAGCGTGCGGGTGGCGGTCAATGGCGTCGAGGGCGCGTTCAGCGTGGACGCGGCGACGGGGATTGTGACGCTGGCGGAAGCGCCGGCGCCGGGGGCCATCGTGACAGCGGGGTTCCGGTTTGATTGTCCGGTGCGGTTTGACGCCGACCGGCTGGATGTGACGCTGGAAGGGTTTGGCGCGGGGCGGGCGATCCGTGTGCCGCTGGTTGAGATTTTGGGGTGAGGCGATGCGGGAGATAAGCGAAGGGTTTGCGGCGCGGCTGAATGGCGGCGTGACGACGACGTGTCTCTGCTGGGAGATTGCGCGGGGCGACGGCTTTGTGCTGCGGCTGACCGAGCATGACGCGGCGTTGATTGTAGATGGGGAGACCTATCTGCCGGGGGCGGGGCTGGAGGGGGCGGAGCTGCGCCAGACTTCC
>JBKBRT010000150.1:0-7507 GCA_046291585.1 Hyphomonas sp.
GGCGTCGGCCTTCTGGCCTGGCTGTCGACCAGCATCGTGATCGTCGACCCGACCCAGCAGGCGTCGGTGTTCCGCTTTGGAAAATGGCAGGCCAATTATGGTCCGGGCCTGCACTTCCATTTGCCGGCGCCGTTTGAGAGTTCCCGCCTTATCCAGGTGGAAACCCGCAATGAAACGGCCATCGGGCGCACTCAGGACGAGAGCCTGATGCTGACCCAGGACGAAAATATCGTCGATATCCAGTTCTCGATCATCTGGAAGGTCGATACGCAAAACCCTGAAAACTATCTGCTCAACGTGCGCGACCCTGACGCCACCGTGGCCATGGTCGCGGAGTCTGTGATGCGTGAGGTCGTCGGCAAGATGCGCCTCCAGAACATTATCACGACCGAGCGGGACAGTGTGCAGCAGCAGGTCGCCGAACAGACCCAAGGCCTCCTCAACGAGTATCGCGCCGGTATTCAGGTGCTCCAGGTCCAGATCGGTAAGGCCGACCCGCCACAACCGGTTATTGAAGCGTTCAATGACGTGAACGTGGCTGAGCAGGACGCTGAAACCCTCACCAACCGCGCGGCGCAGTTTGCAAACGAGATCGTGCCTCAGGCACGCGGTACGGCCTCGCGCCTGCAGCAGGAGTCTGAAGCTTACCGCGATCAAATCGTTGCGGATGCAAGCGGTGAAGCTTCGCGTTTCGACCAGATCTATGAGGAATATCGCAAGGCGCCCCGCGTCACGCGGGAACGGATGTATCTCGAAACCATGGAACGTGTTCTGGAGCGGTCCGACAAGCTGCTGATCGACCAGTCTTCGGGCGCAGTGCCCTATCTGCCGATCGAGCGGACGCGCCCCCAACCTCAACCTAATACTGGAGGAGAACGCTGATGCGCGCTTTTGGCTGGCTCATCCTTGTCCTGTCCATCATCGGACTGGTCATCATCTCGAACGTTTTCTTCATTGTCCGGCAGTCCGAGCAGGCCATCGTGCTTGAGGTCGGTCGTCCGGTCGGCATCATCAATGCCCCGGGTACGGATCAGGCCGGTCTGCACATGAAGATCCCGATCTATCAGCAGGTTGAAATTCTCGACAAACGCAACCTTGGCCTCGACATCGAGGGCATTCAGGTGATCGCGTCCGATCAGCGCCGCCTGCAGGTCGATGCCTTTGTGCGTTGGCGGATCAGCGATCCGCTTCGCTACTATCAGAGCTTCCGGACCGAGCGCGTGGCAGCCACCCAGATCAATACGGTCACGGTTGCCGCGATCCGCGCGGTGCTGGGTGATGTGCCGGTTCCGGAAATCATTTCCGGCCAGCGCGCAGAGCTGATGGGCGAGATCCGCACCAATGTGAACACCGAGCTGGCCAATGCCGGCGTGGACATCATCGATGTGCGTATCCGCCAGGCTGACCTGCCTCAGGAAGTGGCTGAAGGTGTCTACAACCGGATGCGCACCGCGCGTCTTCAGGAAGCTCAGCGCATCCGTTCGGAAGGGGAGGAGCGGGCCCGCCTGATACGCGCCCAGGCCGAGCGCGAGCGGACTGTTCTGGAAGCCCAGGCGCGGGAAGCTGCCGAGAGAGTTCGCGGTGAAGGCGATGCCCGTGCCACGGAAATCTACGCGACCGCTTACAACAAGGATGCCGAGTTCTTCCGCTTCCAGCGGGCGCTGGTGGCGTGTGAAAAGGCAATCCAGGCAGGGACGCAGCTGGTCCTCAGCCCCGGTTCGATCGGGGTATGCGATCAGTTCTTCGACAGCGCGCGCGCTGCCGGCGGCCCGCGTTAATCCGGCGCAGCCGGCGCCATGAGCGCAATCACGCTCGCCCTGGCCGGTTTCGGCGTATGGCTCCTGGTGGAGGGCGCGCTCTGCGCCATTGCGCCGGAATACATGCGCCGCATCGGCCAGCTGCTCTCCAACATGCCAGCCCGCGATCTTGCGATCGGTGGGCTGGTGGTTGCAGCGCTCGGTCTCGGCCTTCTGATGCTTGCAGTTCGTACAGCCTGAGGCTGTTGCAACTGGCGGGCAAAGCGCCATAGTCACCATTCAAGAAGAATTCTGGCGGGCCTGCAGCATTCGCGGCTTTCGCCTCAGAAACGACCGTGAAGGGAGTCTTCCCCACCATGAACCGGACCGCCATTGCGGTAATCGCCCTGATGGCACTCATGGCTCCCGTCAGCGTCGCGCAGACCGGCGGAAGCCTGTCACGCCCCGCCGCGCCTGCCGATGCCAAGACAGCGCCGCAGAGCTTCAGCGCGCTGTCGAAACGCCTGATGCCGGCGGTGGTGAACATCTCCACATCGCAGGTCGTGGCCAGCCGCCTGCCGACTTTTCCGGAAGGGTCGCCGGCTGAACGGTTCAATGAATATTTCGGCCGCAATGATGATGGTTTCCAGCGCCAGGGATCGCTCGGCTCCGGCTTCGTGATCAGCGCCGATGGCTATATCGTTACTAACAATCACGTGATCGACAAAGCGGACACGATTGAAGTCACCTTCTCGGACGGGCGAACGCTGGACGCCAAGATCATCGGGCGTGACCGGGATTCGGACATCGCAGTTCTGAAAGTCACCGCGCGCGGGGCGCTGCCCTTTGTGGACCTTGCCGACAGTGACAAGGCCGAAGTGGGTGACTGGGTGATTGCGATCGGCAATCCGCTCGGATTTGGCGGGTCTGTCTCGGCCGGCATCATCTCTGCCACGGGCCGGGATCTCAATACGGGGCGCTCTGACAATTTCATCCAGACGGACGCGGCCATCAACCAGGGCAATTCCGGCGGCCCGCTGTTCAATCTGAGTGGTCAGGTTGTGGGTGTGAACACCGCGATCATTTCCCAGACCGGCGGCTCTATCGGCCTTGGCTTTTCGGTGCCGTCCAACACGGTGAAGCGCATCTCGGCCCAGCTGATCAAGGAGGGCCGGGTGCACCGTCCCTGGCTCGGCGTGAATGTACAGGATGCGGACGAATCCCTGATCAAGGCCTACCGGGCCCAGGGGGCGGCCGGCGCCATCGTCACCCGCATCACCGATGACAGCCCCGCCGCCAAGGCAAAGCTGGAGGTGGGCGACCTGATCCTGTCCATAGACGGGCGCGCGGTGACAGGCGTCCGCGACATGACCCGTCAGCTTTCCGAAAAACCCATTGGCAAGGCCGTCACCCTGAACATTGTCAGGGATGGCCGCCCGCGGGACGTCTCCGTCACGCTGGGTCAGTTACCCGATGAGGATACTCCCGCGGCGGCCGCACCGGCCGAAGCCGTCGGCATGGCCAATGATCTGGGCGCCGATCTTGTGGCACTTGACGATGATATCCGCCGCCGCTTTGGCGCGCCCCGCGACATGACCGGCGTGGCGGTTACCGGCGTCAGCACGCGCGGGCGGGCCTACAACAAGCTGCGCCGGGGCGATGTGATCGTGGAAGTCAACTTCCAGTCGATCAGCGCGGTTTCTGATGTGATCAAACGCCTCGACACGGCTATGCAGACCCCCAATCAGCCGATCCTGATCCGCGTAAAACGGCGGGGCGACACCGGGGGCTGGTTCGATCAGTTCGTCTCGATCGAGATCCGGAAATAGGGGAATTCCCCAATGTTTGGGGTGGGTTAGCCCCGTGACGCAGCGTCAGGGGCGGGTCAAACATTACAGAAATGATGCCGAATTGGCTCGCCAAGGGCGCCAACGCGCGCTAAGGACTGCGGAAATTGACCTTCTGACGGGCTGAGGCAGAGATATGATCCATCCTTCCCTGATCGCGATTGCCGCTATTGTTATTGTGTTCGGCATCCTGAATCTCATAGAGTTCAAGCGTCTGGACTAACCTTAAAGGGAGCAGGCGGTGCCCGAACCCATCCTGCTCATTTCCCTTTTCGGCGGCCTGCTTCTCATGGCCCTCGCGGGTGACCTGCTGGTGCGGGGCGCGTTGGGCCTGGGCCGTGCGATGGGCGTTTCGCCCCTGGTTGCCGGCGTTTTCATTGTAGGGTTTGGCACGTCGGCGCCGGAGATGTTCATCTCCGCCAATGCGGCGCTGACGGGTAATCCGGGCCTGGCGATCGGCAACATTGTCGGCTCCAACATCGCCAACATCCTTATGGTCGTCGCGATCCCCGCGCTGTTTTTCCCTTACCGTAACGGCGGCGCCGGGCAGGGCCGGGCATTGTTCATGCTGCTGCTTGCCACCGCCATCTGGATCGGGATGACGGCGATCATGCCGCTCGATCCCTTGATCGGCATCTGCTTCCTGTGCGTGCTGGTGGGCTATACCGGCTATTCGATCTTTGCAGCGCGCCATGACGAGATCGCAGGGCGGGGCTCCTATCATGCCGGCGCTGTCACGCTCAATCCCCCGGTCTGGCGGGCGATTCTCTATGTGCCACTGGGCATCGCGGGCCTTCTCTACGCCTCACGCATGATCATCACGGGCGGTGAGGGTGTGGCGCGGGAATTGGGGATTCCCGATGAGTGGATTGGCCTGACCATTCTGGCGCTGGGGACATCGCTGCCGGAAATCGGCGCGGGTCTGGCGGCGGCATTCCGCCAGCGGGGCGATGTGGTGGTGGGCAATATCCTGGGCTCCAACGTCTTCAACATTCTGGGCGCCGGCGGGCTTGTGGCCCTCTTCGGGCCGTTCGAGGTGGCCCCGCTGTTCCTGCAATATGATCATTGGGTCATGGGGATAACGGCGACACTGTTTGCGGTGCTCATATTGCTGAAAGTGCGGATGGGCCGGCTGCTGGGTGTGCTGCTGCTGCTGATTTATGCGGCGTATATCTATGGGCTTGTGATGGGCACGAACCTGATGGCGCTGGCGCAGATGGTGACGGGATGACCCCCAGGGGCGCGCTGGTGACGGGGGCGGGCGGACGTCTCGGCCGGGCCATGGCGGACGCGCTGGGCGCCGATGGATGGGCTGTGGCGGTGCATTATCGGGGCTCAGCCGAGGGCGCCGAGGAAACAGCGGCCAGCATTCGCGGGCGCGGCGGGCGCGCCGAAATCATCGGCTGTGACCTGTCAGACGAGGGCCAACGGCGGACACTTCTGGGACAAACCCGGACACTTCTGGCCACGCCGGTGACACTTCTGGTCAATTCCGCCTCCACATTTACCGGCGACAGCACGATCGGTCACACACGCGACGACTGGGACCACCATTTCGAGCCCAACCTGCGCGCGCCGGTGCATCTGGCCCAGCAACTTGCCGCAAACCTGCCCGCAGGGGAGCGCGGCCTCGTGGTCAACCTGATCGACCAGAAGGTGCTCAAGATCAATCCGCTGTTCTTCACCTATACCCTGTCCAAGGCGGCGCTGTGGCAGGCGACGCGGATGCTGGCGCAGGGGCTGGCGCCGCAGGTGCGCGTTAACGCCATTGCGCCGGGACCGACGCTGGCGAGCGTGCATCAGAGCCCCGAGCAGTTTGCCGCCGAGCGCGCCGCGACGCTGACCGGGGAGGGAAGCTCGCCCGACGAGATTGTGAATGCGCTGCGCTATCTGGTCTCTGCGTCCAGCGTGACCGGCCAGATGATTGCCTCGGATGGCGGGCAGCATCTGATGTGGCAGACCCCTGACACCCAGATCTGAAGGACGCGCGATGAACTTTGCTTCTGACACGGCCGCCCCGGCGCATCCTTCTGTGCTGGAGGCAATGGCGCGCGCCAATAGCGGAGCGCAGGCGAGCTATGGCGGGGATGAAGCGACGGCGCGGCTGCGCGGCCGGCTGGCGCAGGTGTTTGAAACCGAGGACTTTGACTTCTGGATGACGGCGTCGGGCACAGCGTCGAACGCTTTGGCGCTATCCTGTTTCTGCCCGCCGACCCATTCGATCCTCTGCCACCAGGAAGCGCATATCCAGATGGATGAGCGCGGGGCAGTGGAGTTCTTCACTGGCGGGGGCAGGCTCGCCCTGCTGCCGGGCGTGGGTGCGAAGATTGATTATAAGGCGCTGGCCGAGCATCTGGGGCAGGTGGACCCCGGCTTTGTGCATGGCACGCCTCCGGCGGTTCTCTCGCTGACGAACCTGACCGAATGCGGCATGGCCTACAGCCCGGACGAAGTGGCAGCGTTTGCAAAGCTCGCCAAGGGCGCGGGGCTGGCGGTGCATATGGACGGGGCGCGGTTTGGCAATGCGCTGGGGCATACCGGGGCCACACCCGCTGAACTGAGCTGGAAGGCGGGGGTGAATGTGCTGACCTTTGGCCTGACCAAGACCGGCGCGGCGGGATGCGAAATCATCCTGCTGTTTGGCGCGGCCAGGGCAAAGGCCGGAGAGCTGCGCGCGCGGGCCAAACGCTCGGGCCATATGCCGCCGAAGATGCGCTTTCTGGCGGCGCAGGCCGAGGCGATGCTGGAGGGCGGGCTGTGGCTGCAGCTGGCGGCCCATGCCAATGCGATGGCGGCGCAGCTGGCGGACGTGTTTACGCAGGCGGGGTTTGAGCTTGCCTGGGATGTTCAGGGTAATGAGGTTTTTGCGCTGCTGGACGCGCGGGCGGTGAAGGCGCTGCAGGACGCTGATGCACGGTTCTACGCAAACTGGCCGGGCGGATCGAGCCGGTTTGTCTGTTCCTGGGCAACGACCGAGGCGGAGATTGAGGGCGTGCGCGGGGTGTTGACGCGTTAGGCCGGGCAACGCGCTTTACGGCGTCAGCGCCTTGCTGAGCCAGCCTTGCAGTGTGCTGATGACTTTGCCGAAATCTATGGGGGCGGAGGTGGCGCCGCCCAGTAGTTCCTGGTGGAGGCTCATGACGAGCAGCGGGGCGAGGGCGGCCAAGGCGGCGGCGCGCAGGGCGGTTTCGTCCTGCGGGGCGCCGGGAGTGGCGCGCAGCTTGTCGGAGACGGCGTTGAGGGCGGGTTCCAGCACCTTTTCCAGATAGGCTTTTCCGATGGCTTCATCGGCGAGGCCTTCGATCAGGCCGAAGGCGTGGGCCCGGATGAAGCCGCCGAGCCGCATGCCCGCTTCGGAGACGCGGAAATATTCCTCGAACGCCGTGGCGGGATTGGCCGAAGGCAGGGCGACAACGGCCCAGAGGGGCGCGCCCTTGCGGCCGATATTCTCGAGGATTTCGAGGATGAGGCCCTGACGGTCTCCGAAATAGTGGCGCAGGGTCGGCTCGGACGCATTCATGGCCTGGGCGAACTGGCGCAGCGAGGGGCGGCGCAGATCGGCCGAGAGGGCAAAATCGGTCAGCGCATCGAGCAGCGCGGCGCGTTTGGCGTCAAAGTCGTGATTGCGGGCGCCTGCTGGCCTCGGCATTGGACAATCTCTCCATCTGACGCCAGAATCGGCGCGCCCCCCGGTTTCCTACATCCCACCCGGGGATATATCCGTCAACGCGCGCGCGGCGCGCCCGGGAATAGAGAAAATTAGACCAGATGGCCAATAAGCCGGGTTCTGTTCGTCCCTTGCGGGATCTGGCAGCCATTCCTCTGGGGCGTTCATTGCTGAACGCCTCGGCGCGACGCACCCGGGGCACGGGCGGCGGACAGCCCATATGTGCCCCCTACTTGGTCTTGCTCCGGGCGGGGTTT
>JBKBRT010000151.1:0-7489 GCA_046291585.1 Hyphomonas sp.
AATGTCGGCATCGAGAAAGCCGCCAAAGCCGCAGGGGTCGCGGTCAGCGTACCCTTCTCACCGGGGCGCGGCGACGCGACGGCGGAGATGACCGATGCCGCCTCCTTCGACTATCTGGAGCTCTTCGCAGACGGTTTCCGCAACTGGATGAAGGACGACTATGTCGTGAAGCCGGAAGAACTGCTTCTGGACCGCGCTCAGCTTCTCGGCCTCACCGGCCCTGAGATGACCGTTCTGCTCGGCGGCATGCGTGTGCTTGGCACCAACCATGGCGGCAGCAAGCACGGTGTGTTCACGGACAATGTCGGCGCCCTGACGAACGACTTCTTCGTCAACCTGACCGACATGAGCTATAAATGGGTGCCGCGGGGCACCAACGCCTATGACATCACGGACCGCAAGACCGGCGCTGTGAAGTGGACCGCTACCCGCGCAGACCTCGTCTTTGGGTCCAACTCGATCCTGCGTGCCTATGCGGAAATCTACGCCCAGGATGACGCAAAGGAGAAGTTCGTGAAGGACTTCGTTGCCGCCTGGGCCAAGGTCATGGACGCAGACCGGTTCGATCTCGCCTGATCCATCAGGAGACTGAGAATACAGAAGGGCGGCGCGCAAGGGCCGCCCTTTTTCTTCGCCGGAGAGGTTAGGGCAGGGGAGGCAGCCTGACGCGCGCTTCAGCTCCAACTTTGCCGAGGCGCGAGTTTTACTTCCGAATTGCCCGGCCTGCGCGCCGCAAGCCCCGGAATTGGGTGAGCTCAGAGAGGCGCGATGGCCATCCGGATGATCTCGGTCAACCGCTGTTTCAGCTTCTCGCGTATTTCCGGACACTCGGTGATGTCGCCAGAGATATGCTGGCTGATTGACATGCCGAGCAGCACCGAGCCGAAAAGCTGTGACCGCTCCTTGGCATGGTCCCCGCCGATCACTTCGGCGAAGGGAACGTGAAACCGCTCATCGATGGAAGCGCGCACGATCGGACCGGCTATCGGAGAATTGCCCGAATGCAGCATGATGAGGATGTCCTCCATGGGCTTTCCCTCATCTTCCGGATCGAACATCAGCTCGCCAACCCGCTCGGGCAGACCGTCAAGCTCGCTGCCGATCACATCCACCCCGCGTTCGCCGGAGCCGAGCACAGCGGTGAACAGCTCCTCCTTCGATCCGAAATAGCGTGACACCAGCGCCGCATCGGCGCCGGCAAGGGAAGCAATCTCGCGGATACCGACATTCTCATAACTGTCACGCGCAAACAGGGTTCGCGCCGCACACAGAATGGCGGATTTGGTCGCGGCAGCATCTCTCCGCCGGATCGGCTGATTACATCTCATGCGTATTCCTACCCCATAAAAATTAAAATGTCATCACCTGTTGACTTATGGTTCTCCCGACGTCACATGCGGTCAACGGCTGATGACTTAAAGGCGTTGTTCCACCGCTCCGCCTTGATTATGAAGGAAAAACTAATGCGTTCGCGCAATTTTGCAAGCGTTTCCATTCTGGCAACGGCGATTGTTCTGGGAGCTTGCGGCGCGCCGCAGGCCCAGGAGCAGGGCGGTCCTCCCCCGTCCCAGGTCGAAGTCGCCATTCCCCTCTCTTCCCAGGTCTCTGACTGGAACGGATATACCGGCCGCTTTGAAGCGGTTGAACGCGTAGAAGTACGTGCCCGGGTCAGCGGCTATGTGAAATCCGTCACCTTCGAGGATGGCGCCCGCGTCAAGGCCGGCGACCTTCTGTTCACGCTCGATGATCGTCCTTTCCGCGCAACACTCGCCCAGGCCGAAGCCCAGTTGGCCCAGGCGAAAGCGGAGCTCTCGCAAGCTCAATCGGATCTTGAGCGCTCTGAGCTGCTGAGCAAGTCCGGCGCCGTTTCGGTCGAGGAACTCGAACAGAACACCACCCGCCTTGCCAGCGCGTCGGCCGCCGTGGCCGCTGCCGAAGCCGGGGTGGACGCTGCCCGCCTCGATCTCAGCTTCACGCGCGTCACCGCCCCGATTGATGGCCGCGTCTCGGCTCGCAATGTCGACCCCGGAAACCTTGTTGCCGGCGGTAATTCCTCGGGGGACATCCTCACCACCCTGGTGCGGGACGAAGAACTCTACTTCACCTTCAACGTCTCCGAAGCCGACTATCTGCGCTACATGCGGGCCGAACAGTCCGAAGGCGCGGTCAAGGCCGAAGCCCGCCTGCAGGACGAAACGTCCTTCACCCGTTCGGGGCAGGTCGTTTTCGCGGACAACCGCATGGGCGATACCACCGGCTCGATCCGCGTGCGCGCTCTGATCGACAATCAAGACGGCCTCATCCGCCCCGGCATGACCGGCGAAGTGCGCATCAATGGCTCTGCGCCGTATCAAGCGCTGATGGTGCCACAAACGGCAGTCCAGACCGACGGCACACGCCGCACCCTGTTCCTCGTCAATGAGCGCAACGAAGTGGAGGCCGCCCCGGTCGAGCTGGGTCCGCTCAGCGGGAACATGCAGGTCATTACCGGAGGGATTCAGGCGAACGATCGGGTGATCGTCAACGGCCTGCTGCGCGCCCGTCCAGGCGCGACGGTGAACCCCGTTTCCGTGCAGCTTGACTATGAAACTGCCGCCGAAGGCCCGGTCACCGTTCAGAGTCGTCCGGCCATGACTGCCCGCCGTATCACGAACTGACACGCGGCGACCCGCCGGCTGCCAGCCCATTCCATTCTCTTCCTCCCAGAGAGACGAACCCATGCGCCTGTCCCATTTTTTCATCAAGCGGCCCATTTTTGCGGCCGTTATCTCGGTCGTGATCACCCTGCTAGGCGCCTTCGCGTTCCCGCAGCTGCCGCTGGCTCAATATCCCGAAATTGCCCCGCCCACAGTCGTCGTCAGCGCGTCCTATCCCGGCGCGTCTGCTGAGGACGTAGCCAACCAGGTCGCCGCGCCGCTGGAGCAGGAAATCAACGGCGTGGAGGGCATGATCTACATGACCTCCTCATCCACGGCCGATGGCATGGTCATGCTGACCATTACCTTCGAGCCGGGAACCGATCTCGATACCGCTCAAGTTCAGGTCCAGAACCGCGTTTCACGCGCAGAGCCGCGTCTCCCCGAACAGGTGCGCCAGACCGGTGTTTCAGTGAATCAGCAGGCGTCGGGTTTCCTTCTGCTTGTTGCACTCGTCTCGCCGGGCGGTCAGCTTGATCAGAATTATGTGGCCAACTACGCAGCCTCCACGATCAAGGACCGGTTGCTGAGGATCAATGGGGTCGGCGGCATCGAGGTGTTCGGCGGCGGCAATTATTCCATGCGTGTCTGGATCAATCCGGAACGGGCCGCCGCGCTGAACCTCACCTCCAGTGATATCGTCGCCGCTCTGCGTTCCCAGAATATCCAGGCCGCTGGCGGCACACTCGGCCAGCCACCCTTTGCCGAGACGGGCGCTCCCGAGTTCCAGATCCCGGTTCAGGTCAGCGGCCGTCTGATCGAGCCGGATGAATTCGGGGATGTCGTCATCCGCCGGGATGGGGATGGCTCTGTCGTCCGCCTGCGCGATGTGGCTCGTGTCGACATCGGCGCTGAAACCTATCTGATGCGCTCCTATTTCGATGGCCAGCCCGGCCTCGGCCTTGCCGTCTCCCAGCTTCCCGGCTCCAACGCTCTGGATACGGCCGAGCAGGTTTTGGCAGAGATGGAACTGGCCAGCCAGGAGTTCCCTGCAGGCCTTGAATACATGATCCCTTACAACCCGACAGAGTTCGTTGAGGCCTCTGTCTCGGCGGTGGAGCATGCTCTCATCGAAGCGGTCTTCCTTGTGATGATCGTTATCCTCGTTTTCCTGCAAACCTGGCGCGCCGCCCTGATCCCGATCCTCGCGATCCCGGTCTCCATCATCGGCGTTTTCGCCGTGCAGCTGGCCCTTGGCTACTCGATCAACTCGCTGTCGCTGTTCGCGCTGGTGCTGGCCGTGGGCATCGTGGTGGATGATGCCATCGTCGTGGTGGAGAATGTCGAGCGCTCGATACGCGAAGGCAAAAGCCCCATGCAGGCGGCCCTCTCCTCGATGAACGAGGTGGGCGGCGCGCTGATTGCTATGAACCTTGTGCTGGTATCGGTGTTCGTGCCCACCCTGTTCATGGGCGGCATTCCCGGCATCTTCTATGAGCAGTTCGCGGTTGCCATCGCCTCGGCGGCTGTGATCTCGCTGCTGGTGTCGCTTACCCTCTCGCCCGCCCTCTGCGCGCTGCTTCTGAAGCCGCATCAGGAGAACGGCCACAGGAAGGGCAGCCCCATCCTCGCCCCGCTGCGCTTTGCAGGAAACGCCTTCAACAGCGGCTTTGACTGGCTGTCGAACGCATATGGGTCGCTCGTATCGAAACTCGTCCGTATGCTGGTGATTGTCATGATCGTCTATGCGGCGCTGCTGGCCACCACCGGCTGGCGCCTGTCGGCCACGCCCACGGGCTTCATCCCGGAGCAGGATCAGGGCTTCCTGATCGGCGTTGTCCAGCTGCCGGCCGGCGCGTCGCTGGAGCGTACCAATACCGTGATGCTGCGCATCGTTGACGAGCTCCGCGCAACGGAAGGCATCCAGGGCGTCGCCGCCATGGTCGGTATGGATGGCTCGAGCTTCTCCTCGGCCTCTAATGCGGGCACCATGTTCATCCGCCTGGCAGACTTTGAAGACCGCAAGGGCCGCGAAGATCTCTCCGCCGTTGCCATTTCCCAGCGTCTTACCGCCCATTTCATGGCTGCGCTTCCCGAAGGCAATGCCTTCATCATCGCCCCGCCGGCGGTACAGGGTTTGGGCCAGGGCGGTGGCTTCAAGATGATGATCCAGGACCGTTCCGGCGTCGGAACCCAAGCGCTCCAGCAGGCAACCTATGCGATGATGGGCGCCGCCGCGCAGGATCCGCGCGTCACCAGCGTCTACACGACCTTCGATACCAACTCCCCCACCGTACGGGTGGAGGTCGACCGTGACCGTGCCCAGCTCCTCGGGGTCGAACCGGCAGATGTCTACGCAACGCTGGGCACCAATCTGGGCTCCACCTACGTGAACGACTTCAACTTCGTTGGGCGAACGTTCCGCGTCACCGCCCAGGCAGATGCTCCGTTCCGGGAAACGGCCGGCAGTATCGGCCAGTTCCAGGTGCGCTCATCCACCGGTGAAATGGTGCCGATCTCGGCCGTGGCCCAGATCATCGACGGTTCCGGCCCGGTCCGCATGGTGCGCCACAACATCTTCCCGTCCATCGAACTCAACGGCCAGACACCGGCCGGCGTCTCCACCGGCGAATCCCTCAAAGCGATGGAAGAGATCGCGGCGCAGGTTCTGCCCGAGGGAGTCAGCTATGAGTGGACCGAGATGGCCTATCAGGAGAAAGCTGCCGGCAATTCCATCGTGATGGTCTTCGGCATGGCCGTCATCTTTGTCTTCCTCGTGCTGGCGGCGCAGTATGAAGCGTTCACGCTGCCCTTCGCGGTTATCTTCATCGTTCCGATGTGTATCCTCGCAGCGACCATCGGCATCAACATAGCCGGCATGTCCAATGACATTCTCGCCCAGGTCGGCCTCATCGTTCTGGTGGCGCTGGCGGCCAAGAACGCGATCCTTCTGGTCGAATTTGCCAAGCAGCAGGAAGAAAACCACGGCGTCACGCCGCGTGAAGCCGCGGTTTCCGGTGCCCGGATGCGTCTGCGTCCCATTCTGATGACATCCTTCGCCTTCATCTTCGGGGTCATGCCGCTGGCATTCGCCACCGGGGCAGGGGCAGAGATGCGCCAGTCGCTGGGTATCACCGTGTTCTCCGGCATGATCGGGGTCACGCTGTTCGGTCTTATCTTCACGCCTGCATTTTATGTCATTGGGCGGATGATCTCGAAAGTTCTCCCCGGATCAAACCGCAGCCATGACGATCACACATCCACGCCGGTCGAAGGAGGCCAGGCATGATACATCTCAAGCTCCCCACGCTCACAGCCATTGCGGCCCTTACCCTCAGCGCCTGCGCTACGGCGCCTGCCGCCCCGGACAGCACCGTCGCCCCGCGCCTGGAAGGCGCGCTGGTATCGGCGGAGGCGGCCGGTGTCGCCGCCAAGCCCGTGCCCAAAGACTGGTGGCGCCTCTATCAGAGCGCGCCGCTTGACGGCCTCGTGACGCAGGCCCTCACCAATAACCGCTCCCTTGCCGGGGCTGCGGCAAATCTGGAACAGGTCCGCGCCGGCCTTTCCGAAGCCCGTTCGGCCCTGCTGCCTTCCACCACGGCCACCGGCAGCGCTCAGTATGCGCGCGATCCGAGCTTTGCGACGGGTGATCTTGAAAACGATGTCTATTCGCTCGGTTTCGAAATGGCCTACGAGGTCGATATCTTTGGCCGGGTCAGTGCCAGTATTGACGCTGCCCGCCAAGATACCGCCGCCGCCGAGGCCGCCTACAAGGCTGCCGCGCTGATGGTAGCCGGGGAAACGGCCCGCGCCTGGATCGATTATTGCGCCGGCAATGTCCAACTTGAAACTGCCCAGTCGAATTTCGGCCTGCAGGAGGAGACGCTGTCTCTGACCCGCACGCTGTTCGATGCGGGCCGCGGCATCCGTCTGGATGTCGTGCAGGCTGAGGCGGCGCTGCGCCGCGCCGAAGCCGATATTCCGTCCGTGCGCGCTGCACGTGACGCCGCCTTGTTCCGCCTGGCCCGTCTGACTGGACAGACCCCCGCAGAGATGAGTCAAGCGGTCCCCCCGTGCGAAAGCATGCCGCAACTCGTCTCGCTCCTCCCCAGCGGGGAAAGCGCAGCCTTGCTTGCGCGCCGGCCTGATGTGCGCCAGGCGGAACTTCAGTTAGCGGGGGCTGCCGCCCGCGTCGGCATTGCCACGGCAAATCTCTACCCCTCCGTCCGTATCGGCGGCTCGGTCAGCACCGCCTCCATCGGGGGCACCGGTGACATGTTCCGGGAAGACGGCATCAGCTTCGGCCTCGGCCCGCTGATCAGCTGGAACTTCCCGAATGTTGCCGCCTCCCGCGCCCGCCTGAAATCGGCGGAGGCAGGCGTTGACATCGCCCTCGCCAATTTCGACGAGACGTTCCTCACCGCGCTGGAAGAGGCCGAGATCGCCCTCACCAACTACGCCGCCGAGAAGGAACGCTACGCCGCGCTGGAGGCGTCTGCCGCGGCGGCGCAAGAAGCTGCCGAACTTGCCCGCACCCGCTACCGGCTCGGCTCGGCCAACTTCCTCAGCGTCCTCGATGCAGAGCGCACCTTCATCGAAACCCGCACCGCGCTCGTCCAGTCCGAGGCGGCCAGGGCCAGCGCCGAGATCAATGTCTTCATGGCCATGGGTGGCGGCTGGGCTGACTAGCTCTGGCTCCAACCAGCGGCCCAGCGCGGCGCGGGAGGGCGAAAGCTGTCCTGCGCCGTGTCTTTTTCGGCCACCATCCGGCCATTTCCGGTCAGAAGGGTGACAAATCCGGTCAGGCCGGGACAGATCCGGTTACGGGTGGGGCGACGCGGATCAGCGGACTG
>JBKBRT010000152.1:0-7467 GCA_046291585.1 Hyphomonas sp.
CGCCAGGTATGTTCTTGTCCCGCATCCTATCCAGGATGCGACCGACGATGAAATGCGGGCCAAGGCGAAGCAGGCGCTTGCGGCAATCCTCGAAGCGCTGACGCGCTGATCGCGGGTCTGGCGCGACCTGCACAAAGCAGCGTATTTGAAGATCCTCGGGGGCGGGCCGTGGTTGCGAGGGGTTGAGCGTGTTCGACAGATTACCGGAAGTATTGCTGCGTCATCGCAGGATCGTCGGGGGTGTGGCGATCGCCATCGCAATCCTGACATGGACGGTCGACCTTATGGGCTTCGTCTATGAATGCCCGTTCTGCCGGAGCCAGCGCACCGTTATCGGCCTGCTCGGCATGTTGCTCATGTTGCCCAATCCAGCGCACTGGCTGGTGCGCTATCTGTCCGCCGTCTTTGCGGTGTTCGGCCTGACGGTCGCTTCGACACAGCATTTCAGAGGGTGGGCAAACATCATGAGCGGAGAGTTCAGATGGGGCGCGCAGTGGTTTATCAATCCGTGGATGCTCTCGGGCTTAGCCATTGGCATCATCACCGGCCTCCTCCTGCTGATCTGGATATGGAAGCAGGATCAGTCTGCGGGCTGAGATGCAATGCCCGCAGCCAGTGCCCGCCCGGGCGCGGCTAGCGCAGACAGGTTCGCAGGGCAGGCGCCGCTGCGGGCCAGCTGAGCGTGTAGGTGACCAGATAACCGTCATGGTCGGACAGCCTGCCGCCGGTTTCGGGCCCGTCGAAAACCGCTTCGACGCGCTCCGGCCGGAGGGAGACGACTTCGCCATCGTCGAAGGCCTGGAGATCCTGGGTATCGAGCCAGGGTTCGTCGCCATCCCATGACATCCGGACATCGCAGGCATTGGCCGGATCCGTGCACCAGCGATGCACGATCATGTAAGGCTTGTGCTGGTCGAAATGGTCCAGGCGGTCCGGCGACCGGCGCATGTTGAAATCGCCGCCCAGGATCAGTGGATTGGCCGGATCGCGGGTCTCCAGCAGGAAGTGCGCGCTTTCAAGGGTCTGATAGCGATGAGCCGCCAGGGTGCGCGCTTCGCGGACGCGCGCGGAGCCCTGCGCGTTCATGTGGACGGTCATCAGGTCGACCGGGGTGGGCACGCCGGGAAGGGCGATGCGGACCAGCATGGCGCCCTTGGCCGAGAGGCAATCGAGGCCGGCGCAGGCATGACGCGAAAAGCCCCGGCGATACACCCCGATCACCGGAAGGTCGCTGAAGACATAGAGCCCCGATCCGAGAAGCTTGCCGGAGCGCTCTCCCTTCCGGAACCGGCGGGCATCGATATGGGCCTGATCGACCAGTCCCGTTTCCGGCACGTCTGACCGGGACGGCCCGCGAACGCGGTTGGGGTAGGCGGCGGCTGCGCCGATCCGCGCGGCGCGGGGCGTGAAGGCCTCCTGAACTAGGACCACATCGGGCGCCGTTCCGGCCTGGCGCATCCGTGCCAGCTCCTCGCCGATCTTGTCGAGCGAGGGGCCGCGATTGCGCCGCGCCGGCCAGGGGAGGCCTTCCACATTGTAGATGAGGACGGAGAGCTGGGTTGTGTGCACCGAGCCGTCATCCGACACCGTGTTGTCGGGACGGGCATCGCGGAAATCGCAGGGCTGCGTCTGTTCTCCGGGCCAATGGCTGCACCCGGCGGCCGACAGCGCAAGGAGCGCGGCCAGCAGCCCGGCGCGCAGGCGGGTGTTTCCGGGAGAGGCAGCTGGCGGTGTCATCAGGCGGGAGAAATCACTTTGGGCGGGGGGGAGGATGGGGCGCCGCGCTTCAGATACGCGGAGCCGCCGATGCAGACAATCGGCGCGACGCGCCCGCGCTGCTGGCTGCGCGCTGGGCGCTCAACGATAGCGGGGGAGGTGATGCGTCACGGAATTAAACGGAGCGGCATGCCGCAACCTATGATGGTGAGCGATCGATGTGATCGGAATTTTAAGATCATATTACACGGCTTGGATAACCATTAATTAGGCCAATTGTGCAAGTCTGGATGGAATATCCGGCGAGTGACGCCTCGATTGAAGGTAGTTCCCCATGCGACCCTGTATTTTGCCACTGCTGGCCACTCTCACGGGGGCACTGACTCTGAGCGCTCATGCCCAATCGGCTTCCGGATCGGTTGGCGTGCGGGTCTCCATTCCCGATTTCTCCGCATTGCGGGCAGCGCAGACTGAAAACGCCGTCAGCACCTTCGGCACGACCGGTTCGGAGCCCTTTGTCATGCTGGGAATGCCGGCGACCCTTCCGGGCGCAGCTGCCGGGGAGCTGGTCCTCTACAGCCGCTCTGACAGCGAGGCGGTTGCGCGTATCGAGCAGAGCACCACCGCCAGCATTGTCTCCGTGCGAGAGCAGGACCGGACATCAACAGCTAAATTCACCCGCCAGACCTACTCAATAAATACCGATCAGAATGCTCAAATCACTGCAAACTCTACAGCATTGATCACAATATCGACTGAATAACGAAACGCGTTTCACAAATCCGTCGCATCTTGGCGGTTGACGGCGCGGTTAACAGCCTATTAATTCTGGTAGTCAATATAGGTTACCAATTTGGGTGGATATGTGCGCTGGTTTGTTCGCGCATTTTTTTGTGTATTTTTGGCAGGTCTGCTTCTCAGCCATCCGGCGAGTGCGCAGCTTGCAATCGATAAACTGTGGATTGATTTTGAGAATTCCGCTGCGACGCGCGGCGATCTTCTGATCGCCAATGAAAGCAGCGACCGATACTACATCAATGTAGACGTCTTTGAGATTATAAATCCGGGAACGGAGCAAGAAGAGCGTCGAACATATGTGGACCCGGCAGAGCTTGGTCTTCTGGTGACACCCAATCGCGTGATCCTGGAGCCTGGCCAATCCCGCTCGCTTCGCGTTATCCGCCTGGACGAGTTGCAGAACCGGGACCGTATCTACCGCATCCGTGTCGAACCTAAAGTCGGTGAACTGAGCTTTTCCGGTGTGGAGGAAGAGCGCTCGATGCTGATCAAGCTTCTCGCAGCTTATGAAGTGCTGGTAACGTCGCGCCCTGGCGGCGCGCGTAATGAGATAAAAGCGGTTCGAAACGGGCAGACGCTGGAGCTGCGGAATAATGGCAACTCCAATGTGCTGCTGTTCGACGGGCACCTTTGCGCGAAGGGGAAGCGGCCTGACGATTCCGGCAATCACTGCACGAAGATCGACACGCGGCGTTTGTATGCCCAGAACATCTGGACGATCGAGCTGGAGGATGCCAGCCAGCAGTTTGTTGCCAAGGCACGCAGCGCGGTCAGCCGCCAAGCTGAAGAGGTCGTTTTCTGAGCGTACAAAGACGAATACAGAGCCTCCAATGCTTGATGCCCAGTGTTCGTTTTTGGGCAGGCTAATTTGCGTAATTTAGATTATAGACCGTTGATTTTATTTTAAATTTTCGATTGCCTACAGCCTTAACAGGATGTTAAAATCTCCCTTGGGGGACGCGAAGAATCGCGTGTTTCCCAATCCCATGGAAACAATCAAGGGTGATTGAAATGAAGAAGTATCTTATTGCGGCGTCTGCCGCAGCAGCGATTGCGCTGGGCGCAACCGCTCAGGGGACCGGCGCGCTGTCGGGTACCGAGTCTGAGGCTTCGGTGACCGTCAATGCGACCATTGCCCCAATGGTGCGCGTTGCAGGTCTCCAGGACCTGTCTTTCACGATTGACGCTGACACGCTGAACAACAATTTCGGCAGCACGCGCCAGTCGCAGCAATTCTGCGTTTACTCAAACGTCACAGCAGATGGCGACTACACGGTGCAGGTCGGCAGCGACAAGCCACGTGGCCCCAACGGTGATCCCTACACGCTCGTTTCCAGCGCCGGTGATCAGCTCAACCACTTCGTTCATGTGACGGATGATTTTGCCAACCCGTTCAAGTTCATCAATCCGGGTCTCGAATACGCTCGCAGCACCACTGCAGGCGGCCTCGCGCGCCCAACGGATCTGAACTGCACCAACAGCGGCGACAACGCTCAGCTGACGGTTGGTTTCCGGAACGCTCGCGTTCTGGCAGCCGTTGCCGGCGACTACACCGGCACTCTGACGGTCACCGTCGCTGTTCCGTAATGTGATGTAAATTCTGAAGGCAGCGGGGATGAATTCTTTGATCATCGCCGCTGCCTTTGCCTTTCGGGAAAGGGGTGTCATGCGCATCTGTATGTTGATCGTAGGAGCATGTGTTGCTGTGCTGTTTCAGGGCATGGCTGCGGTTGCCGGCGCGGAGGAAAAGTCTTCCCGGCAGTCCGGAGCAGACGGGCCCGTTGCACGCCTGGTTGTTCTGGGCGACCAGCAGGTAGCCATCGACTGGCGTGGTCAGAACAGCGTCATGGATTCCAAACGGTTCTGCATCAGTTCTTCAACGGGCAGTTACCGGCTTACCCTGCGCGTCGAAAACTATCTGGCGCCCCCAAACTCCGGGGCGCTCGGCTACACAATCAGATTCAAATCCCCGGACGGCCGGGAACACAACATCGCCGTGTCCTCAGGAGAAGTTAGGGAAGTTACCGGAACGGTTAATCCCGCCTTTGAATGCCGTGGCATGGCAAATGCGTGGATGGACATAATCCTGAATGAGTCTGCGGCGCTTGCCGCAGTTTCCGGCGATTATTCCAGCGGCCTGAGTCTGGAGATGAGCGCCCTCTAACCATACCGAGAGCGGCGAATGCGGCATAGTAAAGTACTCATGAAGCGGACGAGTGTGCTGGCCCTGGGGCTTGCCACGGCGCATTTCGCCATGCCCGCTTACGCGCAGGGCATGCTGGCGTCATTGGGGCCTGATCCGCAGCCAGACTATGACGACATGAAGGATGCCCGCCCCCTTGAAGGCGTGACGCTGAACGTTAAGCCGCCTTCGGGTTTTGAGGATCTGGAAAACGTTTACTCAACGATCTACGACGTTTTCTATTTGGGCGAGTATGTTGGGTCCTATTTCGGGACACTCAGTGGCAATGTGTTCTCCTTCGAGGACCCCGAAGCGGTCGTAAGCCGCTTCGATGACACCATAGACAAAGTCGCGCTTCAGCAGCTGTTCTCTGAGGTTTTGCAGGCTAACGGATCATTGTCGTGCCAACGCGGCGAGGCCAATAGTTGCGGCGTACTGCCGTCCGGGCAGAGCGGCGTAGTGGTCAATGCAGATACCTTCCGTATCGATGTCAGCCTTTCGCGCGATTATCTTCTCTCTGGTGTGGAGCCGATCCAGTATCTCGGGGATCCGATTTCCGGCCCGTCCTTCATTCAGAATATAGGCTTTGCCGGTTCTTTCGGGCGCAACGGAACGTCACAAAACCGCGCGGCTTTCAGTTTCGATACCCTGGCAAGCGTTGGCCGGTCCTCGCTGCAGGTGCAGAGCCTCTATGATGACATCTACGGTGTTCGCGTCGAGGAGCTCAGGGCGCAGCGGATTGAAGACACCTGGAAGGCAAGCATAGGGATGCTGCCCGCCCAGGACAGCGCCGTGGTGCGGTCCTACAAATATTATGGCGTCGAGGTTACCAACCAGTCCGGAACCCGGATTGGAAGCGCCGCAGGGGAGCAGCAGTCGCCGGTTGATGTTGTGTTACCGCTGCCGGCGACCATTGAAATTTACCGAGACGGGTTTCTTGTCAGCGCGCGGGAATATGGTGCCGGACTACAGTATCTGAATACTGACGAACTGCCGTTGGGCTCTTATCCCATAACGATTATTGCGCGGGCAGGTTCAGAAGTGCTGTTCAGCGAGACAAGGATTTTTTCGCGCACGAACAATTTGCCTTCCACAGACCGCACTATCTGGAGCGCGAGGATTGGGCAGCGGACCGAAGAAAGTTTTGGATTTCTCGGGGACGAAGCAACCAATGTGCTTCCTGGCTCTACCGGGAAAATTGCTGCGGAATTGCGCGCGTCCCATCGGATTTCTCAGTCTCTGAGTGTGACGGGCGCCGTCAGCTATATTGACGATAATCTGATTCCTGAAGCTGGGGCAAATCTCTATGCTGGCCTCAGCAGTGTATCAATTGTCGGGGCAGCGGGCACCAATGGTGGATACTCTGTTCTCGGAACTTTCAGTCGGCCTGTGGGGCCTGGTTCTGTTGCGATCAATTACCGGTCCACACGGCGCAGCGATGCCGAAGTGACCGGCTTCCCGATTACCGGGACAGATCGATACGATCCCTTTCTGAGAGATGAAGACCAGATATACGCGAACTTCTACACCCCGTTTCTGGGAGGTTCGTTGAGCATGTCTGGGAACTACACGCTGACGTCCGATGCGGATGCGGACCGCTACAGGTATGGTGCCAGATATTCACGTGGCATCGATATTTTTGACAGTGTTTCCACGACGCTGAACTTCGATGCGACCACCAACGAACGTGAAAGTCGCTTCGCTGTCCGGATGACTTTCTCTGCCAGGACGTCTCCTGCATCGCGTGTTTCGGGTTTCGGCGGAGTTGAGAGTTACAGCCGAAGCGAACAGGGTCAGAAGACGGCGCCGACGGCGCAGGTTGACTACACTCGGTTTGGACGGCGCGGTTCGCTGGATTACACGACCTCGGCGGGCGTTGGCACCAATGCCTATGAATCCCGTGCCTATGTTGGCGGAAATCTGACCAGCAATTACGGTGCAATGGACGCAACGCTGTCAGGCGTGCAGAGAGAGTCCAGCGGAGACTTTGCCAGCCAGCTCACCGTCAATGGCCACACCGGATTTGCGGCCACCACCAATGCCGTGCAGATGGGCATGCGTGAGCCGGGCGATGCATTCGTTATCATGCGGGTCAATGCTCCCAAGGTTATGGAGCCGGGGCCAGACGAGATGAAGGCGCTCGGCGTTGCCGAGGCGACCGGGAAAGACACTGATCAGGATACGATCGTTCGTCTCACGCCCGAAAGTAAAGTTAAAGAAACGACCTCTGCCAGAGTTGCCAGCGGTGGATATCAGGTAATTTTGAATAACAATCAGTACGGATACATACGGGGTACCGGAAGGAGCGCTGTTGGGGTTCCGTCTCTGCGCCAGTATTCTGTAAGACTTCGACCTGATGGCGCGCCACCTTATGAATTGGATCTGACGCCTAGAAATATTCCGCTTTATCCGGGGAATGTCGCGGTCATTGACTGGGACGCCATAGAGGTCGCCACAGTCTTTGGCCGACTGCTCACGCCGGCTGGCGAACCCCTCAGAAGCACTCGACTTGAAGCAGAAGGGGATATGACGATGACGGACGATGAAGGATACTTCACGCTGACCTGGGCCAAAGGGGAGCAGGTGAGCGTATATCGTCCGAACGGTGAAACCTGTCAGATTCCAATTGCTGAGGATCTGGTGGATTTCAGTCGTAACAGGGTCTTGTACCGCGTCGGAGATATTGTCTGCCGGTAGGCGGAGAGCCTGACCGGCGCGCCCGGCAGGCGGAACGGGCGAGGGGTGCCCGTTCCGTTGCTTTAGGGGCGGGT
>JBKBRT010000153.1:0-7444 GCA_046291585.1 Hyphomonas sp.
GGAAGACGAAGAGTAAGTCTATTCCTTACAAGGCACTCCAAGCCGGCCGGTCGAAAGACCGGCCGGTTTTGTTTTGACGGGGTTCTTTCCGTCCGGACATTTTGGTAAATTCCTGTTAACCTGCTTCGCAGAGGTTGCCGAATTATTCTGACGGGGAACCCACTTACAAATGAGCGTCCAGAGCCTCCGCCCTCAACTGACCCAGCAGGACATCCACCGGCTGATGAAAGGCGAGTCACCGGAGCAGCGCGCGTCGGTCGCCCATCGGCTGTGCCGCCGCATTGGCCTGGATGTCCTCAGCGACCGTGAGAAAGCCTTCGCCAAGGAGATCATCACGATCCTCGCCAATGACGCGGCAGACCTTGTCCGCCGCACACTGGCCGTCACCTTGCGGGCCTCGCCGATCATTCCGCGTGAAATCGCCCTGAAGCTGGCGCGCGACATTGAAGCGGTCGCCATCCCGATCCTGGAAGAGTCGCCTGTCTTCACCGAGGAAGATCTGGTCGAACTCGTTCTCTCCGTCACGGCCGCCAAACAGGCGGCCATCGCGGGCAGGGAGGCGCTCTCGATCATGGTCGGTGAAGTCATCTCCGAGCATGGCGCGGTCGAGGCGGTGCGCGCCCTGGCGGAGAACCAGTCGGCGGAGTGGAGCGACAAGGCCTATGGCGACGCGCTTTCCCGTTTTGGCGCAGACGAGATCGTCCAGGCGGGTCTCATCCGGCGGGATTTCATCCCCGTCCACATCGCAGAAAAGATGGTGTCCCTCGTTTCCGGACAGCTGTTCGACATGCTGGTCAACCGTCATGAGCTGCCCGCCCAGCTCGCCATCGACCTTGCCGCCAGCGCCCGCGAGCGGGCCACGATCGACCTCGTCGAGCAGGCGGGCCGCTCGCATGATCTGCCCCGGTTCGTGTCGCAGCTGAACCTCAACGGCCGCCTCACACATTCATTGATGATGCGGGCGCTCTGCTGCGGGCAGATGCCGTTTGTGGAGCATGCTTTGTCAGAGCTTTCGGGCGTGGCCCACCAGCGCGTCTGGCTGATGATCCATGATGCCGGCCCGCTCGGCCTGCAGGCGGTGTTTGATCATGCCGGCCTGCCGCGCAAGATGCTGCCTGCCTTCAAGGCGGCGGTGAACGTTTATCACGAGATCGAGCATGATGGCGGCCCGAACGACCGGGCCAGATTCCGTGCCCGGATGATCGAACGAGTGCTCACCCAGTTCCAGGCCATCCCGAAAGATGATCTCGACTATCTTCTCGACAAGCTGGACTTCTATTCCGAAATGGCGGCCCGCGAAGAAGCCAGCAATAGCGGGTTCGACGCTGCCTAAGCGTCCGTGCGCGGAGCAATTGCCCCAGCCACGCCGGTTTCTTCCAGGAAATCCCCATCTCGCCAGCTGGCATTGTCTGCCACCACGAGGATGCCGCATTCCCGGGCGATCATCACCACGTCCTGAAGCTCGGGCGATGTTTCCAGCGCATCTGCGTCTATACGGATCGTATCGATCATCAGGCGCAGACCCTCGCTGAGGGGCGTATGCCAGGAGCGGCGCATGTCGATGCCTACGCGGAAACCGGCCTTGCGCAGGCGCGCTACCCGGCTTGTGCAGTCCACCGCTTCCCCGGCAAACGCGGCGTCCGAAAACATCAGGCAGAATTCCTGCTGGCAGAGCGTTGTGCGGCGCACGGCGGCGTCACAGGCAACCGCAGTGTTGGCATGGGCCAGCGCCGCCATCGGCGCGGGCACTAGGATCGGGCGACCTGTCGCGCCATCGGCCCAGGCGGCCGAGGCCACCCGGCCAAGCCGGTCTGCCAGCCATTTGGCCGGGTCGGTGTCGGCTTGTGTCCCGGTGACGGGCCCAAAGCGCACGCGTTCCTCAAACTCCATCGCCTCTTCGGCAACCATGCCCAGCATGTCCCCGGCAACCAGATGCACCACCGGCACAAGGCGAACGCGGCTGTGTTCATGGCGCGGTGAGGTGGAATGGATATTGAGGGAAGTCACGCGGGCGTCTCCGAAACAGTTTCTAGGCTATTGCCTTCCCTAACGGAGCAAGCTGAACATCACGCGGAAGAGACCCGGCAAATTTGCCGGAAATTGGATACAAAGAGGCATCAAATGACCGCCCAGACCCCGCCAGAAGCCCGGCTTTCAGCAACAATTCTGCTTATGAGAGAAGGGGTTAGCGCGCCTGAAGTGCTGATGGTGAAGCGGCATTACGAGATCGACTTTGCGGCCGGCGCGCTCGTCTTTCCGGGCGGAAAAGCGGCCGCCGGAGATACCGATCCCGGCTGGGATGCGTATACGGACGGCGATTTCGGCCCCATCCAGCAGGACGCGCGCATTGCCGCCATTCGCGAAGCCTATGAAGAGTCCGGTATTGTGCTGGCCCGCCACCGCAAGTCGCTGGGGGCAGGGGCGCCGCTGGTGGGCGCCGACATCGCCGACAAGCTTGCCCCCCATCGCGCCGCCGTGGACCGGGGCGAAATCCCGTTCCTGGATCTTGTGCGGGAATATGACCTGGCGCTCGCGCTAGACCGTCTCGTGCATTTCGGCCACTGGATCACGCCGGTGATGATGCCCAAACGCTTCGATACGCATTTCTACATCGCCCGCGCCCCCAGCGGTCAGATCGCCGCCCATGATGGCCGCGAAACGACCGACGCTGTTTGGCTGTCGGCAACCGAAGCGCTGGAGCAGGAAAAGTCCGGCAAGGCGACCATCATCTTCCCGACACGGATGAACCTGGTGAAACTCGCCAGCGCGCAAACCCTGTCAGATGCCGAAACGCGCTTCTCCAACCAGCCCGTTGTCACCGTGCTGCCGGAGCCGGGCAAAACCGAAACCGGCGCGCCCTGCCTCTTCATTCCCGAAGAGGCCGGCTATGGCCAGACGGTCGAACTTCTGTCGAATGTGAAGGTCTAGCCTGCTGCGGAAACCTTGAGCGCCACGCGCTTTTCCAGCGCCTCGCACACCGCGTCGGCAATCGATTCAGATCCCTCGCCCTGCGGACCGGCGCCGACAGCGGCGCGGCAGGCTTCGATATGCAGGTTGATCAGCGGGCTGTTTTCGCCGGGCCGGGTGCCGCTCAGCAGGTTGCAGAGCGATCCGCAGAGGCGGGAGACGGCCGGGTATCCATAAGACGTGGCCGCCCCGCGTATATTGTGCGCGCAGGTATAGAGCGTGCGATAATCGTCGGCATTGGCGTGCGGCTTCTGGGCAATCCGCCAGGCATCGCGCATCTTTTCCAGATCATTGCGCATCCAGCCTTCAAACTCTTCGGTGAGGGCGTCGAGCGCCTCTTCGGCCTGCGCTTCCATGATCTCGGGATTAGGCGCCAGCCCCGCCAGCATGTCGGCCGGGTCGTCCAGAGCGGGATCTTCAAAATCAAAACTGTCGGGCGGGGCTGCCGGTGGGGAGGAGGGTTTGATAACGCGCGAAATATCCGGCGCGGCAACCGCTTGCGCCGGCTTGCGGCCAAGCTTGCCCGTTTCCAGACCTTTGAGAAATTTGCCCAGCATCCCGGCCCCCTCGTTTCTTGAGAAGGAGATTAACCAACAAGATTTAACATTACGCTGACGCGGGCCGTTGAAATCGCCTCAGAAGGCAAACTGTTCGCGCAAAATCCGCTCATCCAGCGCATGGCCGGGGTCAAACAGCACCTTGAGCGTCCGCGCGGGGTCGGTCTCCACCGTCACTTTGGCAATATTGCGCACTTCCTGATTGTCGGCAGATGCGGAGACCGGGCGGCGATCAGGATGGATCACCTCGATGTCCACCCGCGCTTCGGCTTTCAGCAGCGCGCCGCGCCAGCGCCGGGGCCGGAAGGCGCTCACCGGCGTCAACGCCAGCAGTTTCGCCCCGATCGGCAGGATCGGCCCATGTGCAGAGAGGTTATACGCTGTCGATCCTGCCGGTGTGGCCACCATCAGCCCGTCGCACACCAGTTCTTCCATGCGCACGCGGCCATCGACGATGATCTTCAGCCGCGCCGATTGGGCCGTCTGGCGCAACAGCGAAATCTCGTTGATGGCCATCCCCCGGTGCACCGTGCCTTCCAGATCGGTCGCCAGCATTCGCAGGGGTGAGAGCGTCGCGCGCTCAGCGGCGTCGATTCGCGCCATCAACCCGTCAGGATGATAGTCGTTCATCAGAAAGCCCACGGTCCCCAGATGCATCCCGTACACCGGCTTGCCATCGTCAAAGCGCCGGCGGAGCGTGTCCAGCATGGCGCCGTCCCCGCCCAGGGCGACGATCACCTCGGCCTCTTCCTCGGAAAAATGGCCGTATTTTTCGCGCAGCAGCGGCAGCACCTGCTGCGCCTCTGGCCGTTTGGAAGCATAAAAAGCGATACGCAGCGAGGTCATGCGGCGACATGTGGGAATGTTTTGCCCCACCCGTCAAGGCGGGCCCCGAAGGGGCGCTGCTATGACCGGCCGGATGTTCCCCTGCGGCAAAAGCTGACGCCCGCGTCATCTGAATCTGGCGCTGGCAGGCAAACTCGTTTACTTTCACCCCCAGAAACGCAGAATACATCAGATAAAAACGCATTGAGGGAGTACGACCATGGCCGATGGCGCAGGCAAGATTGATATCCGCAATTCCGTCAGCGAAGCCGAGTGGCAGGCGCGCGTAGACCTTGCCGCCCTCTATCGTCTCACCGCCCTGTACGGCTGGGACGACATGATCTTCACCCACATCTCCCACCGCGTCCCCGGCCCGGAACATCACTTCCTGATCAACCCCTACGGCTATTTCTTCGAGGAAATCACCGCGTCCTCGCTGGTGAAGGTCGATCTGGACGGCAACATCGTTCAGGAAACCGACGCGATGATCAATCCGGCCGGCTTTACCATCCATTCGGCCATCCACGCGGCCCGCGACGACGCCCATGTGGTGATGCACGTCCACACCGACCAGGGCGTCGCCGTGTCGGCCCAGAAGGAAGGCCTCCTGCCGCTCAGCCAGACCGCCATGATCGTGCGCGAAGACGTCGCCTATCACGATTATGAGGGCATCGCCCTCGATCTGGACGAGCGCGAGCGCCTGGTCCGCGATCTCGGGGAAAAGAAGCATTCAATGATCCTGCGTAATCACGGCACGCTCACCTGCGGCGCCACGGCGGCCATCACCTTCACCCGGATGTTCTTCCTGGAGCGGGCCTGCAACATGCAGATCATGGCGCTGTCGGCTGGCCGCAACGGCGTTCTGGAGTGCGATACCGGCCTGCAGCAAAAGGTCGCCGGACAGGGCGGGATGACCGAGCACAGCCACGGCATGTCAAAGCTGACCGAAATGCTGGTCTGGCCGGCCCTCCTGCGCAAGCTGGACCGGGATCTGCCCGGTTATGCCGCATAGGTATTTTTCCTGATTAGACTACATGGATTGCCGGATTAAGCCTCCGGTCATCCAAATTAAACATGGTCATAGTCGAAAAGAGTTCAGTTAGCGCCATGAAGCATCTCAAAGCCTTCGAAGACGCCCTCGGCGCCATTCACAGCGAAGGACGGTACCGGGTCTTCATCGACCTTCACCGTCACAAGGGCCGGTTTCCCAAGGCTACCGCCCGGTTTGAAGCGGGTGAGCGTGAGGTCACCATCTGGTGCTCGAACGACTATCTGGGCATGGGGCAGGATGACGACGTCATCAATTCCATGCACGAAGCCATCGACAGCTTCGGCGCCGGCTCGGGCGGCACCCGCAACATTTCGGGCACCACCCGCTTCCACGTCGATCTGGAGCAGGAACTGGCTGACCTTCACCGCAAGGAAGCCGCGCTCCTCTTCACCTCCGGCTATGTGTCGAACGAGGCGACCCTGTCGACGCTGGGCAAGATCCTGCCCAACCTGATCATCTATTCCGACGCCCTCAATCACGCGTCGATGATCGAAGGCATTCGCCGCTCGGGCGCCGAATACCGCGTCTTCCGCCACAATGACGTGGACCATCTCCGCGCGCTGCTGGAACTCGACGACGCAGACCGCCCCAAGCTGATCGCCTTTGAAAGCGTCTATTCGATGGACGGCGATTTCGGCCGGATGGAAGAGATCTGCGATCTCGCCCAGGAATTTAACGCCATCACCTATCTCGATGAAGTCCATGCCGTCGGCATGTACGGAGAGCAGGGCGCCGGCGTCGCCGAAATGCTCGGCCTGGCTGACCGGATCGACATCATGGAAGGCACCCTCGCTAAGGCGTACGGCGTCATGGGCGGCTATATCGCCAGCCATTCCAGCGTCATCGATGCCATCCGCTCGATGGCCTCGGGTTTCATCTTCACAACATCGACCTGTCCGGTCATGGCCGCCGGGGCTCTGGCCAGCATCCGCAAGCTGCGCACCGATGAAGGCCGCCGCCTGCGCGCCACCCACCAGGCCAAGGCCGCCACGCTGAAGGAGAAGTTCCGCGACGCCGGTCTTCCGGTGATGGAGTCACCCTCCCACATCGTCCCGCTGCTCGTCGGGGATCCGGAGCGTTGCAAGGCCCTCTCCGACACGCTGCTGTTCGATTTCGGTATCTATGTGCAGCCGATCAACTACCCCACCGTCCCGCGGGGCACCGAACGCCTGCGCTTTACGCCAAGCCCGGTGCATGACGAAGTGATGATGGATGAGCTGGTCGCCGCGATCCTCGCGGTCTGGAAACAGCTGGGGCTCGACAAGGCCGCGTAAGCGCCCGGCTTGTCCCTTGTTTGGCACGGGATTGTCCGGAGTTGTCCTTGAAAACGCTGAGAATGGCCCGGTTTTGCCGGGCCATTCGCGTTTCCGGTCAGCGCTTTTTGCCCAGGCCAATCTGTTTGGCATGCTTCGAGCGAAGCTTGGCGTAATTGGGCGCAACCATCGGATAATCCAGCGGAAGGCCCCATTTGGCGCGATACTCTTCCGGGGTCATGTCAAAGCGGGTGCGCAGGTAGCGCTTCAGCATCTTCAGCTTCGCCCCGTCTTCCAGGCAGATAAGAAACTCCGGGGTCACCGACTTGTTGATCGCCACGGCTGGCTCGAGTTTCTCTGTGGTAACAGGCATCGCCGCCGACAGGCCGGTAATCGTGGCGTGAATACTTTTGATCAGGTCTGGCAGGTCATCAGATTGAACGGCATTGTTTGCCACATAGGACGAAACAATTTCGACAGTCATTTCCAAAGCATCTATATCTTCGTCATCAGTCATCGTTCAGCTCTTCCGTTCTGTAATTGCTGCAGCGATTCTCGCGATTATTAGAGTGTCTAAGTATAATCTCTCGAGCACGTAAAGTATCGGCCTTTCTTTTTCATCGCAGCGGCAGGTTTTGTTTCCATAAAGTTGAATTATGCCAGCGCTTCGAGTCGCAGTTGCCGAGCCTGCTTGCACGGCGTAAACACCCCCTGACCGTTACAAAGGAGGCTCCCATGGCAGATTCGGCGCATGTTCCAGAAACGCTGGCCGGGGGCTTTTTCTCCGTTGG
>JBKBRT010000154.1:0-7433 GCA_046291585.1 Hyphomonas sp.
CCCGGTAGCCATCACCCTCAAGAAAAACGAAGTGATCAAGGCGATCGAGACAGGACAGTTCCTGAACTCCACCGCGACCCTCATTCACAAGGGCGAGCGTCAGCTGGTCATCCCGCAGGGCGTCCAGATGCACCCGGTCACCGACCAGCCGATGCACGTTGACCTGCGCCGCGTGAAACTCGATCAGATCATCAAGGTTGAAGTGCCTGTGCACTTCACCGGTCTGGAAGTTTCGCCGGGCCTGAAAAAAGGCGGCACGCTCAACGTGGTCCGTCACTCGGTCGAACTCAACGTTCCAGCCGGCAAGATCCCCGAAGCGCTCGAAGCCGACATCTCCAAACTGGAAGTTGGCGACAACGTGAAAATCTCCAACATCACGCTGCCCGAAGGCGCTGAGCCAGTCATCGGCGACCGTGACTTCACCATCGCGACCATCTCTGGCCGTGGTGGCAAGGCCGAAGCAGAAGATGCGGCCGAAGACGCTGCGGAAGCTGCAGAAGTGCCTGCCACCAAAGTGGCTGCACCGAAGAAAGACTGATCCTTTCTGGACAATTCAGGGGCCGCCAGTCACAAGCTGGCGGCCTCTTTGATTCTGGTTTGACTTTGGGCCACCCGTCAGGAGCGACCCGCCATGCTGATCCTTTCCGGCCAGGGCAATCCTGGCGCCAAATACGCCAAGAACCGGCACAATGCCGGCTTCCTGGTGATCGACCGGATTCACGATGCCTATGGCTTCGGGCCCTGGCGCACGAAGTTTGACGCCGAGATTTCCGAAGGCACAGTGGAGACGGCCAATGGCCGCCAGCGCGTTCTGCTGATCAAGCCTCAGACCTTCTACAATGAAACAGGGCGGTCTGTTTCAAAGGCGGTCACCTTCTACAAGCTGCAGCCTGAAGACGTGACCGTTTTCCATGACGAGATTGATCTGGCGCCGGGCCGGCTGCGCGTGAAGCGCGGTGGCGGGCATTCGGGCAACAATGGCGCACGCTCGATGATGGCGCATCTGGGCGAGAACTTCCGCCGCATACGGATCGGCGTCGGCCATCCGGGCGACAAGGCGATGGTGATGCCGCATGTCCTGTCGGATTTTCATAAAGTCGATCTGGAATGGTTTGATCCGATGACGGACGCCATCTGCAAGGCCCTGCCCTTCCTGCTGGCAGGCGATGATGAGCGGTTCCAGACCGAAGTGATGCGCCTGGCGCCTGCGCCGAAGCATGATCCCAAACAGACGGCGCGGAAGGGCGAGGCTTAGCGCCCCTTGCGCCCGCCATCCCGGAAGTATTTCAGCGTCCCGCGCGTGATCACTTCGTCGCCAAGCGCCAGCTCATGGGCCTCAAAGTCCGGCTGCCCCTTCACTTCGGCATAAACGTCGCCGAAATCCTTGTAGCACGCTTCCAGCAAGGCCTCGAAGCTCGGGATGACAAAGTAAGTCTGCTGGAAATCATCAATGATGTATTTCGTCCGCATAAGGCGTTTCAGGTCAAAGCCGATGCGATTGGGGCTGGCGTCTTCCAGTGCGAACACGGTTTCCTGCGGGCTAGAGAGGATGCCCGCGCCATAGATGCGCAGGCCGTCATCTTCCTGAATGAGACCAAACTCGACCGTATACCAATAAAGCCGCGCCAGATTATGCAGCTGGCCAAGGTGCATCGCGCGCTGGCCGCCCTTGCCATAGGCTTCCATGAAGTCGGCAAACACAGGGTCTGCCAGCATCGGCACATGGCCGAAGATGTCGTGGAAGATGTCCGGCTCCTGAAGATAGTCGAACTCCTCCTCCGGGCGGATGAAGGCGCCGGCAGGAAAGCGGCGATTGGCGAGGTGATCAAAGAACACCTCATCGGGCACAAGCTCGGCCACCGGCACCACGCGCCATCCTGTCAGCGCCTCAAGCTTGTCCGACAGCCGGCCCATATGCGGAATACCCGAAGGCGAAAGCTCAAGCTTGTGCATCGCGTCCAGCGCGACCCTGGAAGCGCGGCCTTTGGCGATCTCCTTCTGGCGGAGAAACAATCGGTCCCAGCGGTCATGCTCGGCAGCGGAATAGGTATCCCAGGCCTGGTCGATCGTGAAATCGTCCGCGCGGGGGGCGCCGTGATAGCGATTCTTGGCAAAAGCAGTGTCCATGGGCGTGATCATACCCCTGAAATAAAATTAGTTCCAGATGTAACTAATTTCAGGCGGCCTCAGGACGGGAATCGATGATTTCCGAGAGCGTGACGCCTAATTGTCCGTCAGCGACCACCAGCTTGCCCCGCGCAACAAGGCGCCCGGACACATAGATATCCACAGGCTCGTGGGTCTGGCGTTCCAGCGCGACGATCTCGCCGGGCGAAAGGGCAAGCAGTTCGTCCATCGGAATGCGCGCCTCGCCCAGCACAACATCCACGCGGACGGGCACATCCAAAAGCATCTTCTCAAGCGCGGGATTCTTCGGCTCGGTCATTGACCCATCTTTCGCCCGGGTGTGGGGGCGTTGTCCAGCTTTTCACTGAGGTCTCTTGTAAGACCAAAGAGGTCGCCCTGCCCGTCGAGCAGCCGCTGGGCGAGACCGGTGACGGTGCTTCGCAACTCCGCATTGGTGCCCGTGTCATAAGCAGCAGTATCCATGATCTGCATCATCTTCAACAGATCGCAGAGCACGTCGCGCATCGTGGCCGTCACCCGGTCGAGCCGGTCCAGCGTTTCCTGCGCCTCCTGACGGGAGACTTCGGCGAGCGCGTCAGACCGAACCCTGGAAATCAGGGCGACCACTTCTTCGGCAGAGAGGCGCACCTCACCCGCCTCAGCGGGCGGCGCGGCTGTAAAGTCCGGTCGGAAATCAAAAGGCGAAAGGGTGCGCGCAGCTCCGGTCATCACTCGATCAACTCGTCCTCGATGACGCCCCTGGCCGCGCTACCCCGGATATCACCGCGCTGGATCAGCTGGCGGGTGAGCGTCACGATCTCCAGGCGCGCAGCCTCCACTTCGCTGCGGCGGAGCGGGCCCAGGGCGGAGATTTCCTCGCGCAGCAGGTCGCCCGCGCGTTGGGTCAGGTTGGCAAAGAAGGCGGCGGCGGTCGTCTCGCGCGCGCCTTTGAGCGCAATGATGAGCACGCTGCGGTCTGCGGTTGAGAGCAAGGTCTGCATGCCCCCCGCGTCCAGGCCGGCAAGATCATCGAAGGTGAACATCAGCGCACGCACCTTCTGGCCAGCCCCCGGCTCAGCGCTTTCCAGCGCGGCGAGGAAGACAGACTCCGCCCGCGTATCCATCTGGTCGAAGATGCGCGCCACACGTTCATGCCCGCCTCGCGTCCCTTCGGAGGCCAGCGCTGGCAGGCGGCGCATGAGATAATCTTCCAGGCTTTTCACCGCCGCCGCGCTCGGCGCGCCAAGGTGCAACAGGCGCTGCATCGTCTCCACCGCAAGCGAAGGCGGCAAAGCCCGCAGGATACGCGCAGATGTCTCGGCAGAGAGGCGCGAGAGGATGAGGGCCACATTCGCCGGCCGTTCAGGCCGCACCAGCGCGACCAGTGTATCCACCGACAGCGCAGAGAGGGCCGACCACACATCCTTGTGCCGGTGCAGGCTACTCGCCGGGAACTGCTCTGCCTGGCCAAACCGTCCGGCGGCTTCTGCAAAGAGCCGCGCCGCGTCGGCCTCTGCGGCCGGATCGTCCGCAATACTGTCCATGGCCGCCGTCAGCTCGCGCGCCTCAGCGGGCGACAGCTCCGCCCAGATGCCCGCCGCTTCAGGGCCCAGCGCGCGCATCAGGCGGGCGGCGCGGAGGGTTCCGCTGTCGTGATTTCGGGAGAGGGTCGCCAGAAGCGTCACGACGCCTCCTCCCGGCCGCTCATCCAGCCGCGCAGCACAGCGGCGGCCCGCGCGGGGTCACGCTTGGCCACATCGCCCGCTTCTGCGGCAGAGACAGGCGCAACGGGCCGCAAGGGACGCAGGGTTTCGGCGCGCGGCTCAGAATAGGCGCGCTCAACGTCGCGAACAGGCGCGGCCACAGCTGGCGCCGGGCTCTGACGCAGGCTTGCGAGCGCAATGCCCGCAGAAATGAGGGAAATCAGCCCCAGCGCGCCCAGTTCCAGCCAGGCCGCCGTGTCAGGCCGCCCGGGAAGACCGCGTGCGAAAGCGGCCTGCTCAATGATGAGCTTGTCGCCGCGCTTGAAATCAAGGCCCGCCGCTTCGGGCAGGATGCGCTGCAGATCACCGGCCACAGGGGCGGCCGGCGCGTCCAGCAGCACGAACACGGTGCGCCCGCCTTCGGCATTGGCCGCAATGGAGGTACGCGAATTGCCCGGACCGGCAATTGGGTCGATCAGACTGTAAAGGGAACCTTCGGCCCCGCTGCGAGGCGCTTCGCTGCCCCCGGTCAGCAGGCTGGCGGCCCGCCAGACGCCCAGCGACAGCGCCAGAAACACAACAGCAAGCGCCGCGAGCCGCATGGCCCGGCTGGCTTCTCCTGCCAGTGCAGTCTGCCTCAACGCCATCAACCTCTCCGATTGGCCGCAGACCAGAAGCCCGCAGCACAATCAAAGAGGCTAGAACCCCCACCTTAAGGCGGGTTTAACACGGCTAATACCGGATTAACGCCGATACTGCTGAAGGCGGGTGGTGCGGAGACCTTTGGCCCCATGACGGGCATACAGGCGTTCCCAGCCTTCATATTCCTCGTCCGTGAGGTTGTAGCGTTCGCAGGCAGCTTCCCGGGTGAGCAGACCGCCGGTAACGGCAGCCACGACCTCAGCCTTGCGGCGGGTGACCCAACGGGAAATATTCGGCGAAGGCAGATCAGCCAAAGTCATTTTCTGGCCGTCCGGCCCCTTAACGCTGATGGGGCGAGCGTTCTGCGTTTCCATGTGCATGACCTGTTCCTGGCGATGGCACGACACCCGGCTTCTCCGGGGTCTGTAAAATCGACCATACACAGGGGAGTTTAAGCCCAGCCCTAACCTCAAAAGACAGTTTGGCAGGCTGCGTTAGGATACCGTTTGCAAAGCTGTTCCAGCGCGGGACGAAGGGGGGATTCCCGCCTTTTTGCGGCCCTGATCATGACAAGTCAGAAAGAAAAACCGCCCCTGTGGAGGGGCGGTCTCAAACCTGTTAACGCGAATGAAACGCCAGCCTATCAGGCCAGCGTCTTGAGCAGTTCCAGCGAATTGTTGTCACGCACCTGGGCGGTGTGGCGGCGCAGCATGGTGAGGAACATTTCGTCGCCGCGTTCGGTCTGCTTGACGAGCATTGCTGCCCCGAAGGCGACCGAGATGCCGGAGAACGAAAACCAGCGATAATGCTGGTAGAGGTCTTCAAAGCTGTAGCTGGTGATGCCCTCTGCCTTCAGACAGTCATGGTAATAGCGCAGCAGCGCCTGCTCATGCTTGGGCCGGTCTTCGCGTGTGAGGCCAGCGCCGATGAAATAGGCCACGTCATTGGCTGGCGCGCCTTTGCCGGCCGTCTGCCAGTCAACCACCGCCAGAGGCTTTGCCGCGCCGGGCGGCCCGAACAGCATATTGTCCAGACGGAAATCCGAATGGGTCAGCGCGTAGGGGCCGGTGTAGCTGTCGCCCCATTTGGGCAGGCTTTCGGCATAGGCGTCGCCCACTTCGATCTGGTCTGCATTGAGCTGCGCGGCGTAACGCACTTTGAATGCGCCCCAGAGTCCCGCGACCTGTTCGGTGCTGATGCCCGGCGGCGGCGCCGTGGCAGAGCCCTGCAGCCAATCGTAGTCGTCCAGCGCTGGATCTTCCCAATGCGCCGCATGCAGAATAGCTGCCGCCGACAGCGCCAGCTTTGCCTCCACCAGGTTACAGCCCTTCAGCTGATCCCCCTGCTCGGAGGGCGACATGTCTTCCATGATCAGGGCAAAACGATTGGTCGCCTCATTATAATCTGTATACAGCGCTTTTGGGGTGATGCGCCCGGCTACCTTCGGGAAGGTGCGGTAGAAATACACTTCCCGCTTGTAATGGTTTAGCATCTTGGCCGCCATCAGGCTGGTCTCGTTGCCCGAGGGAAACTTGCCGACCAGGGTCTTGGGCGCATCCGGCCCGGCCTTGGCGTAGTCGAAAACGAAACGCACATTCTCGCCGATCTGGCCGGTGCCGATCGACTTGGACGTCAGAGACTTCACTTCGGCATCAATGCCGATCTCCGCAAACAATGTGTTGAACCAGTCAGGCCCAAGTTCCAGTGGATTTGTATCCAGTCCCGGACGGCTCATGCTTCCCCCTTGTCAGGTTTATCTGTTGTATCGGTTGTGCTTGGTTTTCTGTTTGTGAACCGGCGCAGCTGGCCGAGGCGGTCCTCGGCGCGGCGCAGGCCCTTGTCGAGCGCGGCCATGGTAAGCGCAAAGTCCGCGCTCTTTTCCCTGCGCCAGGCGCGCTCTGTTTCGGCAATGACAAAGGCAATCGCGATCCGCTTCAGGCTCGCCGGGGCGCCGGTATCATCATCCACGCCCGCAGAGGCGAGCGCCCAGGCGGCCGTGGCGTGACGGTGGGCGGGCAGCCTGACCACATGGGTCAGCGATGTCTCGCGGAATTTCATCAGCTCACGGAGCCCGGCGCGGTAGGGCTCCATGGCCTCAAACCGCTTCATGATCACGTCGAACATGCGTTCACGCGCCGAGCTGTCCTCTGGCACGCCTTCAGCCGACATGGCGCGGTCGAAATAGCCATCCAGCGCTTCGACGATATCTTCGCGCCCGCTCATCCCATGAAAGTCCTGCAAGGGCAGGCCTGCCTTGGCAGCGATGGCGGCAAGAGTGATCTCTGTCCATGGCTTTTCAGCCGCAAGCTCAAGCGCTGCGAGCAGTCCTGACTGAATGACTGTATTGGTGACGGCCACCGGAACTACCTCCTGCTGAGGTCAGTCCGCCTCTTGTGACAGCTGCCGGTCGCGAGCTGCGGCGGCGCTGAGGGCGTTCCTGAACAAGGCGGGCATCCCACCTGTGTCCATAAGGATGTCAAGAGCCGCCTGTGTGGTTCCGCCGGGTGAAGTCACGGCTTTGCGAAGCGCTTCGGGGCTGTCGCCGCTCTCGGCCATGAGGGCGGCTGCGCCCTCTACCGTGCGCCGCGCCAGGCTGGCGGCAAGATCTCTCGGCAGGCCCTGCGCCACGCCGGCTTCAGCCATCACTTCTGCCAGCAGAAAGATGTACGCAGGCCCGGAACCAGACAGCGCCGTCACCGCCGACATCATCGCCTCATCCACCGGCCCGTGCACCTCGCCAAGCGGAGCCAGCAACTCACGCGCGGCCGACAGATCAGTCCGTTTGGCCCCTTCGGGCGCCGTGAAGACGGTGACCCCCTGCCCGATGGCGCCGGGCGTATTCGGCATCGAGCGGATCACGCGGTCTGTGCCGAGGCGCTCGGACAGCTGCGACAGCCGCACGCCGGCCATGATCGAGATGGCAACGGATTTCGGGCCAACAAAGGCCTTCGCCTGCGCCGA
>JBKBRT010000155.1:0-7337 GCA_046291585.1 Hyphomonas sp.
AGGAAGAGGTTCACCTTGGCAGGCGCCCAACCCGAAAGGCCTGTTTCTGTTGCGCTCATCTGCGGGCGCCTCTCAGGGGGCGTCTGGAAGCGTGACGGGCACCGAGGGCGGCTCTGCCGCTTCGGGCGCATCCGGGCCAAGCTTGGAGTTGAGCTTGGCATTGATCCGTTCCCGGTCTTTTTCGGTGGGGTCGAGGGTCAGGGCCCGCTCCCACTGAAAGCCCGCCTCCAGCTTGCGGCCCATGCGCCAGTACGCGTCACCGAGATGGTCGTTGAGAGTGGGGTCACCGGGCAAAAGCTCGACTGCGCGTTCGAGATAGTCGACGGCCTCTTCATATTGGCCGAGCTTGTAATGAGCCCAGCCGAGGCTGTCGATGATATGGCCCGAGAGCGGCTCCAGGATGACGGCGCGGCGGATCAAGTTGAAGCCCTGTTCGAGATTTTCGCCACGGTCGATCCAGGAATAGCCGAGATAGTTCAGCACGGTGGCACTTTCCGGGCGCAGCTCCAGGGCGCGTTTGAGATCGGCTTCGGCGTCTGGCCAATTGCCCTGACGCTCGCGGGCGGCGCCGCGGGCAAAGATCACCCGCCAGTCTTCGCGCGCGCCATCCGAGGCGATCACCTCGTCAAGGACCGCTTCGCCCTCGGCAAACCGTTCGAGCGAGATGTAGAGATCGGCGAGTTGAAGCTGAAGGCCGCGATCGGGGGAGCCGGCAAGCGCTTCGCCGGCAACCCGCAGGGCCTCCTCGCTCTTGCCCTGGGCGTTCAGCAGGCTGGCGAGCTGGCCCTGGGCGTTGGCGTAATAAGGCGAGCCGGCGGGCACCTCGCGCAGCGCCGCGATGGCGTCGTCCCGGCGGCCGCCATTCTCCAGCGCCTGCGCCCAGAGGGAGCGGGCGACGTGAAGGTCAGGATCCAGCGCCAGGGCGAGCACGAAGTAGACCGAGGAGAGATCGTCATTGGTCTGGTACATCAGCGCGGCAGCCGGAACGTAGAGCGCGAGGGCCGCGCCCTGCCGGGTGGTGAGGCGGCGCGGCCTGATCTGATCGCCCGCTTTGATCCGCCCGGCGAGCCCCGCAAGGGCCGCATTGGTGCCGACTTCGGCGCGGAAGGTTTCGATCAGCTCTAGGGCGCGGTCTGTCTCGCCGCGGGAAGCGAGCAGTTCGGCATGGGCCTCAACCCCGATGGCCAGCCGGGCGCCGGAGGACCACACGCGCTCGAACGTGGCGAGGGCGTCGTCATCCGCCCGGCCGGCAAGTTGCAGCAGGCCCATCATGTAGAGGCTGGGGCTGTCATAGCGCAGGTCGCCGGTGAGGCCCTGCTCCAGATAGGGAATGGCCGCAGTCAGGCCGCTTTTGCTGAGCGCGCGCCAGGCGGAGATGTTGTTGGCGATGTTGCGGTTGAACGGCTGGTAGGCGGACTCTTCCAGATAGGGGCGCGCCTCTTCGGGCTTGCCGCGCTGAATTGCGTCGACGGCGAGGGTCAGGCGGACGAGGCTGGCGTCACTGCCCGCAGCGAGCGCCCGGCTGGAGAGCCCCGCAGCGGCAGGATAGTCGCCGGCAAGGAGGGCGGAGAACACCGCGCGCTCGGCAATCGAGGCCTGCTCGGGCATCATATCTATGATGGCTGCGTAGCGCCGGGAGGCTGTCCCGGGATCGTTCGTCAGAGACGCAATGCGCGCGATCATGAAGTCCCGGTAGGACGCAGCTTCGGCCGGGCGGTCGTCGGTGAAGTCATAAGCGGGGCCGCGGGGGCCGGGCGTGGCGCAGGCCGCAAAGATGAGCAGACTGGCAAGAAGGAGCGGCGAGAGGGTGCGTTTCATGGGCCAAACACTTGCAGCATCTGCCAGCAGCGACAAGTGGCCCGCAGCCGTGCGCGCCTGCGCCATTTGCCGCCTATTGCGAGGCGAGCCGGAGATCCTGACGGTCAAAATAGATATCGATGGCCTGCTTGATGGCTTTGGTGGAGGCGTCGATGCCTTTGTCTGACTGGAGGCGCCGGGCGTCGGCCGCATTGGTCAGGAAGCCGAGCTCAAGCAGCACGGCAGGCACATCGGGCGCAAGCAGGACATAGAAGCCGGCGCTGCGATGGGTGTTGCGCAGGACCGGACCCGCCCGCTCAAGCTCGGGCAGCAGAAGCTCGGCAAATTCGGCTGACCGGGTTTTGGTCTCGCGCTTGACAAGATCCGAGAGAATGCCGGTCAGGCGCTGGGGTGTGCCGTCTTCGATGGGAATGACCCAGTTGTTGCGGCTCGCTTCCCGGTCAATCCGGCCCTCCCCGCGCGCGGAAATCGTATAGACCGAGGCGCCCGAGACAGAGCTCGACCCGGCGGCATCCGCATGCAGCGAGATAAAGAGCTCGGCGTTCCAGTTGCGCGCCTTGGTGACCCGGTCTTCGTGTTCGACATAGACGTCTGTATCGCGGGTGAGCCGGACGACATACCGGCCATCGGCCTCCAGGAGGTCTCGAAGGGCGAGGGCCGCCCGGAGGGTGACATCCTTTTCCTTGCCGCCGGTGATCGCCATCGCGCCGGGGTCTTTGCCGCCATGACCCGCATCAATCACCACGACATGCCCCCGCGAGGACCGGGCCAGCGCTTTGCGGCCGGAGCTGGCGGGTGCAGCGCCGGCCAGGAGGGCCGTCGCGGTCTCGGTGGCGCGGGCAGCCTCCGTCTCAGCCTTGGCCAGACGGCGCTGGTCGCGCTTGGCGACGCTCGAGAAACGGGCGTCCGAGACGGTGTCGAGATCGACAATGATACGGTAGGATTTTTCCCTGCCCGTGGGCGGGAGGCGCAGGACGCGCGCGACCGACATGGCGCGATCGAGCTCAAATTCGAGCCGACCTGGGTTCAGAGACCAGACCCGGACCCCGCCCCCCCCGAGGCCTTCGGCGGAATATCCGTTCGATCTAAGCGGGAAAATGATGCGCCGCACACCGCCGGTTTCAGTGGCGTACGCCTCCGCTTCTTCTGGGGCATCGGTCCAGATCGTGATTCGCGTCGGCGCGCCGTCACCGACGACCCGAACCTGGGAAACATCGGCGAAGGCGCCAAAAACAGCGCCAAAGCAAAGTATTAACAGGAGTGAAACAGAGCGCAGCAGCATCAACTCGTCGGGATGAGAGGGGCGATCGATGCCCGATTTGAGGTCATCTCACTGGATACCCACAGGAAGATTAACCCAGCCTTGACCGCCGATTAGCTGTTGCAGTGCCCCGGGCAGGATTTTGTCTCTTTCAATTGCAGGGAAAAGTGGGCACTATTCATTTGTGGCCGCCGTAAAGGGTCGGCCCAACGGTTTCCCAACAGTGCGCCCTGGCCCGGCTTCCCCGGAAAGGCAAGCGGGTGGCGCGCTCCGGAAAGCAGGAAAAATGTGCATTGGTGCCGCTGACATCGCAGGTTTGACCGGATCGCTTAGGCGATATGGCTCCCTGCGCTCAGAAGGCGCCTTCCCCTTATCCCCCTATTCCGGCCTGCCAGCCAACCAGAGGCGCGCTGCGCTCTGGCGAGCGGCGCCGGACCGAAAGGTTCTGTTTAATGAGCAGATTGATGCTGATCGACGCCGCCCACCCCGAAGAAACGCGGGTGGCCATCGTCAACAACGGCCAGGTTGACGATTTCGACTTTGAGGCTACCGGCAACGAACAACTCCGCGGAAACATCTATCTCGCCAAAGTGACCCGGGTGGAGCCCTCGCTCCAGGCCGCCTTTGTCGAATATGGTGGCAATCGCCACGGGTTCCTCGCGTTCAGCGAGATCCACCCCGATTATTACCAGCTGCCGGCCGCTGACCGCGAATTGCTGCTGAAGGAAGCCGCCGAGGAGGCCGCCGCCGCCATCGAAGACGATGATGACGGCCCCTATGTGCCTCATGGCATGAGCGCCGAGATGGAAACCGGCGGCAATGCCGGGGCTGAAGACGGCGACGACGAGGAAGAAGACGGCGAAGAGGGCGACGATCACATTGCCTCCGCCGACGACGAAGGCGACGACGACGACGACGACGAGGCAGCCCCCCGCGCGGCCAAGCCTGCGCGCCGCAGCGGCCAGAAAAAGACCCAGCGCACCCCCATTTCCAAGCGCTACAAGATTCAGGAAGTGATCCGCCGCCGCCAGGTGATGCTGGTGCAGGTGGTCAAGGAAGAACGCGGCAACAAGGGCGCTGCGCTCACCACCTATCTCTCGCTGGCCGGACGCTACTCCGTTCTGATGCCGAACACCCCGCGCGGCGGCGGCATTTCCCGCAAGATCGTCAATTCAGCAGACCGCAAGCGCCTCAAATCCATTGTCTCGGAACTGGATGTGCCCGAAGGCCAGGGCCTGATCGTGCGCACGGCCGGCGCCAAGCGCACCAAGGTCGAGATCAAGCGCGACTATGATTACCTCTCAAAACTGTGGGAACAGATCGTCGAGAAGACCCTCTCCTCCGAAGCTCCGGCGCTGATCAATGCCGAGGGCGGACTTGTTCACCGCGCGATGCGGGACATGTTCGACAAGGAGATCGAGGAAGTCTGGGTTCAGGGCGATGAAGCCTATCGCGAGGCCAAAGACCTGGCGAAGATCATCATGCCGAGCCAGGCCAAGAAGGTTCAGCAATGGCGCGAGGAAGACCCGCTCTATGTGGCTGAAGCGGTCGAGAACCAGCTTGATTCAATCTATTCGCCCGTCGTTCAGCTGAAATCGGGCGGCTATCTGGTGATCAACCAGACCGAAGCCCTCGTGGCCATCGACGTGAACTCGGGCAAATCCACCCGCGAGCGCAATATCGAACAGACCGCCGTGCGCACCAACCTGGAAGCAGCTGAAGAAGCCTGCCGCCAGATGCGCCTGCGCGATCTCGCCGGCCTCATCGTGATCGATTTCATCGACATGGAGGAAAACAAGAATAACCGCGCGGTCGAGAAACGCCTGAAGGAATGCCTGAAGGTTGACCGGGCCCGCGTACAACATGGCCGCATCTCGCAGTTCGGCCTGATGGAAATTTCCCGTCAGCGCCGCCGCCAAGGCGTGTTGCAGGCAACGTCTGACCCCTGCTCTGCCTGTAACGGCACAGGCCGGCGCCGGTCGATCCCGTCGGCTGCCCTGCAGTTGATCCGGGCCATTGAAGCGCGCGCAGCTACCGGAGGCCTCAAGGGCATCGGCGTGAAAGCGCCGACCGATGTGGCGCTCTACATTCTCAACAACAAGCGCGAGGCGCTGATCGAAATCGAAAGGCTCGCGGGCTTTGCGATCTCGATCCATTCCTCCGAAGACATGTTGCCGGGCGACTTCCAGATTGATGCCGACCGTGACCCGAACGCCAAGCCGAAGAAACGCTCGACGCCGCGCTCTCTGATGAAGCCGACGCCGCCCTCGGCGCGCGACGATGACGATGAGGACATCGACGACGAAGACGTGATCGAGACCGACGACGAAACGGGCGATGACGACGACGCAGATGCACCCGCCGCCGCCGCAAACAAAGACAAGCAGGGTGGCGGTCGCCGTCGCCGGCGCCGCGGGGGCCGCAATCGCGGCGAAGCCCGCGACACGGGCCTTGAAGTGGTCGATGCCGAGCAGCCGCCCGCAGCCCGGGCAGACACCGGCGAAGATGACGAAGACGAGGATGACGGCGAAGACACCAATGGCGCCGTTGAGCCGGGTTCTGATGACAGCGACGCAGCACGTAAGCGCCGCCGCCGTGGACGCCGGGGTGGACGCCGCCGTCGCAGAGGCGGTGAAGGCCGGGGCGAGAATGGCGAGATCGCAGCCATCGCTGATGGCGGCGCGTTCCTGGACGGACTGTCTGTCAGCGCTGATGTGATGCTGTCTGACGAAGATCCGGCCATTGGCCTGCCAACGCCCGACGATACGCCGGATGCAGAGGATGATGCCGAGGACACGGCGCCGAAAGCAGCAGCGGAAACCGCAGAGGCGCCTGAGCCGGCGGCTGAAGCGCCCCGCCCGGCAAGATCGCGTTCACGTCGCGGACGTGGCAGCAAGGCAGCCGCGGAGGAAACGGCAGAGGCCGCTGACGCCGCGCCTGCGCTTGAGACGCCGGTTGAGATCGAGACTGACAGGAAAGCTGAGACTGTGGCGGCGCCGGAAGCCCCTCCCGTCAAGGCGGAAGAAGACGCGACGCCTGTTGCCCGCAGCGAGCCTGAGCCCGAACTGGCCCAGGCAGACTTTGCGCCGCCGCAACCGGCCGCTGCCGAGGCAGAGCCTGCACCTGCGCCCGCCCCGGCGCCTGTGGCTGCCCCTGCTGCTGCAGAGCCAGCCGCGCCAAAGCGGGCCGGCTGGTGGAACCGCGGGAAGAAGTGATCCTTCGCGATTCTGTCCGGTAACGGATGATATAAAAAAGGCCGGAGCATCGCTCCGGCCTTTTTGCATTGGGGAACCCGGTGAGGTGTTGCGGCTGCCTAGGCAGCCGCTTTCTTTTCACCCGCTGGCGGGAAGCGCTCGTAGAAGGACTGGCCCTTCTCGGCCATTTCCCGCAGGAGCTTACCGGGACGGAAGCGCTCGCCATACTTGTCGGCAAGGCGGTCTGCCTCGGCGACAAAGGCAGGCACGCCCCAGATGAGATCCATGTAGCTGACGCAACCGCCCGTATACGGCGCAAAGCCCCAGGCCAGGATCGAGCCGATGTCGCCATCGCGCGCGTCCTGGATCACGCCTTCCTCAAAGCAGCGCGAGACCTCGATCGCCTGACGGATCAGGAGACGGTTGGTCAGCTCTTTCTTGAGGGCGGGCGGGCATTCCTCGATCTTGATTTCGACCTGCTCGTTGAGGTCGGGCCAGATCCGGTCAGGCTTTCCCTGCTCGTTATAGTCGTAGAAGCCCTTGCCGGCCTTGCGGCCGACGCGGCCCTTGTCTTCCACGATCCAGGCCATCATGCGGCCGAGGGGGGCTTCGTTATAGTCAAAGCCCACCGCTTTTGCCGTTGCGCGGCCAACCTTCAGAGCCGTGTCGAGACCCACAGAGTCGGAGACTTCCAGCGGGCCCATCGGCATGCCGGCCTGGCGGCCGACATTTTCGATGATCGCCGGCTTGATGCCTTCGGAAAGCATTTCGAGGCCTTCCTGCGTGTAGGTGCCAAAGCAGCGGGAGGTGTAGAAGCCGCGGCTGTCATTGACGACAATCGGCGTCTTCCGGATTTTCAGGACATAGTCGATCGTCTTGGCGAGGGTTTCCTGGCTGGTTTCCTTGCCCATGATGATTTCGACAAGGCCCATCCGCTCGACCGGCGAGAAGAAGTGGATGCCGATGAACTTGTCCTTGCGCTTGAGCGGTGTGGAAAGCTGCGTGATCGGCAGGGTGGAGGTGTTGGAGCCGACGATGGCGTTTTCGCCGAGGGCAGCTTCGGC
>JBKBRT010000156.1:0-7331 GCA_046291585.1 Hyphomonas sp.
TACCGGAAACCTGAAGCCATAAAGCCCGGCTGGGACGATCCCGTCTGGCAGAGTCATATCTCGCCAAACCTCGTTGGAGGTTTTCTGGAGGAGTCCGAAACTTCTCTATCCGGCACCCTCCTCCTCCCCCGTTCACGGGGGAGGTGCCCCGAAGGGGCGGAGGGGGGAGCCCCACACGATACGTCCTAGCCGAGAGCAACCCCACCCCGCAAGCACCACACCACCGGCCGCGCCCCCGCGCGTTCCGGCCAAACCCGCTGGCCGCTACTCCGCCTTGCGCTCAGGCAGGGGTTCGTCGGGTGAAATCAGGATGCGCGCCGCCGCGCCATCGGGGTCCTCAAACTGGCCGGACCGCACCGCCCAGAGAAAGCCCACCAGGCCCAGCGCGCCCATCATCAGGGCGAGGGGTATCAGGAAGACAAGACCGCTCATGCTGCTTTCTCCGTGTTCAGATTGATCCTCAGTGCATTCAGGCAAACAATAATCGAAGATCCCGACATCGCAATCGCCGCCACCAGCGGGGTCGCATGTCCCATGACCGCAATCGGCACGGCAACGAGGTTATAAGCTGCCGCAAAGCCGAAATTCTGCAACATCACGGCCTTGGCCATCCGCGCCGTCTTCATCAGCCGGGGCAGGGGCGCGAGCCCCCCGGAATACACCGCATCGGCGGCTGACTGGCTGACATCCAGCGCGCCGCCCGGCGCTGCCGACGCATGCGCCAAGGCCAGCGCGCCCGCATCATTGAGGCCGTCACCAACCATCAACACCTTGCGTCCAGCCGCCTGCAACGCTTCGAGCCGCGCCACCTTGTCCTGCGGGCTGGCGCCGGCCGTCCACTGATCAATTCCCAGCGTATGGGCCACCTCGGCCACCGCCTCGGCCCGGTCGCCCGAGACGATTTCCATCGTCATGCCCATGGCTGAAAGCTTCGCCAGCATGCCGGCGGCGTCGCCCTGGACGTCGTCCTCGAAGCGCAGCTCCACGGCCGCTTCCCCGCCGCGCGCAAAGAACAGCGTTGCGCCGGTATGTCCGGTCGCCTTCGCGCCCGTCCACTCGGCTGAGCCCAGCCGGCAGGCGATCCCGCCAACATCGCCTTCAAGACCAAGACCGGGGCGCTCTTTCACATCCTTTGCCAGCGGGCCGGGGCCGGCGGCAACCGTCAGGGCGCGCGACAGCGGATGCCGGCTCGCCCGCGCCAGCTGCGCCGCATCGGCGATCAGGTCAGCAGGAATGCCCGTGGAAATTAGCCGCGGCGTGCCAAGGGTCAGCGTGCCCGTCTTGTCAAAGATAACATGATCGCACGCCGCAATCCGCTCCAGCGCGTCGCCGGATTTGAGATACGCCCCGCCCTTGAACAGGCGTCCGGCCGCAACCACCTGCACCACAGGGGCGGCCAGCGCCAGCGCGCAGGGGCAGGTGATGATCAGCGTAGAGACGGCAATCAGGATCGCTTCGCGCAGATCCATCCCGCCCAGCAGCCACCAGCCCAGAAAGGTCAGCAGCGCGGTCGAATGCACCAGCGGCACATAGAGCGACACCGCCTTGTCGGCGATCTGGCGGTATGTGGAACGCTTCTGCTCTCCGGCGGTCAGCATCTGGCTGATCTCGGCAAGCAGCGAGTCGGCGGCGGCGGCGGTTGCCCGCCCGGTCAACGGCTGGGAAAGATTGATCGAGCCTGCCATCAGCTTCATGCCGGCGCCGGTCCAGCGCGGCAGGCTTTCGCCCGTCACCAGGCTTTCATCCACCTCGGACTCCCCGCCTTCGATCACCATGTCGACCACGGCGCGTTCCCCGGGCGCCAGCAGGATGCGGTCGCCGGGATTGATCTCTTCGGAACGCAAGGACATCGGCGAGCCGTCTGCGCCGATCCGCGTCACGGTCCGGCTGGCAAGGGCGGCAAGGTCCCGCGCGGCAGACCAGGCCCGCCGGCGGACGCGCGCATCCAGGAAACGCCCGATCAGCAGGAAGAACAGCAGCATGCACGCGGCATCGAAATAAGCATGTTCGCCGCCGCGCAGCGTTTCGCTCACGCTGACGGAGAAGGCCAGGATCAGCGCCAGAGAAATCGGCACATCCATATTCGTGCGCCGTTTCTTCAGCACATTCCACGCAGAGCGGAAGAAGGGCCGGCCCGAGAAAATCAATGTCGGCAGGGCAATCACGCCCGACAACGCATGCAGGCCCTGCCGCGTTGCCTCGCCCATCTCGCCATGTCCGCCCCAGACCGAGACAGACAGCAGCATGATGTTGGCGGTCGCAAATCCGGCAACGCCCATCGCGAGGAGCAGCGACTGTTCCTCTTTCTTGTGGCCGTCATCTGCCGACACCGTATCCAGCGGCGCCACGCCATATCCCAGGCCGCTGACCGCTTCGCTTATCCGCCGGGGCTCCAGATGGCCCGACCATGCAACATCCAGCTTGCCGTTTGAAAGGTTTAGTCTTGCGCTCTCCACCCCCGGCAATGCGGCGACTGCCCCCTCGATGCGGGAAAGGCAGCCGCCGCATTTTGCGCCGCGCACTGTCAGCGACAGCCGGCTTTGCTTTCCCACCTTGCGCACAAAGGCTGCAGGATCGGAGGCGTCCGATCCGCTGGGCGGGGCAAGCCCGCTGGGGCAGCCATTGGCGTCGAGGGTCATCTGGTTCATGGCACGGTGATTTCCCGAGTTGCGCGGAACTCAAAGCCGTCCGTTTCCGGATCGACGTCTGCAGAAATGTGGACGCTCCAGGCCCCGCTGTGAAGATCGCCCAACTCGGCGACATATTCGCCGCCCCCGGCAGGGGTCAGTGTAAGCGCCCGGTCAAGCGCGCGATCGGTGGGATGGCGCAGATGCGCCTGTGTCTCGAAAACCGGCAAGGCCATGCCGTCACGGGTCAGCAGACGGGCTGTCAGGAGAAAGCCCTGATTGGTTCCGCTGAGGCCGATCTCGGCGTTCCAGCCAGCTTCTTCCTGATGGGCTCTGCGGGCGATCTCGCGATTGTAATCAAGGCCGGTGAGATAGGATTTCTCGACATCTTCCCCGGGAAAGCTGGAGAGGGCGGCCCAGAGAAAGATGCCGTTGACGACGAACATGCACCCGAAGAAGCCGAGGAACCAGAGCAGGGCATGCCATCCCTTCATCTGACCTTTTGCAGGGCGCGGGAGTGACATGGAAGCAGCCATTATTGATCTCCTGTAGTGAAAGGCGCGTCAGCAACAGCGGTTTCCCCGGTTGCCACGTCTTTGATCTGTACCGTGAGGGTTGTGCGCGCGGGGAGGCCTTCAGGCGAGGCTGTCACGAGCAGGCGGAACCGGTCGACGCCGTGGGGCGGGGTGCTCAGCTGAAGGGTGCCCCCCTTGGGCGCGTCCCCCAGCCCAATGATCTCGAAATCCATGTCCGGAAGGCCCAAAACCGACACATCCACAGAGCGCGAATCGGTCGATTTGTTGACAAGTTTGAGCGTGTATCCATTGCGGATACGGCCGTCCGACAGCCGGATGAAAGGCGGGGAGCGATCCTTGAGGACGTTGAATTCATAAGTGGATTTGGACGTGTAGCCCCACAGCATCAGGATGCTGAGGGCGGCAATCAGGACGGCGTAGAGAACGGTGCGCGTCCGCAACAGGCTGTAACGGGGCTTTTGCCCGCAGGCCCGGGCCTCGACGGCAGCATCGGTATCATATGCAATCAGCCCGGTCGGGCGATCAACCTTCTTCATGATGTCGTCGCAGGCATCAATACAGAGCGCGCAATGGATACACTCCAGCTGCGCGCCGTCGCGAATGTCGATCCCCATCGGGCAGACCTGAACGCACTGCTTGCAGTCGATACAGTCGCCGCGCCCTTCCCAGCTCTGGTCTTTCCGGTGGGGCCCTCTGGGCTCGCCCCGATCATAGCGGTAGGTGACATTGAGCGCATGTTCATCGGTCAGCGCGCCCTGAATGCGCGGCCAGGGGCACAGATAGGTGCAGACCTGTTCGCGCATTGTCCCGGCGAGCGCGTAGGTCGTGAAGGTCAGAATTGCGGCAAAGAAATAGGCCGTCAACGGTGCTTCGCCGGTGAAGAAGGTGCGCGCGATCGTGGGGGCGTCATGCCAGTAGAGAATGAACGCGCCGCCGGTCAGAAAGGCGATCAGCAGCCAGACGGCATGCTTGCCCGTCTTGCGCCAGACCTTGTTGAAATTCGTAGGGCCATGGTCAAGCCGCATCCGGGCGGCGCGGTCGCCCTCAAAGGCGCGTTCCACCCAGATGTAGAGGTCGGTCCAGACAGTCTGCGGGCAGGTATACCCGCACCAGACCCGGCCGAAAAGCGACGTTACCAGGAACAGACCCAACGCCGACAGGATGATCAGTCCACCCAGAAAGTAGATTTCCTGCGGCCAGATTTCGAGGAAGAAGAAATAGAACTTCTCGCCCTGAAAATCCGCCAACACTGCCTGATCCGGAATGCCTTCGCCGCGGGGCCACCGGATCCAGGGGATCAGGTAATAAATGCCCAGCGTAACGGCCATCACGACCCATTTGAGCGTGCGGAACGTGCCGTGCGCCAGCTTGGGATAGATCTGCTTCCGCTTTGCATAGAGCGAAGGCGGATGCTTCGGTGGTTGACCCGAAGCATCCGTTCCGCCCGCCCGGATGAGTGTGACCTTGGTCACTTCTCACCCCCGCCGAGCGAGTGGACATAGACCGCCAGCGCCTTGATCGTGGGGTCGTCGAGGCGGCCCTGCCAGGCAGGCATATGGGCATTCCGGGCACTGTAGATCGATTGACGGATATCGCGCGGATCGCCGCCGAAAACCCATTCATGGTCTGTCAGGTTGGGCGCGCCGAGCTGGCGATTGCCTTTTCCGTCGGCGCTGTGGCAGCTGACACACTGGGTGGCAAAGATCGGTGCCGCGCGGTCGACAGCTGCCCGGTCGGCGTCCCGGCCGGCAAGGTTCAGCACATATTGAACGAGGTCATCGATCTCCCGGGGTGTGAGCATCCCGTCACGGCCAAAAGCGGGCATGCTGTTGCGGCGCGTATCGGGATCCTCCGCATGGCGAATACCGTGGCGAAGTGTGTACTCGATGCCGTCAAGCGTACCGTCCCACAGCCATATATCATCGGCCAGCATGGGATAGCCTTTGGCGCCCCGGCCGCCTGCGCCGTGGCAGGTGGCACAATTGTCACCGAAGGCGCTTTCGCCCATCGCGAGAGCAAACTGCTGCAGCGACATGTCATTCTCGATCTCGCTGAGCGAGGCGTTGACGAGGCGGCTGCCAGCCGTTGCGCGTTCGGTGTGGAGTTCCTGGATCTGCTTGGCCACTTCCGCTCGGTCAGAATGACCGCTGATGCCGAGGGTATTGTTCATCCCCATGCCTGGCAGCGCCGGGATGGCAGGCATGACGATCATGTAGCCGATCGCCCACACAATGGTGGCATAGAAGATATACAGCCACCAGCGCGGCAGGGGATTGTTCAACTCCTTGATGCCGTCCCAGCTATGACCGGTCGTCTCAACGCCGGAGACTTCATCGATATCCTGTTTATGGTCAGTCATCTGACGGATCCTTGTCTTCCAGGGGTTGGTGGGCGGCGTTTCGGAACTTGTCCCGGTTGCCCGGCCACAGCGCGTAGGCCACAGCTATCAGGAACATCAGGACGAAAAATCCGAGGCCCCATGTCTGAGCGAAGCTTGAAAGGGTTTCATACATTGTCTTTTCCCCTAGCGCCGGTTGCTGAGATCGTTGGCTTCATATGTGGAGAAGTCGACGAGCGTGCCGGTCATCTGCAGATAGGCGATCAGCGCATCCATTTCGGTTATCGCTCTGGGATTGTGGTCAAAGTCGGAAATCCTCACCGTCCCGTCACGCCCCGAAGCTTCGGAATAGCGGGCGACAAGCGCGTCTTCAGCGTCAAAGTCCACATTCGGTGAAGCCTGGGCCACAAGGTCTGCCTTTGCATTGGCAATCATGTCGTCCGTATAGGGCACGCCAGCCATCCGAAGCGCCTTCAGGTGGTCGCCGATATCATCGAACTTCAGCTCTTTCTTCGCGAGGAAGGCGTAAGGCGGCATGATGGAATCCGGGACGACCGATTTTGGATCCTTCAGATGGTCGAGATGCCATTCGTCAGAATACTTGCCGCCAACGCGCGCCAGATCCGGTCCGGTCCGCTTCGATCCCCATTGGAAGGGGTGGTCATACATGCTCTCAGCCGCCAGCGAGTAGTGGCCATAGCGCTCAACCTCATCCCTCAGGGGACGCACCATCTGCGAGTGGCAGGTGTAGCACCCCTCACGGATGTAGATGTTGCGCCCCTTCAGCTCCAGCGGCGTGTAGGGTCGCATCCCCTGCACCTTCTCGATGGTGTTCTCGAGATAGAACAGGGGCGCGATTTCAACGAGGCCGCCGATGGAGACAGCCACGAGAATACCGACCGTCAGGAGCAGGGAGTGGCGTTCAAGTTTACCGTGTTTATCCATGATAGACATGGGTTTTGCTCCTTATTCAGCCGGCTGAAGGGCAGGGGTTGCGGTCTTGGGCGCATCCGGCGCGACAGCGTCGCGTGCTTCGCCGTGGCCCATTGCGGTGCGCACCAGATTGTAAGCCATCAGGAGCGCGCCGATCAGGTAGAGCGTGCCGCCCGCTGCCCGGACCATGTACATGATGTGCTTGGCTTTCACGGTTTCGATGAAGGCGTATTGCAGGAAGCCGAACTCGTTGTAGGCGCGCCACATCAGACCCTCGGTGATCCCGGCCACATACATCGCCACGATGTAGAAGAGGATGCCGAGCGTCGCGAGCCAGAAGTGCCACTCCACAAGGGCTTTGGAATAGAGCGCCTTGCGTTTCCACAACCAGGGTGTGACGCAATAGAGCGCGCCGAAGCTGATGAACCCCACCCAGCCCATCGAGCCGGAGTGAACGTGGGCAATGCCCCATTCGGTGTAGTGGGAAAGGGCGTTGACAGCGCGCACGCTCATCAGCGGCCCTTCAAAGGTCGACATGCCATAGAAGGCGAGCGCCACGATCATCATACGGACGACCGGGTCGGTGCGCAGCTTGTCCCAGGCGCCCGACAGGGTCATCACGCCGTTGATCATGCCGCCCCAGCTTGGCATCCAGAGCATGATCGAGAACACCATGCCGAGCGTCTGCGCCCATTGCGGCAGAGCCGTGTAGTGCAGGTGGTGGGGACCGGCCCAGATATAGATGAAGATCAGGGACCAGAAGTGAACGATCGACAGGCGGTAGGAATAAACCGGCCGGTTCACCTGCTTGGGAATGAAATAGTACATGATGGCGAGAAAGCCGGTGGTCAGGAAGAAGCCGACGGCGTTGTGCCCGTACCACCACTGCGTCAGCGC
>JBKBRT010000157.1:0-7297 GCA_046291585.1 Hyphomonas sp.
CGAATACGTCTCCCTGGCCCACGACTTCTTCGACGAAGGCGACGCCAAATTCGCCAACGCCGTGTTGCAGAACATGGGCCGCGACCTGCGCGCCTGAACCCCTCTCCCCTGAAGTGGGAGAGGAGCGCCCATCGCCAAACGCTCCGGCAAGTCCAATCGATGAAGTCTGAAGCTGGGCGCTCAGATGGCCTTCGGCCATCGAGCGTGACGAAGGTCGCGTGAGGAATCGGAGAGCCTGCTCACCCTGAGCGAAATCGAAGGGCGTGCAGGCTCGGGCAGGATCTCACCCCACCTCCTGCGCCCAAGCCCGCACATCCTCGACATAAACCTCCGGCGCTTCCATCGCCGCAAAATGCCCGCCGCGCGGCATGTCCGTCCACCGAGTAATATTATAAGCCCGGTCCGCCCAGCTCCTCGGTGGCGCCACGATGTAGCGTTCGCCCGGATAGTCCGCAAACGCCGTCGGCGTTTCGCACCGCTCGCCCTCGGGCAGGCCATTGCCGCCTTCCTGGAAGAGGGCGCTATAATACCACACGCTCGTCGCAATCGCGTCGTTCACCAGATAGATCATCACATTCGTCAACAGCTGATCGCGCGTGTAAACCTCAAAGAGGCCGCGCTGCGTAAGATCGCTCCAGCCGTGAAACTTCTCCAGAATCCACGCCGCCGTGCCCATCGGCGAATCCATCAGCGCCATCGCCAGCGTCTGCGGCTTGGTCGCCTGCTGCATGAGGTAGGCGCCCTCTGCCTGCATCATCATCTGCGAATGCTGCAGCCACTTGGTTTCCTCCGCCGTCTGAGGAACGGCCGGGGTCGGCCGGAAGCCCATCATGTTGAGATGGATCGCCTTCGCCCCGCCTTTGCCATCATGCGTCCCATGGTTCTTGCCAATCCAGGACGTGACCATCGAGCCCCAATCCCCGCCCTGCGCCAGATAGCTGGAATAGCCGAGCACCTCCCGCATCAGCGTGTCCCACATCGCCGCCGTCGCCCGCTGCCCGAGCGGTGAGGCAGGCTTGGCCGAAAAGCCATAGCCGGGCAGGGACGGGATCACGAGATCAAACGCATCCTCCGCCTTGCCGCCATGCTGGGAAGGAAACGCCAGCGGCCCGATCGCCTGCCAGAACTCATAGATACTGCCTGGCCAGCCATGCGTAATCAGCAGAGGGCGCTTGCCGCCAGCCTCGCCCACCACATGCACAAAATGGATGGAGAGCCCACCGACCTCCGCCGTGAATTGCGGCCACCGGTTCAGCTCCGCCTCCGCCGCCCGCCAGTCATAGGTCTCCAGCCAATAGCGCTGAATCTCCTTCATCACCTCGGTCGACATGCCATAGGCAAAGCCCTGCTCATTGGCCGGGGCAGGGAACCACCGATACCCCTCCACCCGCGTCCGGATCTCGGCAAGCTTTGCGTCTGGAACCTGAACTTTGAATGGCTGCGCTGCTGGCATGGTATGTCCCCTCATCTGGTCGGACGAGCCTAGCCCACTGACGCGCCGCGACTAAGCCATCCCCCAGCGGCAAGACCCCTTAACCTCTCTCCCATGACGTGGGAGAGGAGGGGCCTGCGCTCAAAGAGCGTGGGAGGTGAGGTGCGCCCACGGGGGGCGACACTGGCCAACAGCTGTCTCTCACGATGACCGAAAGAGTCCGGAAGTGGCCGAAAGTGTCACTCAAATGTCCTCAGAGTGACCGAAACTGCCACGCAAAAAACTCCAACGCCGTTGGAGTTTTTGCCGCCTCGTTGGAGGAACCGTTGGAGGTTTTTAGAGCTTTTTCAGACCGAAAAACTGGTCCCGCAGCCACAGGCCGCGGTCGCGTTCGGGTTCTTGATCTTGAACGCCGCGCCGATCAGCTCTGTGGAAAAGTCGATCTCCGAGCCCTGCAGGAACTCCAGGCTCATCTCGTCGATCAGCACCTTTGCCCCGTCGCGTTCGATCACGAGATCATCCGCGTTTACAGCAGGCGCGAAGTCAAACTTGTAGGAAAAGCCTGAACATCCCCCACCTTCGACAGACACGCGCAGATAGGCCGCGCCGTCCTGTTTGGCGAGAATCGCATTAATCCGCTTCGCAGCAGACGCGGTCAGTGTCACATCCGGGGCAATGGTCTCGGTCATGTGCCTAACATAAGGACGAATTCCTGAATGGAAAAGAGAGCCCCTTACGCAACACGTCACGAAGACAGCCGGGGGCGCTTTTTTGAGGAGGCCCCCTCGTTGACCCGGTCCCCGTTCCAGCGGGACAGGGACCGGATTATCCACGCCACGGCGTTTCGCCGGCTGAAGCAGAAAACCCAGGTGTTCGTCGCGCACGAGGGCGATCATTTTCGCACACGTCTGACCCACTCCCTTGAAGTTGCTCAGATTTCCCGGTCCATCGCCCGTACGCTCGGCCTCGATGAAGATCTGGCCGAAGCGCTCGCCCTCAGTCATGATCTGGGCCATCCGCCCTTCGGGCACGCCGGAGAAGACCAGCTCGACGCCTGTATGGAGCCCTATGAAGGCTTCGATCACAATGCGCAGTCGCTGCGCATCGTGACGCGTCTGGAGCGCCGCTATCCCCTGTTTAATGGGTTGAATCTGACCTGGGAAACCCTCGAAGGCCTCGTCAAACACAATGGTCCGCTGACCGGGCCCGACACCCCCGTGACCGCCCTCCCCATTGCCTTCCGGGATTTCGCTCCCCTCGAACAGCTCGAACTCGACCAGTTCGCCGGCCCCGAAGCCCAGGTCGCGGCCCTCTCAGATGACATCGCGTACAATAATCATGACATCGACGACGGCATCGCGGCCGGCCTCTTCACAGTCGATGACCTGCTACAACTCCCTGTAGTTGGAGATGTTTTTCGCGGGGTCCGTTTGGAATTCCCTGATCTGGACGACCGGATGGTGACCTATGAAGCCGTCCGCCGGTTGATCGGCCTCTGGATCAACGACCTCGTTCTGGAAACCCGCGCCCGCGTCAAACGCCTGAAGCCCGGTTCCGCCGCCGAAGTGCGGGCCCTGGGCGAACCGCTGATCGGCTTCTCCGAAGGTCTCGAAGGCCCCCAGCGCGCCCTCAGAACGTTTCTGCACGCCAGAATGTATAAGCATTACAGGGTCAACCGGATGCGCTCGAAGGCCAAGCGCGTGCTGGCGGACCTGTTTGACGTATTCCTCAACGAGCCCCAAACGCTGCCTCCGCCCTGGAATGGCGCCGCCATGAAGGAAGAGGGCGCCCGGAGAGCCCGGATCGTCTGCGATTACATGGCCGGGATGACCGACACCTATGCCCTCGAAGAATACCGCCGGCTGTTCGACACCAGCGCCCTCACCTAGGGGGCGACCCTGGCCTGGGGAAAGAACGGGGGTTTTCCGCCGCTGAAAGGCCGCCTCTTCAAGGCTCGTTAAGGAAACTCCCGTAAAAATTAACCTAGGTTACTGATTCCAAGGAGTTCTTCCATGAGCCGATCGGACATGGCAGGCCGCGAAAACCCGTTTGAGGACGATTATCGTGGATTTGATGTGCGCGAAGATGAAGCCGCGCGCGGACCCCTGATTCTGACTTTGGCGATCGGCGTGCTGCTGATCTTCGGCGGCGTCGTCTGGAATACCTACCGGCAGGGCGTGCGGCCCGCGACGGATGGCCTGCCCAGCGTCATTGCCGAGGCCCAGCCCTTCAAACAGCTGCCCGCCAACCCGGGCGGCAACCCCATCGAACACACCGACAAACAGTTCTACGACGCCATGGACGCCTCTGAGCGCAAGGCGGATGTGACGCCGGCGGCTGCGGATGCGCCCGCCACGGGCGCGCTGGCAGGCGGCCCTCCGAGAGACCTGCGCCCGGCACCGATTGAGGCGCCCGCAGAAGAGCTGGTCGCTGCTGCGCCACAGCCTTTGCCGGTCACCGAGCTGCCCATCGGGCCGTCAGACCCCAAGCAGCAGATAGCCGCCGTCACGATCAAGCCGCCCGAGCCCATTGCCCCGCTGTCGTCCCAGGCGCGCTTCACCTTTACCGAATCCGGGCCGTTTCTCGTCCAGATCGCCGCGCTGCGCTCTGAAGAGGCAGCTGAAACTGCATGGAGCCGGGTGACCTCTTCGGCCCCTGAACTGTATCATGGAGCCTCAAAGCGGATTCAACGGGCAGATCTTGGCTCCGAAGGCGTATTCTACCGTCTTCGCGTCGGCGCTTTTGCAGATCGCGCGCAGGCGGTAGCCTTCTGTGACGCGATCAAGGAATCCGGGGCAAACTGCATCGTGGTGACGGGATAAGACGTGAAAGCCTGTATTCTCAGTGTTTCGGGGCCAGAACTGACCTCTGGCGAAGCTGCGCTTTTTGCGGCCGAAGATCCCTGGGGCGTCATCCTAATGGGCCGCTCCTGCGTGTCGCGGATGCAGGTGCGCAGGCTGGTGGCCGATATCTGGAATGCCACAGGCCGGGAAACTCTGATCTTCATTGATCAGGAAGGGGGCCGGGTCGCCCGTCTCAAGGCGCCGGAATGGCCGCTTTTCCCGCGCGGCGCCGATTATGCGGCGCTCTACGAACAGGATAAGGCGCTCGGCCGCGAGGCCACCTGGCTCGGCCACCGCCTGATCGCGTCGGAACTCGCGGCGCTTTCCATCCACGCGGACTGCTCGCCGGTTGTCGATCTGCCTGTGCCGGGCGCGCATGATGTCATTGGCGACCGGGCCTTCGGAACCGAGCCCGAACAGGCCTCAGACCTCGCCCGCGCCGCGCTGGAAGGCCTGACCGCCGGGGGCGTGGCAGGCGTGATCAAACACATTCCGGGACATGGCCGGTCCGTTTCAGACAGCCATCTCGAGCTCCCGCGCGTGACCGCCGGCCAGAACGAACTCGCCAAGGATTTCGATGCGTTTGCCCGCGTGGCGGACGCCCCGATGGCGATGACAGCCCACATTGCCTACGAAGCCTATGATCCCGGCAAGGCGGCGACGGTCTCCAAAATCATGATTCAACAGATCATCCGGAGCCGAATCGGCTTTGATGGGCTCCTGATGACGGATGATCTGGGGATGAAAGCACTGGGCGGAACCTTGACGGAGCGTGCGGATGCTTCCATCGCTGCGGGCTGCGACGTGCTCCTCCATTGCTCCGGCTTTCTGAAGGAAGCCGATGCCATCCTCGCCGAGATGACCGAAGTGGCCAACGCCGCGCCCCGCCTCGCCGGCAAGGCGGCTTCCCGCGCAGCGGCGGCCGATGCGATCGCCAAGAAAACCCAGCCTTTTGAGCCTGCGCCCGCCTGGAAACGGTTTCACGAACTGATCCCCCCGCCGGGAGCCATGGCATGAGCAGCGACACGATCTCCATTGATGCCCTCTCCGCCGGGGCGGAAGACGCTGAAGGCGTCAATATCTTCAATGTCGAGATCGGCGGTTATGAAGGCCCGCTCCACTTGTTGCTGGAGCTCGCGCGCCGGCAAAAGGTGAACCTGCTCCAGATTTCCATGCTGCGCCTCGCCGAGCAGTATCTCTCCTTCGTTGAACACGCGCGCACCAAGCGGATCGACATCGCCGCCGACTATCTGCTGATGGCATCCTGGCTCGCCTTCATGAAGTCGCGCCTGCTGTTGCCCAAACCTGAAGCGTTCGAAGAGGATGAGCCCACCGGCGAGGAAATGGCCGCGCGCCTCGCTTTCCGTCTGAAGCGCCTCGACGCCATGCGCCAGGCCGTGCGCGAGCTGGAAGCCGGCCCTGTGCTCGACCGTGTTGTCTTCCTGCGCGGCGAGACTGAGCAGCCCAAAGTCGTCAAGCATACCGAATACACCGCCTCGCTCTACGATCTCTCCACGGCGCTGGGCACCATTCGCGACCGTCGCGAGAAAGAGCGCCCCCACCGGATCGAGCAGCAGCTCGTCCTGCCGCTGGAACAGGCACGCACCACGCTGCGTGGCCTGCGCGAACAGCTCGACCAATGGGCAAGCCTTGCTGACATCCGCACGGCAATGACCGACATCAATCCGCAGGTGCCCGAGCGCTCGGTGACTGCCAGCGTCTTTTCCGCCGCGTTGGAGCTGACGCGCGATGGGGAAGTGGACCTGCGCCAGGACACGCATTTCGCGCCGATCTATATGCGCCGCGTCGCCATCCGCCCGCCGGAGATGGCTGATGCAATCGCTTGAGATGCTGAAGATGACCGATGAGACCGACCACGATCAGAACGCTCCCGATCCGCAGGCGGAGTTTCCCGGCCTGACGACACCGGCTTTTGAGGGCACCCGTGAAGAGCTGGTGGCCGAAGGCGTGCGCCGGGCCGAAGCCGTGCTGTTTGCCGCCGGGCAGGCGCTGTCGGCAGAACAGGTCGCGCAGGTTCTGCCGCAAGGCATAGAAGCCTGGGAAGTGCTGATGGCGCTGCGCGCGATGTATGCCAGGCGCGGCGTGAACCTTGTGGAAGTCGCCGGCAAATGGCGTTTTCAGACGGCGCAGGATCTTTCCTGGCTGTTTGTGGAAGAGCGTCAGGTCCAGAAAAAGCTCGGCCAGGCCGCAATGGAAACGCTCTCGATCATCGCCTATGGCCAGCCGGTCACGCGCGCCGAAATCGAAGCGGTACGCGGTGTGGCGGTCGCCAAGACGGTGATCGATACGCTTCTGGAGACCGGCTGGGTGCGCACGCGGGGACGCCGCAAGACGCCGGGCCTGCCGATCTGCTATGGCACCACCGACAAGTTCCTTGAGCATTTCGGCCTCGAAAGCCTCGACACCCTGCCGGGCAAGGCAGACCTTGAAGCCGAAGGTCTGCTCTCTGATGTTATTCCGTCAGGCTTCCAGATGCCCGATGAAGAAGCCCTCACTGAAGACGACATCCTCATCAATGATCTGGGCGAACTGGCCGATACCGAATCCTTCGTGATGGACTTTGTGTCTGATGAGGAGGAGGGGGAGGACGACGCTATCCCGGAAGCGCCGCAGACGGAAGAAGTAAGCGTTGCTGAGCCTGAGGCCGCCGAGGAAGACGAGTTCGAGGATGACGGCGCTGTCAGCGTCTTTGCCTACACCCGCGCGCCCGAACGCACAAAGGAAGAGACAGACGAATTTGACGGGGCTGACATCAAGGCCGCTGTCATGCGCCTGCGCAAGGAAACCCGCGTGCCCCAGCAGCCGATGGATAGCTGGCGCGACGACGAGTAGGCCCGGCCAGTGCAGGAAAAGAGCTCTCTGGTGATGCTTGCTGATGAGCTGCCTGTGGATGTGTGGGTATGGGATCTCGATATTGATGCGCCCACGGCGACCTTATTGTCGACATGGCTTGCGGACGACGAGCGCCAGCGCGCCGCCGCCTTCGCGACGCCTGAATTGC
>JBKBRT010000158.1:0-7150 GCA_046291585.1 Hyphomonas sp.
AGGGCGACCTTGCCGGCGCCGGTGATGGGGCCGGATTCGGTCAGCCATTTCACCCGGGCTTCCGCGGTGAGATTGCTGGCGTCGATGATTTCCTCGGCGCGGCGGCGCATCCGGTCGGTCAACGGCCAGGTGGAGAGGGTGGTGAGGGCGTAGTTGAGCTCGTCAAAGGTGGTGCCGGGCACGCCGTCGGAGGCGCGCTTCCAGAGGATCATGTCGCGCACGGCCGGGTCGGTGGTGTCGTACTGGATGCGGGTGACTTCGCTCCAGGCGCCGCGCTCGATGGCGGCCAGGGCGGCTTTGAGCTGGGCGACGCTGGTGGGGTTGACCGGCTGGGCGGCGAGGGCGCGCGGCGCAGTGGCAGGCAGCTGCGCGCCGGTGGCGGCAGGGGCGGCCACGGGCGTTGCGCCCGGCTGGGCGGGGGTCGCGCCGGGCAGGATGACGCCGGGGGTGAGCGCGCGCAGGACCGGGGCGGGCGTGGTCTCCGCCATCTGAACGGGCTGGGCGGGGGCCTGAGGCGGCGCGTCAGCCCGCGGTTTGAGGCTGGGCGATTCGGGCCGTGAGGCGGCCGAAGTGCCGGTAATCAGGAAAGAAATCGCCACAAAAACAGCGGAAATTCGGAGCATGGTATGGCTCACCCAAGTTTATTTCTGCGCCAAAGCGTGACAAGTCAGTTCTCTGAGCCTAGCACGCAATCCCAACCAATCCCTGAACAACGGCCATGTTAAAATGTTTCACGGCTCAATCCCAGCCCTTGTAACACCCTTCAAGAATGGCGCGGTCGACGAGGCAGCCTTTGCGGCGCTGGTCGAGCGCCAGATCGCGGGCGGATCGGCAGGCCTCGTGCCGGTCGGAACGACGGGGGAAACCTCCACGCTGTCGACCGAAGAGCACAAGCGTGTGGTCTCGCTTTGTGTAGAGGTGGCTGCAGGACGCGTGCCGGTGATCGCCGGGGCGGGCTCCAATTCCACCGATGAGGCGATCGACCTTGTGGCCCATGCCAAGGCGGCGGGCGCAGACGCGGCGCTGGTGGTGAGCCCGTATTATAATAATCCCAATCAGGACGGGCTCTACGAACACTTTCGCGCGATCAATGACGCCATCGCCCTGCCGGTGGTGCTTTATAACGTGCCGACGCGGACGGTGGTGGACCTGAAACCCGAAACGGTGGCGCGCCTGGCGCGGCTGCCCAATATCGTCGGCATCAAGGACGCGACCGGGGATATGGACCGGGTGAGCTGGCATTCGGCGCTGATCGGAGACGCTGAGCAGTTCGTGCTGCTGTCGGGCGATGACCCCTCGGCCCTGGGCTTTCTGGCGATGGGCGGGGCGGGGTGTATCTCCGTGACGGCGAATGTGGCGCCTGAGCTTTGCGCAGCGATGCATCTGGCGTTTCAGGACGGCGACGTGGAAAGCGCGCGCGCGATTGAGCGGCGGCTGATCGGCCTGCACCGGGCGATGTTCTGCTCGCCCTCGCCGGGGCCGGCGAAATATGCGCTGTCGCGGCTGGGGCTGTGCGCGCCGGACGTGCGTCTGCCGCTGACCGGGCCGGATGCGACCGCGCGCGAGCAGATTGACGTGGCCATGGCGCTGGCCGGTCTGAGCACCTAGATTGGGCGGATGGCTACGAAGAAGAATGAACAGATCAAAGGGCGCACCGACGGGCTGGTGGCGGAAAACCGCCGCTCCCGGCGCGAGTATTCCGTGGAGGATACGCTGGAGGCCGGCATCATGCTGGTCGGCTCGGAAGTGAAATCGCTGCGCGAGGGGCGGGCGAACATTGCCGAGTCCTACGCGTCGGTGGAGCAGGGCGAGCTGTGGCTGATCAATGCCGAGATCCAGACCTATGGCGGCGCCAACCGTTTCAACCATGAGCCGCGCCGGAAGCGAAAGCTGCTGGTGTCGCGGCGGGAGCTCTCGAAGCTGTCGCAGGAAGTGGAGCGGGCGGGGCGCACGATTGTGCCGCTGAAGCTCTACTTCAACGACAAGGGCCGGGCGAAACTGCTGATTGGCGTCGCCACCGGCCGCAAGGCGCATGACAAGCGCGAGCATGAAGCCAAGCGCGACTGGGCGCGCGACAAGGCGCGGATCATGAAGGCGGGGTAGGAGGGTTTCGCCCTTCGGGCGGCCCTCACCTCCCACGCCCTTCGGGCACGGGTCCCTCCTCTCCCGCATGCGGGAGGAGGATTAAGAGGCAGGCTCAGAGCGTCAGGTCGAACACCATTTTCATGGCGCCGTCTGTGCGTTTGTCGAAGATGTCGTAGGCGCGGGCGCCGTCCGAGAGCGGAAGGTTGTGGGTGATGTAGCGCTCTGGCTTGATGCGGCCGGACTGGACGAGGGGGATGAGCTGTGGCCATTCCTCGGGCACAGAACAGGTCCCGATACGGAAGGTGATGCCCATGGCGAAGGCTTTGGCCATGGGAAAATCGAAACTGCGATCCTGGTTGACGCCGATGACGGAGACCGTGCCGCGCCTTCCGGTAAGACCGAGGCTCGCCTTGATGGTGGCGCCGTGGCCGACGGCTTCGATGACGCTGTCGCACATGCGGCCCTGAGTGGCTTCCTGGATGATGGCGCGGGCGTCGGCGGGGTCTGGCGTTTCCAGGCCGATGGCGCGGCCGGCGGCGCGGCGCTCTTTCACCAGATCAATGCCGAAGACGCGCGCGGCGCCCATGATGAAGGCGGCTTCTGCTGCCAGAAGACCAATCGGCCCGAGGCCGACGACCGCGACTGTGCTGCCACGCTGGATATCGGCATTGCGCGCGCCGAACCAGGCGGTGGCGAGCGCGTCGGTCATCATCAGCGCCTGATCGAGGCTGACGCCGTCGGGGATTCTCTGGGCGTTGAAATCGGCGGCAGGGACACGGACGGCTTCGGCCTGGCAGCCCTGGAGCTTTGAGGAGAGGCCGTAGCAGCCCGCCGCATTGTTTTCGCAGCGGTTGACGATGCCGGCGAGGCAGGCGCGGCACTGGCCGCACCCGACAGCGGCCGAGATCATCACCTTGTCGCCGACTTTCAGCTGATGAACGCCCCGGCCTATTTCCACCACCTCGCCCACCGCTTCATGCCCGACGCAATAGCCGGTATCCTCCGAAAAGGTTTCGCCGTGATAGATGTGCAGATCGCTGCCGCAGATGGCGCATTTGTCGACCTTGATGATCGCGTCACGCTGATCGTGCAGCTCGGGGTCTTTCATGGACTCATAGGCGATGTCGCGCGGGCCGCGATAGACGAGGGCTTTCATGGATTATTCTCCTGGGGCGGACGGTTCAGCGAGCGGCTAGGCGACCGTTCAGCGAACGGGCAGTGCGTTGTACTCCTGGATTTTCAGCTTGCCGAGCTGGGACATGTGGACTTCGTCCGGCCCGTCCGCGATGCGCAGGAAGCGGTTGAGGGTGAAGAAGCTGGCGATGGGGGTGTCGTCGCTGACGCCCATGCCGCCATGCGCCTGGATGGCGCGGTCGCACACCGTCTGGGCCATCTGGGGCGCGATGACCTTGATGGCGGCGATGAGGTCCTTGGCGACCTTGTTGCCGTGGCGGTCCATCGCGTCAGCCGCTTTCAGCGTGAGGAGGCGGGCCATCTCGATTTCGCAGAAGCTTTTGGCAACATCCTGGCGGATGGAGCTCTGGTCCGAGATCTTCTTGCCGAAGGCGACGCGGTTTTCGACGCGGCGGGACATGATCTCCAGCGCGCGCTGGGCCTGGCCGATCGAGCGCATGCAGTGATGGATCCGGCCGGGACCAAGGCGGCCCTGCGCGATTTCAAAGCCGCGGCCTTCGCCGAGGATGAGGTTTTCCTTCGGGACGCGGACATTTTCAAACCGCAGTTCGCATTCGCCGCCCGGCGAGTTGTGAGAGCCGAAGACCGTCTGATTACGGACGATGGTGATGCCCGGCGTGCCCGGCTCAACCAGGATCTGCGAGTGCTGAAGGTGGCGGGGATTGTCGAGGAGGGTCTTGCCCATGACGATCCAGATCTTGCAGTTGGGGTTCATAGCGCCCGAGATCCACCATTTGCGGCCATTGAGGACGTAATCATCCCCATCCGGGAGGATGGTGAGCTCCAGATTGGTCGCGTCGGAGGAGGCAACCTGCGGCTCGGTCATCACATAGGCGGAGCGGATGGTGCCTTCGAGCAGGGGCTTCAGCCAGCGCTCCTGCTGGGCGGGGGAGCCGAATTTTGCGAGGACTTCCATATTGCCGGTGTCGGGCGCCGAGCAGTTGAAGAATTCCGATGAATGGGGCACGCGGCCCATGATCTCCGCGAGCGGCGCATATTCCAGATTTGTCAGGCCGGGGCTGAATTCGCCATATTCATGCGGCAGGAAAAGGTTCCAGAGGCCCTCGGCCCTGGCATGATCCTTGATCTTGTCGAGGCCCGGCCAGCGCTTCCAGAGATTGGCCGGATCATGGTTCCAGTCATAATGGTCCTGCTCGGTGGGGTAGACATGCGTGTCGAAGAAGGCTTCGAGGCGGGCGATCAGGTCTTGCGTCTTGGGGCTGTGGTCGAACTGCATGGGGATTTCCTGTTCTTTGCGAAGGGTTTTTTTTGGGACGGCTCAGCTGATCCAGCGCAGGGCGCGTTCAAGGAGGCCGATGGTGCTGGCGTGGAGCTGGTCGCCGGTGGATTTGGGGGCCTTGCCGGCGCAGGCGCGGGCGTAGGTGCCCTCCAGGATGATGCCGAGCTTGTAGCAGGCGAGCACGCTGTACCAGTGGAGGCCGGAGAGATCCCGCGAGGTCTGTTTTGCGTAATGGGCAACGAGTTCATCCGATGACGGAAAGCCCTCCCAGGGGGTGACCGAGACGGTGCCTGTGTCGCCTTCCGGCCAGGTGGCGAGCAGCCAGCCGAGATCGAGCAGGGGGTCGCCGATGGTGGTCAGTTCCCAGTCGACGATGGCGGCGAGGCGGGGGGCGTCGAAGCGGAACATGACATTGGCGAGGTGATAGTCGCCATGAAGGATGCCGGGCTGGAAGCTCCGGGGGCGGTTGGCGTCGAGCCAGTCGCCGACGCGGTTGATGCCGGGGATGTCCTTGCGGCCATCCCATTCGGGGATGTCGCCATAGCTTTCCAGCTGGGCTTTCCAGCGGCCGACCTGGCGCTCGAGATAATTATCGACCTTGCCGAGGCCTGTGAGGCCGAGGGCGACATAGTCCTGCGCGCCGAGCGCGGCGATGCCATCGACGAGGGAGAGGCCCATCTGGTGGCGCATCTCCGGAGAGGAGGCGAAGGGCTCGGGCAGACCCGTGGTGGCGTTATAGCCGTCGATAGGTTCCATCAGGTAGAAGGCGGCGCCAAGGACGGTTTCATCCGGGCACGCCGCAATCAGGCCGGGATGGGGGACGTTGGTGCCCTTCAGGGCAGCCAGCATGCGGGCTTCGCGGCGCATGGTTTCGTTGGAATTGGCGCGCAGCACCGGCGGCGGACGGCGCAGGACATAGGCGCGGCCCGCGCGGGTGAATTTCAGGAGGATGTTCTGCGTGCCGCCGGCCAGGAGAGCGGCGTCCGTGATTGGGCCTTCGCCGAGGCGCTGGCTGTCCATCCAGGCGGCGAGGGCGGCGAGATCTACAGGTTGGCTCAATTTTCCCTCCCTGGGGCATTCTTTTAAATCAATTGGATAATATGGTTGACTGAAACCCCGGCATTTTGCAAGCTTGCCGTATGGTCCGCCTGCACGAAAAAACGGAAAGTGATGCTGTCGACGCGCTGAAACGGGCGGCGATGAAGCTGTTTGCCGAGCGGGGCGTGGACGGGGTGACGGTGCGCGAGATTGCGGCGGCGGCGGGCCAGCGCAATCATGGCGCGGTGGGGTATCATTTCGGATCGAAGGCAGACCTTATCCGCACGCTGATCGTGGACGGAGCAAAGCTGATCAATGACCGGCGCCATGCGGCGCTGGACGCGCTGGACGCGTCCGGCGAGCCTCTGACCCTGGAGGATGTGGTCGGGATCATGGTTTATCCTTCCGTCGACATTACGCCCGACGGCGAAGAGGAATGCTATAACCGCTTCATCGTGCTCTTCTCGATGACGCACCGGGCGCTGTTCATGGAGGCGCTGGGGGGGCAGTGGAATACCGGGTTCAAACGATGCCTGGACCATCTGCGCGCGTTCATGGGGCATGTGCCCCGCGCCCGGCAGACTGAGCGGATCGTGTTTCTGGAATCCTATCTCGGGTCTGTATTAGCGGCGCGGGAGGCGCGGCTGGCCGATACGAGCCGGGCGCATCCCACCTGGTCGCGGCCGGCGATGCTGGCGCATCTGGTGGGAACGATGGTGGCGATCGTGCGGGCGCCCTAGCCAAGCGTGCGGCGGGCCTCGGCAAAGACAGCTTCAAACATCTCGGCCGTCAGGCGGCCCGTGTTCGTGTTGTAGCGCGAACAGTGATAGGACGAGAGGAGCGTGACGGGGGTGCCGCCGACCTCGACGTCATATTTTGTTCCGTGGCCGAATGGATATTGGGAGACTTTCAGGCCGAGGGCGCGGAGCGTCGAATCGTGGCTGATCTTGCCCAGGCACAGGATGACTTTCAGATCTGGCAAGGCAGCAAGGCGCGCTTCAAGGAAGGGGCGGCATTGATTGATCTCGGCGCCCACGGGTTTGTTTTCCGGGGGCACGCAGCGCACGGCATTGGTGATCATCGCGCCGGTGAGGACGAGGCCGTCATTCGGGTCGGCGGCAAATTTGCCTTTGCTGAAGCCGAACTTGTCGAGGGTAGCGTAGAGCAGGTCTCCGGCCCAATCGCCCGTGAACGGACGGCCGGTGCGGTTGGCCCCGGTGACGCCCGGCGCGAGGCCGACGATGAGGAGCTTTGCGTCCGGCGTTCCGAAGCTGGGCACGGCGCCGTTGAACCAGGTTGGCTCCTTGGCCTGCACGGCTTCGCGATAGGCCACGAGGCGCGGGCAAAGCGGGCATTCGCGCGGGGCTTCGGGGGCGGCGGGGGCGTTCCTAGTACCCATCCGCGTTGCCGTCTTTGCGCATTTCGGTGGCGGCGATCCAGGCGCCGGATTGGAAGTCGCGCATGATGGCCTGGTAGCCGCCATAGTTGGCTTCGCAGCAGGCGACTTCATAGCCGCGCGCTTCCAGCTCTGCGGCGATTGAGGCGAGGCCGCGTTCGAGCATGACTTTGCCGGTGCCGACATCGCAGTCGTCG
>JBKBRT010000159.1:0-7105 GCA_046291585.1 Hyphomonas sp.
TCGCGGCCTTCAACGGTCAGAGCGGCGCGGAAAGACGGGCGAAATTCGACATAGGGAGAATAGTCCGCCTGAGGATCAAGGGCGGCAGAAAAGACAAAGCAGGCAAGGGGTTGCTCGGTGGATGTGTCGATGCGGTAGCGGAAATAAGCGAAGTCCTGCGTCTCGGCCTCGCGGGCTTTGCGCCGGGCCTCTTCGCGCTTGCGGGCGGCAACCTGGTCGGCCGGCGAGCGCGCAACGAGGACGGTGGCATCTGCATCTTCATCGGCCGTCGTGGCTGTCTGCGAACCGCCGCAGGCGGCAAGGCCCGCCAAAAGCAATGTAAAAACAACAGCTTTCAGCCCGCCCAAGGGGCTACGTACCTGCAGTGCCATGATTGTCGTCCTCTCAATTCCCCACCTCACCTTACACCTGATAAGGCTGGCGCCAACAGGGCGCGAATGAGGCTAAGTCGCGAAAATCAGGGAATTATTTTGCTGGTTTCGGCAGCCAGAATCGCGGCGAGCCCCTCTTTGTAGGTCGGATAAGCCGGCGTCCAGCCCAGCGCGGCTTTGGCCCGCGCATTGGAGACGCGCTTGCACTCGGCATAGAAGCTGGCGGCCATGGGGGAAAGGTCGGCTGCCTCGAAGGGGATTTCCGGCGGGGGCTGGATCCCGAGCAGCTCTGCCGCGCAGGTGATGACATCCTGCGGCGGCGCGGGCAACTCATCGCACAGATGAAAAACCCCTGTGGCTTCCGGGCGCTGCATCAGCGCTTCGAGCCCTGAGGCAATGTCATCGACATGGATACGGGAAAAGACCTGACCTGGCTTGACGATGCGCTGGGCGGTGCCCTCCCGCAGCCGGTCGAAGGCAGATCTGCCGGGTCCGTAGATGCCCGGCAGGCGGACAAGGCGCGCCCTGCCCCCGGTTCTGGCGAGCCATTGTCCCTCAGCTTTCACCCGGGCAGCGCCCCGCGCAGACCCCGGATTTACGGGGCTCCACTCGGTCACCCAGCCGCCATTCAGGTCTCCATAGACGCCAGTTGTGGACAGATAGGTGACACTTTCGGCCATTCCCGGCCATTTTCGGACACTCTGCGCCGCCGGGCAGCCCTCTTTTCCCGGCGGCAGGGTGACCAGCCAATGGGCTCCCTCAGACACCTCCACCGGCCCCTCCCCGGACCAGACCCGGGCATCGATCCCCCGAGACCGAAGCGCGGCGGCTTTCTCCTGGCTGCGCACGGTTCCGGCGACCTGCCAGCCGGCTGCCAAAAGGCGGCTGGCCAACTGCTGGGCAGAGTAGCCAAGTCCGAATACAAACAGCAGAGATGGCTGAACTGTCATTTGCCAAGGGTGCTCCGATTGCGCCTAAGAACAAAGAGATAGAGGCTTTGGAGTGTCCTGCCCATGTCGCTGATTGCCATGGCCGCCGGTGCGGCGCTTTTCCTGCAGCAGAGCATGGGGGCCGAACTCGCCGCCGCCGAAGCGCGCAAGCTAGAAGCCTGTGTCGAGAAAATCGAAACGGCGCCCGAAGAAGCCTATGAAGATGGCCTCGCCTGGAGCTTTGAAGGCAACCGTCCGGGCGCCCGCCAGTGCACGGCTCTGGCGCTGATTGCCCTGGGCAATGTGGAAGAAGGCGCCGTCCGGCTGGAAAACCTGTCGATGTCGAGCGATGGCGGCACGATGGAACAGCGCGCGGTCTACCTTTCTCAAGCCGGCAATGCCTGGCTGCAGATCGGCGCAGCCGAAGCGGCCGCCGTTTCCTTCTCCGAAGCGCTGCGCCTTGCCCCGAACGAGAACGACCTGCTGCTCGACCGGGCGACCGCCTACATGCTGATCGACAAATGGGATGAGGCCATGGTCGATCTCAATACCGCGATCGCCAATGACCCGGACAACGCCATTGCCCATCAGATGCGCGCCGAAGTGCATCTCAGCACGGACGCTCTCGACCTGGCGATGAAGGATGTTGAGACCGCAATGGCAGCCGACCCCACGAATATCGACACGCTGCTGGTGCGCGGACGCGTGCGCGAAGCGATGCGGCTGAAGGCCAGCAACTGAACGCCAGCAGCGAAAGCCGGACAGGGGAAGCCCCTTCCGGTTTTGCTGGGATGTCGCAGGCGGAGGCGGAATGCGCCCGCGTGCAGAGAGTTCAGGAAGGTTTGGAGGTTCGCGACGCCCTCCGCCTCCGCTGCCGGGGCGGATGAGACCCCTCGCCTCGCGCCGGGAGATGAAACGGCGCGAAACGATACGTGCAGTCTGACCAGGGGCCGACACGCGGCGGATAGCGGGCATGGAAACTGGCGCAACTACAGCAGCTGAGGGCGGGGACAGAGCGCCTGCCTCTCCCCCCAAGATCGGCGCAAAGGGCGACCGGATCAGGCCGCCGGGTAGCGTTTTTCCAGCATGGCATAGACCGCGCGCAGGCCGCAGGCCGCGCCGCCATCGGGGCGGCCGTATTTGGATTTGCGCCAGGCCCAGATGTCGAAATGTGCCCAGCTTTTGGCCGAGACGAACTGTTTGAGGAAGATCGCCGCCGTGATCGAGCCCGCCATCCCGGCCCCGCCCGAGTTTACCAGGTCTGCGACCGGGCTTTGCATATAGCTGAGATAGGGCTCCCAGAGCGGCATGCGCCAGACCGGGTCGCCGACCTCTTCAGAGGCGGCGAGCAGGTCGGCGGCGAGTTGCTCGTCATCGGTATAGAGCGGGGCAAGGTCCGGGCCGAGGGCGACCCGGGCGGCGCCGGTCAGGGTGGCAAAGTCAATCAGCAGTTCGGGCTGGTCTTCGCTGGCGCGGGTGAGCGCGTCGGCCAGCACGAGGCGGCCTTCGGCATCGGTGTTGTCGATCTCGACGGTCAGGCCCTTGCGGCTCTGCAGGATGTCGCCGGGGCGGAAGGCGTCGCCCGCAATGGCGTTTTCAGCCGCCGATACGAAGAGGCGCAGATGCACTGGCAGGCGCGCGTCCATGACAAGCTCTGCCAGCGCGATGGCATGGGCGGCCCCGCCCATATCCTTCTTCATGATGCGCATGCCGTCGCCGACCTTGATATTGAGGCCCCCGGTATCGAAGGTGATCCCCTTCCCGCAGAGCGACACATTCGGCGCGCCGGGCGTGCCCCATTCCAGCATCAGGAAGCGTGGGGCCTTGACGGCGGCGCGGCCGACAGCATGGACGAGGGGGTAGTTTTCATCGATCAGCGTATCGCCCACGACGGCGGCCACCCGCGCGCCGTGTCGTTCGGCGAGAGCGCTCATGCGGGCATGCAGCTGTTCCGGGCCCATATCGGCGGCGGGCGTGTTGACCAGATCGCGCAGGCCGCAGATGGCGTCTGCCTCCCGCGACAGCCGGGCGGCGTCTTCGGAAGACGGGATCACGAGACGTGGCGGGGTGTGCTTTTCGGTCTTGTAGCCATCGAAACGGTACGCGCCGTCTGCCCAGCCTGCCGCCAGGCTGGCGAAGGGATAGCCGCCAGCAGAGGCTATCTGATAATCGCCCGCCGGGAGTTTCCCGGACAGCACCGCCAAGGCGAGCGCATCCTTGCCTGGGCCCAGGCCATGAAGGATGTCCGATGTCCGGCCATCGGGGCCGGGCACCAGGACACTCTGCCCTGCCCCGCCGATGAAGCCCTGCGCCTCTGCGATCGCCCGCGCATTGGGGAACGGATCGTTCTCCAGCGCGCCGAACAGGCTGCCCGTATAGAGCCAGACCCGGACAGCCTGAGGGGCGTCGGTGGTAAAGGACTTGTGCATATCGGGCCTTTCGGACGTCGGGTAGTTAATGATTGAGGCGCCGGCGTTAACCGAACTTTGACGCGGGCGGGGGCAAAGTCACCTCTGACCTTCTGGGATACATACACGGAGCCTGCTGATGTCCAGTGCCAAAAAGCCCTTCGCCGGCTTCGCCATCGCCCTCGCGGCGGTTGCCAGCGCCTGCGCATCGACCGGTCAGACCGCGGCGGAAAAGGAGCTCGCCCAGGCGGTTGAGGCCGCGTTGAAGCCTGCCTCCGCAGAAGAACGCGAAGCGGCCAACCGGGCCGATCCGCTGACGCGGGCGAATTTCTGGTCGAAAGAATATCAGAAAGATCCCTCGAGCATCGAAACCTCGCTGGAATTTGCCGAAGCGCTGCGCGCCATGGGCAGCCAGGACCGGGCCCTTGAGGTGGCGACCAAGACGCTGGTGATCCATCCGGGCAATCCCGACCTTCTGATGGTGAGCGGCCGCGTGCGGATGTCGGAAGGCAATTACGAAGCGGCGCGATCAACCTTTGAACAGGTGACCCGGACCGCGCCGGAGCGGGCCGATGGCTGGGCGGCGCTGGGCACCGCATTCGACCAGCTGGAGATGCACCGGCAGGCGCAGACACATTATCAGCGCGCGCTGACGCTTGAGCCCGGGCGGATGACGACCCTGACCAATTATGGCCTCTCGCTTTTGCTGTCGGGCGACCTTGCAGGCGCCGAGGCGCAGTTGCGCGCCGCCGCTGCCCTGCCGGGCGCCGGGAGCCGCGTGACGGAAAACCTTGCGCTGGTAATCGGGCTGCAGGGGCGGTTTGACGAGATGAAGCAGGTCAGCGCCCAGAACGCGCCGGACAAGGTAGCCGAGCAGAACGCCGCCCTGCTGCGCGGGCTGGTGCAGCCGGCGCGCACCTATGACGCGCTGATCGGGGGGAATGACACGTCCAGTTCTGCCGCGCCAGGCACCAAACGCCAGCTGCGCGGAACGCTGAATCCGTAGTCTCATCTAATCGGTTGCCGGAAATTCCCGATCAGCCAGCCCCAAAAACAAAACGGCCCGTCACGCATGGCGGGCCGTTTTCTGTTTCGGGCCGGACGATTATAATCCAGACACCAATATTCAGTCTACAGCATTTCCAGCATCAGGCCAGGTCGCCTGGGCGGCTGATCTGCGTGACCTGCGGGGCGACCTCGTTTTCCTTCTGCATCGCCTGATACTTGATATAGGCCGGGCCGAGCACGATCAGGAACAATACCGGCAGGAAGAACAGGATCATCGGCACCGTGAGCTTGGCGGGCAGCGAGGCGGCTTTCTTCTCGGCCTCCGACATGCGCATCTCGCGGTTTTCCTTGGCCATCATCCGCAGTGCGTCGCCCAGCGGGGTGCCGTAGCGCTCTGCCTGGCCGAGCGCCATGCAGACCGCCTTGACGCCTTCATGGCCCGTCCGCAGGGCCAGGTTTTCGTAAGCCAGGCGCCGGTCTGGCAGATAGGAGAGCTCTGCCACCGTGATGCCGAACTCTTCGGCAAGCTCCGGAGAGGCCGAGCCGATTTCCTGGCTGACCTTGTTGAAGCCCATCTCGATCGACATGCCCGCTTCCACGCAGATGAGCAGCATGTCGAGCGAGTCCGGAAACGCGCGCATTATCGATTTCTGCCGCTTCTGGGCGAGGTTTGAAATGTAGAGGTTTGGCGCATAGAAGCCCGCCGCCGCGCCGAAGATGACCGAGCCGTATTTCATGAACTGGCTGAGGCCGTGATCGTTGACGAAGAAAATGTAGAAGAACATCAGGCCGGCGCCGGCGAACGGCATCGCCATCCGCGCGAAATAGAAGGCCGAGATGGGGCCGGGCCCGCGCAGGCCGGCCTGGTTCATCAGCTTCACGACGTTGGGGTCTTCCAGCGCCTGGGCAAGGTTGAGCTTTGACGAGATGGATCCGACGACGCTGTTATCCTTGCGGCGCAGACCTTTCTTTTCGAGGGCCGCGCGGCTCTGTTTACGGAGCTTTTCGCGCTGGGAGGCGACCGCCTTGAGCCGGGTTTCGAGCTTGTTGCCCTGCAGATAGGGCAGGAAAACGGTCAGAAAGGTGCCAAAGACCGCCGCGGCCACCAGATAGGCGGCCAGGGTCTGGGGCTTGGTGAAGGAGACCAGGAATTCATACATGCCGCGCGGCGCCTTACATATCGAAGTTCATCATGTTGCGCATGACCGTGATGCCCGTGCCCATCATGCCGGCCGCCACCACGAGGATCACATGGCCGGTCTCGGTGCGGAAGAGTTCCATGATGTAGTCAGGCGTGGTCATGAAGACCATGACGCCCACAGCTATCGGCAGGCTGCCGATGATCATGGCGGAGGCTTTTGCCTCCGATGAAAGGGCCTTGACCTTCTCGCGCATCATCTTCCGCGAGCGGATGACCGTGGAAAGGTTGTGGAGAGCCTCTGACAGGTTGCCCCCTGCCTTCGACTGGATGGTCAACACGATGGCGAAGAAATTGACTTCCTGCAGAGGCAGCCTCTTGTAGAGCGCGGCCAGCGACCGCTCAAGCCCCGCGCCCATGGCGAGGTTGTCGGCGAAGGTCAGGAACTCCTTGCGCAGCGGCTCGGGGCTCTCCTTGGCAATCACGCGGATACATTCATTGAGCGGAAGGCCCGAGCGGACACCGCGCACGATGATGTCGAGCGCATCGGCAAACTGGTTGACCATCTTGGTGTGACGGCCCTTGATGAGGAAATTGAGGATGAATTGCGGGATGCCGAGCGTGCCACCGAAGAAGGCGGCGCCGATCAGGACCGGACGGCTTTTGAGCGACATGCCGCTGATCACCAGGCCATCGGCGCCCGAAATATAGACGACGCCTGCGCAAACAAGGCCGCAGACCACAGAGAGCATCCAGAACATCGGTACGGGAATTTCGAGGCCCGCCTGGGTCAGCTTGGAGCCGATATTGCGCATGGGATCATTGCGGCGGCGCTCTTTGTCCTGACGGCGCAGGCCTTCCAGCATTTCCTGTGTCTTGGCGCGGCGGCGGATGTTCTCATCCACGACTTTCCCGCCCTTGACCGCTGCCCCTCCCCGGCCGGCGCTGATTGCCCTTGCCCGTTTGCGGGCGGCGTCATCATTGCTGCCCGTCAGCACAAGTCCGAGCCCCGCAATCGCCAGGAAGGCCAGGGCGGCCACAATAAAGGGAACCAGCGCGCCAGACATCAGGCACCGTTCAGTTCATCAAGGGCCTCGGCCAGTTCGCGCTCCAGATTGTAATAGGAGGCGCGCTCCCAGAAGCGCGGGCGGCCAATGCCGAGACCGCGATGGCGCCCGACAATCTTGCCATCGTCGTCTTCGCCCTCAATCTCGTATTTGAGGATGTCCTGGAGCACGATGGTGTCGCCCT
>JBKBRT010000160.1:0-7099 GCA_046291585.1 Hyphomonas sp.
GCGGGTTGAAAGCAATCATCGCCATCCACTCCACCGCGCTGGGCCCGGCGGCGGGTGGATGCCGGATGTGGAAGTATGCCAGCGGGGACGCCATGCTGACCGACGCCCTGCGCCTCTCTCAAGGCATGAGCTTCAAGAATGCGATGGCCGATCTGCCCCTGGGCGGCGGCAAAGCCGTGATCTGGGGTGACCCGCGCCAGGACAAATCCGAAGATCTCTTCCGCGCCTTTGGGCGCGCGGTGGAAAGCCTTCAGGGCCGGTATTACACCGCTGAAGATGTCGGCATCGCGACGTCCGATATGGCGATGGTGCGCAAGGAAACCCGCTATGTGGCGGGCCTTGATGAAGGCGCCGCCGCCAGCGGTGACCCGTCGCCGATCACCGCCATGGGGGTTTTTCTCGGCATCCGGGAGATGGCCAAACGCCTCTACGGGTCGGACGATCTCTCTGGCCGGATCATCGCTGTGCAGGGGGTTGGCTCCGTGGGCGGGCATGTCTGCGACTACCTGGCCAAGGAGGGCGCCAAGCTCGTCATTTCTGACATCGACCAGGAAGCGCTGAAGACTGTGGCCGCCCAGACCGGGGCGACGGTCGTCCAGCCCGATGACATCTACGATGTGGACGCCGACATCTTCTCGCCCTGCGCGCTCGGCGCCGTGATCAACGAAAAGACCCTGGACCGCCTGACCGTCAAAGGCGTGGCGGGAGCGGCCAACAACCAGCTGATCGTTCCGGAAATGGGCGAGCTAATGCGCCGCAAGGGCATTCTTTATGCCCCTGATTATGTGATCAACGGCGGCGGGATCATCAACGTGGCCGCTGAAATCTCCGGAAATTACTCGCGCGACTGGGTCAACGGCAAACTTGCCCGGCTGATCGAGACACTCGGCGAAGTGCTCGATGAGGCTCTGGCAACGGACCAGCCGGCAAACGCGGTGGCAGACCGGATCGCCCGCAAACGCATCGCAGAGGCGAAATCGGGCGCGCCTAAGTAGACCTCCCTAGTCCGGAACTATGCCGCTCCTGCTACGTTCATGTTATCACTCCGGCAGAGAGTGGTGAAAGAGCAGGAGAGACCTATGTCAGTCGTTGCAATGCTTCAGGGCACACCTGAAACGGATGTGGAAACCACCCGGTCTGCCTTGGCCATCGCACAGAAGATGGGCACGAGCCTGGTCGGCCTGTGCGCCCTGCCAGATCCCCAGGCTGCCGTGATGCTTGTCACCACCCCGGAATCGACCGGGCTGACGGCCGCCGCCGCCACCAGTATCATCGAACTTCAGAAGGAAATGTTGGAAAAGGCCGAGGCCGCTTTCCGCCAGGGCGTTGGGGCAACACCCGGCACAGACTGCACTTTCCTGCATCAGGTCGCCAATGCCGAAGCGGCCGCTGCGAGCGCCGCAACGCTGGCAGACGCCATCATTTTTCCCCGCAGCGCCGCCCGCAGCGGTGAGCCCCTGTCAATTGCGTTCGACTATGTGATGATGGACGCGCGCCTTCCTCTGGTTCTGGCAGGTACCCAGACTTACACGCCTGGCCCGGTGATCATCGGCTGGGACGGCTCCAACGGCGCCGCCCGGGCGCTGCGATTTCATGTGCCGCTCCTGAAAGCGGCTGGTGAAGTGATCATTGCGCAGAACCGAAAAGACGCCGAACGCGATGGCGCCCGGCCCGGCATAGAGCCCGGATCGCTGGAAGACTGGCTGAAACGCAAGGGCATCAGATCCAGTGTTTCCGCTATCGAAGGCGAAGTCTCCGCCGCCCTGCTGGCGCTTGCCCAAGGCAGTGGCGCCACTACGATCGTCGCGGGCGCCTATGGCCACTCCCGTATCAGCGAGCGCCTGTTTGGCGGCACCAGCCGGCGTCTTCTGAACGCTGAGGAAGCCCCGGCGCTGGCGCTGGCGCGCTGAGCAAACTCTTTTTTTTGCACTGGAGCCTGACATGTCGCTGAAGCGTATATCGCTGCAACTTGCCCTCAACCCCGGCGTCGATGCAGAGTCCGGGCAGGGTTACACCCTGCTCGCCCCGCTGACCGCAGACGGCCGCCTCGATGTTGAGGCCTGGCGCTCCAATCGGAAAGACTGCCGCGTCTTCCGGTTTCACCCTGACCCGGCAGAACGCGCCGACGGTTGGCTCAGCCATCGCGGCAACAACTGGTTCTTTCGCTACGACGAGGAAGAAGAAGGCGATGACGAGAATGTCCATCGGCTCGGCGACCATGTTTTCCGCGAGGGGGAGTACATCACGGTCACATTTCACGGCGAAACACCCCTGACCTATAAGGTGATCGACGTCTCCGATCTTTGAATTCCAGATCCGGCGGACGCAGCGGGATGGCGACGCGCAAACCGATTTTTGCCCCTTGAAAAATCTTTGGCCGGGCGTAAACACGCCAGCTTCGGGCGGGCCAGGGGCCGGCCGGCGATGGACGGCGGAGTGTAGCTCAGCCTGGTAGAGCACTAGCTTCGGGAGCTAGGGGCCGGAGGTTCGAATCCTCTCACTCCGACCATCGATCCTGCTGCGACTGCCGCGCTGGCCTAATCCTTGGAAAGCCCGAGGCCCTTGTAGCGCCGGGTGAACTCCACGGCGAGGTCGGCCAGCGTCACCGAGGCGAACCGCTCCAGCAGTAATGCTTCGGCCTCAGCGAAGGCGGTGTCGAGCACGGCGTTGACAGACTGCTCAACGAGGCAATCGGGCGTTTCATTGCGGTTTCCGATAGCGAAGACCGTCGGCTCGCCCAGCGCTTCATGGAGCTGGCGAAGGGTGAGTTTTGAGAGGTCTGCTTCGATCCGCCAACCGCCGGAGTGCCCCCGCTCGGAGGTGACGAAGCCCGCCTCGCGCAGAAGGCCCATCGTCCGGCGCACGACCACAGGGTTTGTCCGCATACATGCGGCAAGCGCATCGGACGTCATCGGACGGTCCTGCTCTGCCATATGCAGCAGCGCGTGGAGAACAGAGGAAAGGCGGCTGTCTCTTTTCATCTAACGTCTTCTATGGCCTGCAGCCCCGGCTTCAAGGGGCCCGTAAAAAAGGAAAGGGCGGCAGGGATCAACCCGGCCGCCCTAGTTCCAACCCGCGGCGCGTCGCGCCTTTACCCTTTCAGGGCCGCCCGAACCGCTTCGAGCGCTTCATTGGCTTTATCACCATCCGGGCCACCGGCCTGGGCCATATCCGGGCGCCCGCCACCGCCCTGACCGCCGATCGCCGCAGCTGCGCTTTTCACAAGCTCAACGGCAGAGAATTTCTCGGTCAGATCCTTTGTCACACCGATCGCGACACCTGCCTTGCCGCCATCCACGCCAACAAACACGACCACACCTGAGCCGATTTTCGATTTCGCCTCATCCACCAGTGCGCGCAGCTCCTTGCCGCCAACGCCTTCTGCCACGCGGGCAATCAGGTTGACGCCATTGATGACCTCCGGTCCCGCCGGCGCGCCGCCACCGCCGCCCATCGCCAGCTTGCGCTTGGCCTCGCTCAGCTCGCGCTCGAGGCTGCGGCGCTCCTCGGAGAGCGCGGCAACGCGGCGGGGAAGATCCTTGAGCGGAACTTTCAGGCTTTCAGCCAGATCGGAACCAATCTGCGCCCGGCCCTTCAGATAGGCCAGCGCTTCAGCGCCCGTTGCCCCCTCGATCCGGCGGATACCGGCGGACACCCCGCCCTCCGACAGGATCGTGAAGACGGCAATATCGCCAGAGCGGGAGACGTGGATCCCCCCGCACAGCTCCACCGAATAGGGCCGCCCGCCATCGCCGGCATCCCCCATCGACAGTACACGGACTTCATCGCCATATTTCTCACCGAAGAGCGCCAGCGCGCCCGCCTCGATCGCCTTCTCCGGCGTCGTGACCTTGATTCCCGTCTCGATATTGGCGCGGATCTGGGCGTTGACCTCGTCTTCGATGGCTTCGAGCTGGGCGGCGGTCACCGGCGCGCCGTGCGAGAAGTCAAACCGGAACCGGTCTGCCTCAACAAGCGAGCCCTTCTGAGTGACATGCGCGCCCAGCACCTTGCGCAGCGCCGCGTGCATGAGGTGGGTTGCCGAATGGTTTGCCATCACAGCCTTGCGGCGCGCGGCGTTGACATTCATCTGCGCTTTCATGCCGGTCTTCACAGATCCGGAGACGAGTTCCCCGATATGCACATGCAGATCGCCGGCGCGTTTCTGCACATCGCGCACGACGAACCGGGCGCCGTCCTCAAAAATTATCTCGCCATGGTCGCCGGCCTGGCCGCCGGATTCGGCATAGAAAGGCGTGGCATCAAAGACGAGTTCGGCAGGGCCTGCGCCAGCGGCGTCGCTCAGCGCGCCCCCGGTGGCGATGGCGATCAGCTTGCCCTCTCCCGATGTGCTGGAATATCCGGCAAACTTTGTGGCGCCTTTGTCGCCCCGCACGGAGAACCAGATTTCTTCCGTCGCCTGATCGCCCGAGGAGAAGCCGCCCGCGCGGCTTGTCTCGCGCTGCGCATCAAGGGCGGTTTCAAAGCCCTCGACATCAACCTCAATGCCGCGCCCGCGCAGGATATCCTGCGTCAGATCGAGCGGGAACCCGAACGTATCCGACAGGCGGAACGCCACATCGCCGGGAAGCGCTTCGCCGGGCGAAAGTTCCGACGCCGCCTTGTCGAGCAGGCTGAGACCATTGCCCAGCGTCCGCTGGAACCGGGCTTCTTCCTGTTCGATTGCAGCCTCGATGGCGACCTGCGCGCGGCCAAGCTCGGGATAGGCCTGGCCCATCTGCGCAACCAGGGCCGATACGAGACGGTGCATCTGTGGCTCGCGCGCGCCCAGCATATGGCCATGGCGCATGGCCCGGCGCATGATCCGGCGCAGCACGTAGCCGCGCCCTTCATTCGACGGCAGGATGCCATCTGCGACCAGGAACGCCGAGGTCCGCAGATGGTCTGCGATCACCCGGAAAGAGGCGGTCTTGTCGCCCTCTGCCTTCTGGCCATAGACGTCCTCTTCGGCGGCGATCAACGCCCGGAAGAGGTCGATGTCGTAATTGTTGTGGACGCCCTGCAGCACAGCCGCGACGCGCTCAAGCCCCATCCCGGTATCGATGGACGGTTTTGGAAGGTTCGTGCGGCTGCCATCCTGATGCTGCTCGAACTGCATGAAGACGAGGTTCCAGATCTCGATGAACCGGTCGCCATCCTCTTCGGGGCTGCCGGGTGGGCCGCCGGCGACCTTGTCGCCATGGTCGAAGAATATCTCCGAACAGGGACCGCACGGACCGGTATCCCCCATCGACCAGAAATTATCGCTGGTGGCGATGCGGATGATCTTCGAATCGTCAAAGCCCGCCACCTTCTTCCAGATGGTGGCCGCCTCTTCATCATCGGCATAGACCGTGACCAGAAGGCGCTTGGCGTCGAGACCATATTCCTTGGTGACCAGCTCCCAGGCGAAGCGGATTGCATCGTCCTTGAAATAGTCGCCAAAGGAAAAATTCCCCAGCATTTCAAAGAAGGTGTGGTGGCGCGCCGTGTAGCCGACATTGTCGAGATCATTGTGCTTGCCGCCGGCCCGCACGCATTTCTGCGAGGTTGTGGCGCGGGGCGAAAAGGGCTTCTCGGCTCCCGTGAAGATGTTCTTGAAGGGCACCATGCCCGCATTCACGAATAGGAGCGTGGGATCGTTCTGCGGCACCAGGGGCGCGGAGGGGCGCCGGGCGTGCCCGTTTTTCTCGAAAAAGCCGAGGAAAGTTTCCCGGATATCATTGACGCCGTTCATGTGTCGTTTCTGGCCTTTGCCGGTTCAACAGATGGATAGGCCGGAGTCAGACAGGAAACCGGCACAAGATTACACCGGCGATATAAAGCCCCCTTTGCGGCCCGCCAAGCTCAGGCTTACCGCAAAGGGGGGAATCTTCCGGTCAGGAGATCAGATAGGGACCGGAAGCCTGTAATGTCAGCCCTCTGCAGCCTCTGCGGCATCATCGTCGCCGTCATCTGCTGCCATACCCGCCGAGAGGAGTTCCTCTGCAAGAAGACCGGCATTCCGGCGGACTGCATCCTCAATCTCGTTTGCAACCGCCGGGTTATCCTTGAGGAATTGCCGGGCCTTTTCGCGGCCCTGGCCAATCCGTTCTCCATTATAGGAGAACCAGGACCCTGATTTTTCAACGACATTGGCCTTGACGCCCAGATCCACGAGCTCGCCCGTCTTGGAAATACCCTCGCCATAGATAATGTCGAACTCAACCTGCCGGAAAGGTGGCGCTACCTTGTTTTTCACAACCTTTACGCGCGTCTGGTTGCCGATGACTTCATCACGGTCCTTGATCTGGCCGATCCGGCGGATGTCGAGGCGGACAGAAGCATAAAATTTCAAGGCGTTACCGCCCGTCGTCGTCTCCGGGTTGCCGAACATCACCCCGATCTTCATCCGGATCTGGTTGATGAAGATGACCATGCATTTCGACTTGGAGATCGAACCCGTCAGCTTGCGCAGCGCCTGGCTCATCAGGCGTGCCTGCAGGCCTGGCAGCTGATCGCCCATCTCGCCTTCGATCTCGGCCCGCGGGGTCAGAGCTGCCACCGAGTCGATGACCACAAGATCCACCGCGCCTGACCGCACCAGCGTGTCGGCAATCTCCAGCGCCTGCTCGCCCGTATCCGGCTGAGAGATCAGAAGGTCGTCCAGATCCACGCCGAGTTTGGAGGCATAGACCGGATCGAGCGCATGCTCTGCGTCAATGAAGGCGCAGACGCCCCCATTTTTCTGGGCTTCGGCGACACAATGCAGGGAGAGCGTCGTCTTGCCCGAGCTTTCAGGTCCGAAAATCTCGACGATCCGGCCCTTGGGCAGACCGCCGATCCCCAGCGCAATGTCGAGCCCCAGCGAGCCGGTGGAGACCGCCTCGATATCCAGGGTCTTCTTGTCGCCAAGGCGCATGACAGAGCCCTTGCCAAAGGCCCGCTCAATATTACCGAGCGCCGTTTCAAGCGCCTTTTGCTTATCCACACCGGAATCCTTGTCCACGAGAATGAGAGCAGGTTTGGTCACGAGTCGTCTCCTTTGGTCTACCATGAGGGCCGGTTTGGCAAGGCCCCCGAATGCCATCTCAAATGCGGATGTACCACATTTGTTCTG
>JBKBRT010000161.1:0-7097 GCA_046291585.1 Hyphomonas sp.
ACAGTGCTGTTGTCGATACCTATGGCAATGCTGCCATCGCCCTCGGCGCCATTGAAGGCTCCCATAGCCGTCGCCGCAAGTCCGATCGACCTATTCGCAACCCCCATGGTTACGCCATACAGATCTGTTGCCCAGTTATCATAACCGACCGCCACCGACGTATCTGCCTCAGCGCCATTGTAGGCGCCCATAGCAATGCTGGTGGTGCCTTCCGCGGTATTTGCAAATCCTATTGCTGAACTGGAGATACCTGTTGACAGGTTGTTCATGCCGAACGCCGAACTGGATTCTCCCAGCGCAGTGTTGCGCGTGCCGAAAGCGGCGCTCCACTGCACATCCGCAAGGTTTTCGAAACCATACGCGCTCGAATTGGCTTCACACGCCGCATTGCCATCGCCGTCCTGCGAGCCAACCGGCGGGTCGCCATCGGTGCAATCGCGTGCCTGCGCCTGCGCGCCCTGGGCCGCGCCCAGCGCAATCGCCAGCAGGGACACGCCCATCGCCAAGCGAGCACCCTGTCCGGATACCGATTTTCGGTTGCTCAATGTCATAAGGTGGCTCCTGTTCCCCTAAGGCTCATGTTCGATGGGCCCCAAGATTTGAGGCCGATTCAAAAGCGAGAACGGGATCGAGCGGGCAGACCGGACACAGGCCTGACCACAGCTTTCAGAAAATCGGTTTTATTTTTCTCTGGCCTTTGACGATTCCGCTGGTACGTATAACCGCAAGTGTGGGTCGGGGGACGGCGCTGCGGAGGGTGCCTTTTCTGATGTACGATCAAGGTTCTGGACGGCCGCCGGAGGTTCTGGCCGCTGCAGACAGACTCGTTCCGGCATTGTGGGAAGACTTGCGCCGTGTTGCCCGGCGCGAGCGCCGCCGTGTCGGCGCAGGTCAAACCCTGCAGACCACCGCGCTGGTCAGCGAGACCTGGCTGAAACTGCGCCGCAAGGAAAATTTCCTCGACGATCAGCACTTCCTGCGCGCCGCCGCCCTGGCGATGCGCTCGGTGTTGATCGACCATGCCCGCGCCCGCCTCACGGCCAAACGCGGCGCCGGAAAGATCGATCCGCTGACGGATGACATTGAGCCCTTCTGGGAAAGCGATGAACGCCTCCTTGAGCTCGACGAAGCCCTCACACGCCTTGGCAAGCTTAATCCGCGCCTGGCTGAAGTGGTCGAGCTGCGCTTCTTCGGCGGCTATACCGAAATTCAGGCGGCAGACATTCTCGGCGTCACAGACCGCACGATCAGACGGGACTGGATCAAGGCGCGCGCCTGGCTGTTCCGGGAGTTGTCAGGAACCGCTATTGAGCCGCCTGCGGAAGATCATACCGGTCCCGCAGCGCCTGAATGATATCAATCTGGCTGGTAGCGCCTGCCCCCAGCGGGGCCAGCGCCAGCTCGGCCTGCGCCAGCAGCGCCGCCGCGCGCGCCATGTCGCCCGCCTCCGCGCTCGCCCGCCCCAGCATGATCGAAATGATCCCCGCCGCCGGATGCCCGTCGCCCAAAGCCCCCGTCACCTTCGCATAGCCCGTTTCGGCGGCCTCCATGGACAGCCGCCTCTCGCCGGCATCGCTCAACGCTTCGCTGACACCGGCAATGGCGGACGCATAATGCAGGCTCCCCGGCCCGGCATGTTCCAGCGCCATGTCGGCCGCCTGGCGCAAATACACCAGCGCCTCTTGCGGCCGCCCGAGCCGCAGCAGCGTCTTGCCGTAATTGTTCAGCAGCGCCGACGTCGCCGCCGAGGCACCATAAAGTTCATTGCGCAGGTTCACCGCCTCCCGGAACAGCGGCTCGGCCGCTTCCGGCCGGCCTGACAGCGTTTCGATGGCGGCAAGATTGTTGAGCGTATTGAGCGCGTCCGGACTGTTATCCAGCGCAGCCACCCGCCAGACCTCCAGCGCCTGGCGCAGCGAAGCAGCCGCCTCCTCACGCCGTCCGGCCGCGTTCAGCATGACGCCCAGATCATTGTAAAACACGCCCGTATGCTGGTGATGCGCGCCCGAGAGGCGGATCCGCTGGGGCAGATATTCCTGCAACAACGCAATCGCGGACTCAATCTCGCCCCGGTCGCGCAGGATACGCGCTTCCACAAGGCGGCTGTCCACCAGCCTGCGGCGCCACACTGCCGGATCAGCGTTCCAAAAATCCTGGGCCTTCCCCAGCAGCGCCTCTGCTGCATCAAGGTCTGCCGTACGCAGATGGTATTGCGCCAGGTCATAATTGGCCGCCGCCCGCACGCCCGCATCAATTTCAGGCGCATCGACCAGCCGCTTGAGCAGCGGCGCAGCCGCTTCATAATCACCCAGATAGAGATAAAGCTCAGCCAGCGTGTGCATCACCGGTCCGCCGCGCGCCGGATCATTGGCAAACATTTCGGTGACCTGCTCAGCGGCCGTTTCCAGAATTTCCCGCGCGCTGGTTTCCGTGCCGCCGGCCGTGTCGGCCGCGTCGCGCAGCATGAAGTAGAGATATTGCTGCACCGCCTCCAGCCGCGCCTGCTCGCGCAGCGCCGTGTCGCGCTCGATGCGCGCTTCCCGGGCCTGCCAAAGCGACGCGGTAAGGCCCAGCCCGAGGCTGGCAACCAGCGCGGCCACCGCCGCCGCCTGCCACCGGTGACGAGAGAGAAAGCGGCAGGTGGCATAACCCCGCTCATGAAGACGCGCCGATACCGCCTCACCTGCCAACGCTCGCGCCAGATCCTCCCGGAACGCATCAACGGCCGCGTAGCGGTCAGCCGGGTTCCGGGCGAGGGCTTTTGCGAGAATGGCATCAAGATCGCGCATCAGAGCGCTGTGTTGATTTTTCGGGATCTGCGCGATCAGAGGCGCGGGCGCCTCATCTGCCGCGCGCTGGGCCAGCGTCGGCACTGGCGTGACGGACAATGCCAGCGGCGGGCGTCCCGCCAACAACGCATACAGCGTTGCAGCCAATCCGTACACATCGCTCGCCGTGGTGGCCGCTTCTCCGGAAAACAGCTCCGGCGCGGCATAATCGAGCGACAACGGCGCCACATGTGAGGCGTCTCCGCCGGCAATCCGCGCCACGCCGAAATCGATCACCCGCGCCCGGCCGGTCTCATCCACCACAATGTTCGAGGGTTTGATATCGCGGTGAACGATCAGCTTGCCATGGGCATGCACCATCGCTTCACACACCTGCAGCATGATCGCGACAATCTCGCGTGGCCCGGCCCCGGTCTCCCGCGCCCACACATCCACCGGCGCGCCGCTGGCATATTCCATCACCATCCAGGGCCGCCCATCGGCCCCTCCGCCACCATCCAGCAGCCGCGCAATCCCCGGATGTTCCAGCCGCGCGAGGAATTGTCGCTCGCTCTCGAACAGCGCCCAATGTTCCGGCGCGAGAGGCCGCATCAGCTTCAGCGCGGCTTCCTGCTCGTAAAGTCCGTCCGCGCGCCGCACCCGGTACACGGTGCCCATGCCCCCGCGCCCTATGATGCCATCAATCCGCCACGCCCCCAGCCGCGAGTCGGGCGCCTCCAACGGCGCTCCGTCCTCGGCCATCAACGGGTCGGCCTCCAGAAACTGCTCGCTGCTCTCGGCAAACACCAGGAGAGACAAAACCTCTGCGATCACTTCAGGATCGCTGCTTTGGCTGCGCACGAAATCGGCCTGCTGGACAGTGGGCAGCTCCAGCGCCCCGTCCAGAAGCGCTTCTACCAGATGCCAGTCCGGCGCTTTACCACTCATGCTTCGTTCCCTGCGCCCCCACGGCACCTGGGTATCGTTCACCATTTCATTCGTCGTTTCAAACTCTTATGCGCCAACAGCCGGAAAAAAGCCTCGCGCGCAAAATTGTTCCCGGCGTCATGTCCGCTTCTCGCGCGTATTTGCGTTTTTCCCTCTGAAGAAGGGTTTGGCCCCATCAGCGTCAGGAGACCGCGAATGAGAATAATTGACAGATCACACGGATGGGCCGCCTTGGCCGCCGCCCTTGTCCTCACCGCTTGCGGAGACGCCGGCGGCAATGGCAGCAAAAGCGGAAACAAAAGCGCCGGTGGCAGCGAGCCTGCGGCCAGCACCTCCCGCATCGCCGAGCCCGGCACCGAGGGCGCCATCGCTGTGGAAATCAAAGCCACAACCCAGTTCGATTCCGGCTGCATGCTCAACCCCACCCTCAGCAATCCCAGCGGCCAACAATTCACGCTGTATGCAGATATCGGCGGCCGCCGGGGAGAGGCCGGCACGGTGACCGCGCTGCTGGACGGGGAAAACGCCCTCACTATGGAGATTACCGGCTACACCGATTTCGGCGGCCAGATCGGCCCGACAAGCCTCAGTGGCCGCTGTGAAGTCCTCGATATCGTCGTGGGCAATGTCCGCTGCCGCGAAGGCGTCGGCATCGAAGGGCAAATCGGCCCCTGCCCCGCCCCGGTCAGCTTCACGGCGTCCGAAGCCGTCCGCTCCCTGAAGGTCAAGTAACGCCCTTCAGAGCGCGCCCGAAACAGCCGCTTCCGCAAACGCCCAGCAGAGGGACATCTCCTGAAACTGGGCGCTCCGGCTGCCGCTCGACTGGTGCCCGGCATCGGCGTCCAGCAAAAGGATCGCCGGCGCCGCGCCCGTCGATGTATGCCGCACTTCCGCCACCAGCTTCGCCGCCTCCCAATACCCCACCCGGTCGTCCTTGAGGCCGGACGTGCACAGTAGCGGGGGATAGGCCGTGGCCTGAACATTCTCGTAGGGCGAGATTGAAAACATGTAGTCATACGCCACCGGATCGGCCAGCGGGTCGCCCCAGTCGGGCCGGAACAGCGGCACGAGGGGATGGTCGGCGTCGCTCATCGTGTTCAGCATGTCCACAAACGGCACCTGCGCAATCACGCCCGCCCACATATCCGGCGCCTCATTCATCGCCCCGGCCACCAGCAACCCGCCCGCAGACAGCCCATACGCCACAATCGCGCCTTTCCGCGTCACACCCAGATCGCAGAGATGCTCCGCGCACGCCACAAAGTCGGTAAAGCTGTTGCGCTTGCTGAAGCGGCGCCCATCGAGAAACCATTGCCGCCCCCGCTCCGATCCCCCGCGCACATGCGCAATGGCGTAAGTCCAGCCCCGATCCACCAGCGCCAGCGCCGGCACTGAAAATTCCGGCTCGCTCGAAACGCCGTACGCCCCATATCCATACAGCACACACGGCATCGACCCGTCGCGCGGCACCCCGCGCCGGCTCAGCAATGTCACCGGAACAAGCGCGCCATCGGCCGCTGGCGCAAACATCCGCTCCACCACATACGCATCCGGATCATACCCCGCCCGGCCCGAGGCCTGCACAAGGCTCAGCGCGCCGGTCTTAAGGTCCACATCCATCCATTGCACGGGCAGGCGCGGAGACTGGAAAAGAATGCGGCACTGATCCGCGGAATAATCCTGCCCCGCCGGCACGCTCAGCGTATAGGCCGCCTCGTCAAATCCAATCGCCTTCTCTGATCCGTCCGCAAACAGAAGGATCAGCTGGTGCAGGCCCTCCTGCCGCTCCAGCCGCACAAGCGCCTTCTCGAAGGGAAACACTTCCAGAATCTGGCTGCCCGGCCGGTGCGCCACCAGCGTAGTCTGCGGCGCCTCCGCCGGCATCGCCAGCAATGCATTGTCAATCGCCCCGCCCTCATCGGTCAGCACGAGGAGCGCCCCGGCCCATTCATCCACCTCATAGCGCACCTTGTCCCGGCGCGGAAACACAACCTGCGGCGTAGCGATCTCATCCGCCCCGGAAATCAACCACACCTCAGATGTATCCGGTCCTGACACCGTAATCGCGATATACCCCGCCGCCGCTGTCCGTTTGATCTGCATAAAGAGCGCCGGATTGGTCTCCTCATACACCAGCACCGACTCGCCCCCGTCCACCGGCGTGCGGTAAACGCGCGTCGGGCGGTTACGCGCGTCCCGCCAGATCCAGAAAAGGAAACGCGAAGACGGGCTGAAAACAAGCCCCCCATAGCCATAAGCATCCTCCGGCACGAGCACCGAAACCGCCCCCGTCTGCATATCCTTCACGCAGATCCGGTGGCGGTCATTGCCGATCACATCCTCTGCCCACGCATAATAGCGATGGTCTGGGCTGGGCTGATGTCCTGTCGTGCGGTAATATGCAGCCCCCTCCGCCCGCGCCGCCTCATCCAGCACGATCTCAGGCCCGGCGCCCGCATCGACCGAAATGCGTGTATAGACGGCATGACCGCTCCCTTCGGGATAATGGCTCGCATAGGCCCAGTCCCCGGACCAGACCGGCGGTGGGGCCTCATCGCCCGGCAGATGCGCGGCCATCTGCGCGGCAATCTCCGGCGCCAGGGCCCGCGCCGGCGCCAGCGCAGCGCCCGCATAGGCCGCCTCTGCCTCAAGATGTGCACGGATCATATCGGGCAGAGTGCCCATCTCCCGCGTACCCGTCTCGGGAATGAACTTCATCCAGCGGTAAGGATCGTCCCGCACGCGCCCCAGCTGCTCGATCCGGAACGTAATGCGCGGCGCCACTGGCGGCGCAATCGCGCCGGCCGCCAATGAGGCGCCACCGCCCCCCGCGCCAGAGACACACCCGGCCAGCGCGCCCAGCGCAATCGTCTGCAGCAACATGCGGCGCGAAAATCCTGACGCGTGAGCCATGACCCGAAATCTCTCCTGTCCTGCCGCGCGCACAGCCGCCGCGAGCATCGCCCACCCTAACAGGCCACTCTGGGCTGGAAACCTGAAACCGGCCCAATCTCCCCTCTATCGGGCCAACCCGCCGGAGTCGCTTTGGCGAGAACCTCACCCACCCCCACCCCATCCCTCCCCATCGTCATGGGGAGGGGGCCTGTTGTGTGCAACCGGTCACATAGGTAACATTTGAGACCGGGCAGATGGGTGACAGTTTTCAGGGTATGTTCCTTGGCCGGCTGGGCTTGATACGGTTCATGCGTTTCTTCGGGTCGATGTGTCCCAGGAGGATGGGACCGAAGTAGACTTCGTAGTGGTCTTCGCCTTTCCGGAAGAGGCCGACCCGCTCGCCGATCAGCACTTCGGAGATGAAGGGTTCGGCGCCGCGCCAGCGGATGGTTCCAGCCTGTTTCACGGCGCGGGTTTCGGTGGCAC
>JBKBRT010000162.1:0-7066 GCA_046291585.1 Hyphomonas sp.
GAGGCGGATTTTGATGGTTGCGGGTTTGGCCATGTCGCGGCCCTTCTGATCAGGGGTGAATCTGGAAAACGCGCTTATTGACGAGCCTGCCGGGGGAAGTCAAGCGGTCTGAGGCGGTCATGAGCGGCCATTTGCGTGCCAGTCCGTGGCCACTTTCGGCCATTTCCGGCCAGTCCCGGCCAGTTCGGGGTCACAGACGGTCGGTCTGATGCCCGCTACGGGTCCAGCGCAGGTAAGGCGGGCGGTGATCCTCGCCCGGCTTGGCCAGACGCTCGCCGATCTCTTCCAGCATGAACCGGGTGACCGAAGGCAGGTCGAGCTTCATGGCGTCAGCCAGCGTCACCCATTGCAGGTCAGAGAGCTCGGCCCCGTCCACCGGAGGGCGCTCGTCGATCAGGGCTTCCTCAGCCTCGGCCATGAAGAAGCGCGCATCAAAGCGGCGGGGCCGGTAAGGCGGGGTCACGGCGCGGCCGATGAAGGTCAGCGGGGCCAGATCAGGCGCGATGTCCATCCTGTGGAAATCGTCCCAGCCAACCGGGCAGGTGTCGGGCATCTCGGCCGAGCGGCCCATGATCAGGCCCGTTTCCTCGAACAGTTCACGAATCGCCGTCAGCGCCATCGAGCGGGGCAGGCGGCGCGATTGCAGCCGCAGTTTGGCTTCGACGTCCGCGCGCAGTTCCTGCCAGGCGATCGCCTTGCCGTCATGGGGGTCCACCCGCCCGCCGGGGAACACGTATTTGTCCGGCATGAAGGCGTTGGTGCCCGCGCGCTTGCCCATCAGCACACGCGGCTGGGCCTGGTCGCGGCGTATGAGGATCAGCGTGGCCGCATCCTTGGGACGCAGGCTTGGCTTTCCCCGGATGATGACGTCGCCGTCTTCTTCTTTATCGAAAGCAGATTTGAGCATGCCGGACATATGGCAATCCTACAGGCGAATCACAGCCTCTGAAACCATGACGTTAGGAGAGGTTCAGACCCGCGTCTGATTATTTACGTTTCGGCTTGCCCTTCTTGGGGAGCGTGCGTTTGTCGAACTTCGGCTTGCCTCTGCGGGGTGGGCCACCGCCGCCGCCTCCGCCTCCGCCGCTGCGGCTGCGCGGGCCACCACGTTCCCGCGTGATCGCCTGACGCGCAGCCTGCCGGCCCGGGGGCGCAGGCAGAGGCTCGGACAGCATCTCCAGGAGCAGCCCGCCCTGAAGCGGGGTCACTTCGCGCAGCTTTACACGGACGATCTGGCCGATGGAGAAGGTCTTCCCCGAGCCGCGTGCATAGACGGCCACAGCCGCCTCGTCATGTATCCAGTAATCCTCCGAGATCGAGGAGATCGGCACGAAACCATCCGCGCCCGATCCGGCCAGCGACACGAAGAGGCCTGCCGGCGTGACGCCCGTAATGCGGCCGTCGAACTCGGCGCCCACGCGGTCTGACAGAAAGATCGCCAGATACCGGTCGGTCGCGTCGCGCTCGGCGGCCATCGAGCGGCGCTCGGTGGTGGAGATGTGCTCGGCAATCTCCTCAAGGCGCGCAGCGGCGCGCTCGGAGAGGCCATCGGGGCCAAAATCATGCGCCCGGATCAGCGCGCGGTGGACCACAAGGTCTGCATACCGGCGGATGGGCGAGGTGAAGTGGGCGTATTTGGGAAGGTTGAGGCCGAAGTGGCCGAGGTTTTCTTCCGAATAGATCGCCTGCGCCTGCGTGCGCAGCACCATCTGGGAGATCATGCCCTCATAATCCCCACCCCGGATTTCCGCGAGCAGCCTGTTGAATTTGTGCGTCTGCGGACGTTCCCCGATATTCCATTTCATGTCGAGCGTCTGCAGGAACTCGGCAAACGCCGCCACTTTCGCGTCAGACGGCGTATCGTGCACGCGGTACATGACGGGGCTGTTCTTCTGCTCCAGCGTTTCGGCGGCAGCGACGTTGGCCTGGATCATGAACTCTTCGATCAGCCGGTGCGCGTCGAAGCGTACCTTCGTGACGATGCCGTCAAGCTCGCCCTCGGGCGTGAACATGATCCGGCGCTCGGGCATGTCGAGGTCGAGCGGGCTGCGCACATCGCGCGCCTTGGAGACCGCCGCATAGGCGCCCCAAAGCGGTTTGAGCACCGTCTCCAGCATCTCCTCGCCCTTGCCGCCGGGCTTTCCGTCAATGGCGTCCTGCGCCTCCTCATAGGAAAGTTTCGCCGCCGAGCGCATCGTGGCGCGCAGGAAACGGTGGCGTTTCTTGTGGCCATCAGCAGAGAAAATCATCTCCACCGCCAGGCATGGCCGGTCTTCATTTTCCCGCAGCGAGCAGGCGTCGGCCGAAAGCTCAAATGGCAGCATGGGGACGACCCGGTCCGGGAAGTAGGTCGAGTTGCCCCGCTTTTCCGCTTCCTTGTCGAGGGCCGATCCTTCGGTGACGTAAGCGGCCACATCGGCAATCGCCACGATCACCTTCCAGCCGCCATCTTCCATCGCTTCGGCCCAGACAGCATCGTCATGGTCGCGGGCGTCATGCGGGTCGATGGTGATCAGCGGGGTGTTGCGAAGATCGGTGCGCGGAGCTTCCGCCGGTTCCTTCTCGCGCGCTTCGACCAGCGCGGCCTCGGGGAAGTCGACCGGAATATCATGCGCGTAGATGGCGATGAGGCTTGCCGAGCGGGCATCGGTGATATGGCCGATAACCTCTTTGACCACGCCGAGCGGCGGGCCAAGCTGGCGCCGGCCTTCGGGCTTGGGCTCGGCCACGACCAGATCGCCATCCTTGGCGCCCTTGCGGTCGCCTTCCTGGATCACCAGTTCGCGCCGCTCCTTGCGGCTGGCGGGGATGACCCGGCCGCCGCGCGGGCCCTGTTCATAGAGGCCGACGATCCGGTCGCTGAGGCGTTTTTCCAGCAGCGTGATGACATAGGCGCGCCATTCGCCATCCTCGCGCGGCACGATCTTGCAGATTGCCCGGTCGCCCTTGCCCGGCGCGCGGCCCCGGCTCTTGCCCGAGGGGCCGCCATAGACGAGCTCCGGTCCGAAAAGGCCGCTCTCGCTGACGCATTGGCCGACAAGATCGCCCTCTTTGGTGAGGCGGGTAAACTCGACAAGGCCGGACGGGGGCGGGCGGTCGGTCTGCGCAAAGCTGCGCTTGCCGGTGCGCTCCAGCTTGCCCTCGTCTTCGAGGGCTTTGAGCACGTCGCGCAGGATGGCGCGCTCCTGGCCCTTCACTTTAAGGCCCCGGGCGATATCGGCTTTACTGGTGGCGTCCGGATTTTCTTTCAGAAAATCAAGGACAGTCTGTCTATCTGGAAAACTCATGGACCCGGATATAAGCCAGTTTGCGCCCAATTGCGCGGCCTTTTATGCGAATGGGCCTTCCTAGCGGACCAGTTGCACCAGGATGGCGGTGCTGGCGCCCTCGGTATTCGTCGTCAGGCGCACGAGACGGGCGGAGAGGAACACGCACTGGCCGGGCACGATGACGGTTTCGACCGTGTCGGTCTCGTCAAAGTCCAGGTCGCCCGAAAGGAGCACCGCGTTGACGGCGTTTCCGCCGCCATGACACACCTGCAGCACGGGCGTGGAGAGCACCTGCGCGCCCTCCGGCAGAGGCTGGCTGACCAGCACGGGCACCACTTCCTTGCCCTTGGCCGTGACGCGGATGGGCGGGGGCACCTGGGCGAAGGCCGGGCTGGCCAGGGCGGCGGCGAGAATGGCGAGAAGTGTGTTGCGGACCATGATCTTTATACGTCCCCGAGACTCAGTCTGCCGGGAGGTTGCTTGCGGCTCCGCCCGTGTCAATCTCACCGCAGCATCGTCACGCTCGCGCGCACCGTGCCATCGGCTCTCCATACCGCCAGGTCGATCTGGTCGCCGGCGAAGAAACTGCATTTGCCCTGGGAAAGCAGCTGCCGGCGTTCGCTGCCAATATGGACGCTGAGCAGGTCCGGGGCAGGGGTTGAGGCGGCGCTGTGATAGCAGATCCGGAACACGGGCAACGCGCCCGCCGCTGCGCTGCCCGGCGGAGCCAGGAAAACGGTCTCGGTGGCTTTGTCGCGCACGTAGATCTGCATGTCATAAGGGCTGGTGGCGGCGGGCGTTCCCATCAGAGCCATCAGAGAAAACAGGCCAGGCAAGAGCATACGGACCTCCCATCAGTTCCTCCGCATACGGGCAGAGGGACTCTGAAGGGGGCGTGAACGGCTAATCCTCAGCCTTCTTCGCCGCCGGTTTCTTCTTTGGCGCGGCCTTCTTGGCGGCTGGTTTCTTCGCGGCGGCTTTCTTGGCCGGGGCTTTCTTCTTCGCGCTGCCGCCCTTGGCGTTTACCAGCTCGATCGCCTGTTCCAGGGTCACGCTGTCGGGCGTGATTTCCTTGGGCAGGGTGGCGTTGACCTTGCCCCATTTCACATACGGGCCATAGCGGCCCTCGAACACTTCCAGGGCGCCGCCATCGGGGTGGTCGCCGAGGGATTTCAGCGCTGTGGCGCCGGCGCGGGTGGAGCCGCGGGCTTTCTTGTCTTCGATCAGCGAGACCGCGTGGTTGACGCCGATGGTGAACACGTCGCGCGGGTCTTTGAGGTTGGCGTACGTCTTGCCATGCTGAACATAGGGCCCGAAGCGGCCGAAATTGGCGAGGATCATTTCGCCATCTTCCGGGTGCAGACCAACTTCGCGCGGCAGGCTGAGCAGTTCGACCGCCCGGTCCAGCGTCAGCTCCGCGGCGTTGTCGGCCTTGGCGAGGCTGGCGCGCTTGGGCTTTTCGCCATTGGCCATTTCAACATAGGGACCAAACCGGCCCGATTTGAGGAGGATCATCGCGCCGGTATCCGGGTGCAGGCCGATCTCGTTACCGTCCGGGCTGATGGCGGAGCCTTCTCCGCCCTCGGAGGAAAACTGGCGGGTGTATTTGCACTCGGGATGGCGCGAGCAGCCGACGAAGGCGCCGAACTTGCCGAGCTTCATCGACAGCTCCCCCTCTTTGCAGAGCGGGCATTGGCGCGGGTTCTCGATTGTATTGCCTTCGGCATCCTGGCGCGGGAACACATAAGCGCCGAGCGCCTCGTTGAGCGCGTCGAGCACCGCCGACACGCGCAGATCCTTGGTGCCGTCGATGTCGGCGGCAAACTGCTGCCAGAACTCGCGCAGGAAGGCTTTCCAGTCGAGCTTGCCATCGGAGATGACGTCGAGCTTTTCTTCGAGGCCAGCGGTGAAATCATATTCCACATAGCGGCTGAAGAAGTTTTCGAGGAAGGCAGTGACGAGGCGGCCCTTGTCTTCGGGCACCAGCGCCTTGCCCTCGATGCGCACATAGCCCCGGTCTTCCAGGGTCGACATGGTGGAGGCATAGGTGGACGGGCGGCCGATGCCGAGTTCTTCGAGGCGCTTGACCAGCGACGCTTCGGTATAGCGCGGGGGCGGCTGGGTGAAGGACTGGTTGGCGTCAGCTTTCAGAAGGTCTGCGTGCTGACCTTCTGACATCTTGGGCAGGCGGCCTTCGGCGTCGTCATCATCGTCCCCGGCGTCATGGCCTTCGGCATAGAGCTTGATGAAGCCGTCGAACACCAGAACCTGACCGGTGGCGCGCAGGCCTGCGCGCTTGTCCCTGGAGGCAAGGTCAATCGTGGTGCGCTCGAAGAGGGCGGTTTCCATCTGCGAGGCAACAGCCCGGCGCCAGATCAGCGTGTAGAGTTTCTTCAGGTCCCCGTCGCCGTGATAGTCTTCCGGGCGCAGATTGAAATCGGTCGGGCGGATCGCCTCGTGGGCCTCCTGGGCGTTCTTCGCCTTGGAGGAATAGCGGCGGGTGTTTTCGGGCAGATACCGGGCGCCGTAATTGGTCTGGATCATGGACCGGGCGGCGACATAGGCCTCTTCGGCCATGTTGACCCCGTCGGTCCGCATATAGGTGATGCGGCCTTCTTCGTAGAGCTTCTGCGCGGCCTGCATGGTGCGTTTGGCGTTGAAGCCGAGCTTGCGGCTGGCTTCCTGCTGCAGTGTGGACGTGATGAAAGGCGGGGGCGGGTTGCGCTTCACCGGCTTGGCTTCGACGCTGACGACCGAATAGCCGCCGACCTTGACGATCTCCAGCGCGCGATTGGCGTCGCCCTGATTGCCGAGGGTGAATTTCTTCAGTGTTTCGCCGTCGAGGCTGTGCAGGCGCGCTTCAAAGGAGGTGCCATCGGGGGCGCGCAGCTGCGCCAGGATGTTCCAGTATTCCTGCGCCCGGAAGCTCTCGATCTCGTTCTCGCGGTCGCACACGATGCGCAGCGCCACAGACTGAACGCGCCCCGCCGAGCGCGAGCCCGGCAGTTTGCGCCAGAGAACGGGCGAGAGGTTGAAGCCCACCAGATAGTCCAGCGCCCGGCGCGCCAGATAGGCGTCGACCAGTTCCGCGTCGATGGCGCGCGGATGCTCCATTGCCTGGGTCACGGCGCTCTTGGTGATGGCGTTGAACACGACACGCTCGATGGCGACATCTTTCTTGAGCGCCCGGCGCTTGCGTAGCGCCTCGACCAGGTGCCAGGAGATGGCCTCGCCCTCGCGATCAGGGTCGGTCGCCAGGATCAGCGTGTCGGCGTCTTTCAGGGCGTTGGCGATGTCGGAGATCCGCTTGGCGGATTTGGCGTCTGCTTCCCACACCATTTCAAAGTCATTTTCGGGGTCAACCGAGCCGTTTTTCGACGGCAGATCCCGGATGTGACCGTACGAGGCAAGGACCTTATAGTCCTTCCCAAGGTACTTGTTGATCGTTTTGGCCTTTGCCGGAGACTCGACGACGACAAGTTTCATGCAGGGGTCCACCTCTTCAAGGGCGGCAGAGATGGTCTGTAGCGGCAGGGGCTGTCAAGGCCGCTACAGTGTCAGCCATCTTCCCGATAGGCGATAAAGGCCAGGCTGACGAACAGCACAAACAGCGGTGGAGACCATGCCGCTACGATAGCTGGCGCGGCTCCGGTGGCCCCCAGGCTGGCGGAAAATTGTGTGAAGAAATAAAGCCCAATGGCTACCATGACCCCCGTTGCGAGCAGTCTGGAGGTGCCCCCAAGGCGCTGCAGACGCAGGCAGGCGAGGGCCCCGATCAGTGCCATTGCGGTAAAAAG
>JBKBRT010000163.1:0-7030 GCA_046291585.1 Hyphomonas sp.
GGAACCGGGCCTCCATCGTGCCGCCCGACGCCTTCTGTGCCACGGCGGCGAGCCGCGGCCTCGACGGTTCGGAAGTCGTGGCGGTCAATACCCTGGCGATCCAGGAGATCGAAGGGTTCACAATCGATGTGGCCTTCGATTACGGCAAGTTTTCGGGCGACATCTCCTATACAATGATGGACTCCCTTGAGCCCAACCCGGTATTCGGCCTCCCCGCGCGACTTGACGGCACCACGACCAATCTGGGCTTCGTTACGCCGGGCCCGGCGGGGTCAGAGGAGAAACGCCAATCCGGGGAACGTCCGGAATGGACCCTCTCGGCGCTCCTCACCTACAAGCCGACCGATCAGTGGATCATTGCGCTCAACCCGCGCCTTCAGGGTACGGAGTGGGCCTATGCGCCAACCACGGCCGCCCGCCTGGTGGACGCCAATGGCAATCGCGTGGTCGATGACGTGAACTTCGGCGACTATTTCGTCCTCAACGGATCGATCCAGTACTTCTTCGGCAAGGACCGCCAGCACCGCATTCTCGTGCGCGGTGTGAACCTTCTCGATGAGAACTACTATGAGCGGTATTCGGGCGGCGCCTCGCTGACCCTCGACCGCGCGGTTGTTCGCGGCGAGGTCGGTGTCAACGACAGCAGCTACTACCGCCAGTATGGCTGGAACGGCAAACCCCGCTCTGCCTGGGTGCAGTACGAGTACCGCTTCTGATCTGGCGCGGCGGCAGGTTTTGCCTGCCGCCCGTGTCATACCCGGCTGGCCGCTACTCCCCGGAGCGGCCAGCCGGTCTCTCGCCTCGTTGAGTATCTGGCCCCATGAAGAAAGCCTGATCCCATGTTTTCACGCAGATCATTTATCGTCCTTACGGGCGCCGCATTGGCCGCCTCGCAACAGCGCAGCCGGGCCCAAACCGGCGCCCGCTACTTCTCCCTCGGTGTGGCCTCCGGGTCACCGCGGCCCGAAAGCGTTATCCTCTGGACGCGGCTTGCGCCCGATCCTCTGAATGGTGGCGGCATGTCGCCTGGAAAGGCCGAAGTGCGGGTCCGTGTCGCCCGCGATGCGGCGATGCGCGACATTATCCGTGACGAACTGGTTGCAACGTCTGACGCCAAGGCCCATTCGGTCCACTACAAGGCCGAGGGTCTCGAGCCGGGCCGGGAATACTGGTACCAGTTCAGCTTTGATGGCGAAGACACCGTCATCGGCCGTACCCGGACCACCAACCCGAAAGATACCGAAGCCCGCATCGCGCTGGCCTATTGCCAGAGCTATGAGGCGGGTTTCTACGCCGCGTACCGGGATATGGCCGAATGGGCGCCCGATCTCGTCATCCACACCGGCGACTACATCTATGAAGGCGGTATCGGAAAGCTCGGCGCTACCATGCGCGATGTCGGCGGCGGCGAACGCCGGCTGTTTGAAACCGTGCGCCTCCACAACAGCTCCGAGATCGTGAGCCTGTGGGACTACCGCAACCGCTACGCCCTCTACAAATCCGACGCCGATCTGCAGGCAGCCCACGCGGCCGCGCCCTGGATCGTCGCGATGGACGATCACGAGATTGACAATAACTGGGCCGGAGACATTCCGCAGGACCCGGAAAAGCAGACCGATCTCGAATTCAAAGTCCGCAAACGCGCGGCCTTTCAGGCCTATTACGAACACATGCCCATCGAGGCCCCGCCGGTCATAACGGGCATGGACTCAGGCCTGCAGATGTACGGCCTTTACCGTCTCGGCCCGGCGCAGGTTCACCTCCTCGATACGCGCCAGTTCCGCACCAACCAGCCCTGCGGCGATGGGCGGAAAGCGTATTGCGAAGAAGCGATGGACCCAGCGCAAACCCTGATGGGCAAGGCGCAGGAAGACTGGCTCTACCGTGAACTGAAACAGTCCGGCGCGCCCTACAATCTGATCGCCACGCAGGTCTGGTTCACGCCGTATCGCTACAATGCGCCGCCAGAAGCGCCGGTGATGAACTTTGACAGCTGGGATGGCTACCCGCTCGCCCGCCAGCGGTTGGCGGATGTCCTGGCGCAGGGCGTCAAAAACCCTGTCTTCCTCACGGGGGACTGGCATACGGCGATGGCTTCGACGGTTTACCAGACCCCGTTTGATACAAAGTCAAAGCGGATCGGTCATGAACTTGTCGGCGCTTCGATTTCTTCGGGATGCCCCTGGGCGCGGGATATGGAAATCATGCGGGACGCCAACCCGCACGTATCCCACCTCAACGGAAACAAGCGAGGTTATCTGCGCCTCACCGTGAAGAAAAATGACTGTATCGGTGACTTCCGCATCGTCTCAGACGCAGGCCGCGCAGATTCGTCCGTCACCAGCGAGCTGGAAATCCGTGTAAAGGATATCTGATACTGTTTCAGCGCAGGGCAAACAGGCTCGCATCCGGATCGCGGTGGCCGTCAATGGCGGCCATCACGATCTGGGCAGCGATCATCGAGAAGGTGATCCCGTTGCCGCCAAAGCCCATAATGGCGAAGACGCGCTCATGATCTTTCACGCGGTCGATGATGGGTAAACCGTCATCCGTCACGCTGAAGGGGGCCGCCCAACGGAATTCGGGCTTGCCCACAGATACACCCGTCAGGGCTTCGAGCTTGCTGACGATCAGCTTCGATTTCCGTTTCAGGACGGATGAACTGGAATTTTTATCCGAGCTCTCTTCATCCTCGCCGCCCACGATCAGACGCCCGCTCGGGTCCGCGCGGAAATACAGGTAGGGGTCTGAGGCCTCCCAGACGATCGTATCGCGCATCCAGGCAGGCATGTCGTCCAACACCTTCGTGGCGATCGCCCAGGTGGAGGTGACGTGGTGATGCGTGCTTTGCATCTTTTTCAGGAATTCATAGCCTGTGCAGAAAACGGCATGATCTGCCGTCAGAACACGCCCGTCCGCTGTGGCAAGGGCCACGCCGGATGGCAGTTCGGCCACATCCGTTATCTCCACGGGCGCTGCGATTACCGCGCCGCGTTTCTGGGCGGCGCGCAACAGGCCGGCAGCCAGTTGTGCGGGGTTGGCACTCGCCGAGTCATGGGAAAGGATCGCGCCCTCGCGCGACATTCCGAACTCTTCCTGCAATCGGGCGGCGGTCAGAAACTCCGCCTGTATTCCGATGCGCCGGCGCGCAGCGGCTTCAGCCTCCAACGCCTTTCCATCCATCTCGTCCCCGGCCAGATAAAGCGCCGGTTTAGGCTGCATATTGCAGTCAATTTTGAGCTCGCCCGTCAGGTCGATCAGATCATTCACGGCCCGCACTGACCGTCTCCAGGCCGCATTGGCGGCGCGCGGCGTCATGTGCTTTCTGAGGTCTGTCAGCGGCACATCAATTTCGTGCTGGATCATCGCGGTGGAGGCGGGTGTTGAGCCCCGCACGGGTTCTCGCCGGTCAACCACAAGAACGGTGCGTCCCGACCGAGTTAACGCTTCAGCCAGCATGGCGCCGCTTATGCCGCCGCCAACAATGATGACATTCACATGCTCTGTGCCGGGGTCGGCTCTGTAGTTTACAGAGCCCCCCGCACAGCTCAGCCAGAACGGATCGCCGGTTCGCAGGTCGTCCTTGCGGGTATCTTTTTCTTTTTTTGTCATCGCGTGAACACCTCTTTACAGAGATGTTCTCTCCCTCAGGCCAGATCGCGCAAACTGGGTTCACGGTCCCAGTAACGCAAGGAAGCTGCTTTCACCCATCTCTCATTGGGCACCACGCCCTCGTCGAACGAGATTCCACAGTCTTCCAGAAGTTTCTTGGAGCCGGGACAATACCCGATCGCTTTGAGATGCGCAAAAGCATCGCTGACCCAGGTGCGCGCAGCGGCATCCTTCATCAACTTCTCCACCTGATCGGGCATCAACACCATTGCGACGGCATCAAAGAGAGGCGAGGGCGAGCCTGCCAGCTGACCGTCCGCCTGCAGTGTACCGCCCTTGACCCGCAATGGGCCCACTTTGGGCGCCACCAGGAAGACGGACCCGCCTTTGCTTTCCACTGATGCCTTGAGATCTTCAATTGAAGCCTTATCCGAGCCTTCTGCAAACAGGATCGCTACTTTTCGTCCTGTCAGCGTCTTCTGCCAGTTTTTCTGGATGGACAGGGCGTCGGATTTCGCCAGATCAACCGGTTCCCGGAAGGGCGGCGTTGCGGGAGGCAGCTTCGTGCCCAGACCGTCCGCGACACGCTGCGCCAGCTCTTCATCAATGTTGCGGATCACCGACAAAGTCCGCTTGCGGACATGTTCAAGACCGACCTTTGACAACTCGAACACGAGAGCAGAGGCAATATGTGCCTGTTCGTTGGCAGTCTGCGAGCGCCAGAACATCCGGGGTTGGCTGAAATGGTCTCCGAAGCTCTCGTCGCGGACGCGCAGCTTGTCTGTCGGATCATTCCCAAACTCGGTATTGTCCTGGAATGTCCGGAACCCTTCCTTGGAGGCTCTTGGGCCGGCGTCTTCACGGGCTTCATCGAGGGTGTTGGGCTCATAGTTGGCGCGGCCCTTCGGCACGAGGGTCTGCATCATCCCGTCGCGCTGCATGTTGGCAAACGGGCATTTGGGCGCATTGATCGGTATCTGATGGAAGTTCGTGGTGCCCAGACGGGATTTCTGAGTGTCGAGATACGAGAACAGACGGCCCTGAAGCAGGGGGTCGTTCGTGAAATCGATGCCGGGAACGACATTGGAAGGAAGAAACGCCGCCTGCTCGTTCTCTGCAAAATGATTGTCAGGGTTTCGGTTGAGAACCATGCGGCCGATGATCCGTACCGGGGCGAGTTCCTCCGGTACAATCTTGGTGGCGTCCAGCACGCTGTAGGGCAGTTCGCTGGCGAGTTTGTCAGAAATCACCTGAATGCCGAAATCCCATTCGGGGAAATCGCCCGCCTCAATCGCTTCCCATAGGTCACGCCGGTGAAAGTCATTGTCGGCGCCTTGCAGCTTGGCAGACTCGTCCCAGACCAGCGATTGCACGCCCAGCCTCGGCTTCCAGTGGAACTTTACAAACGTCGATTTGCCTTTGGCATTGACCAGCCGGAATGTGTGGACACCAAAGCCCTGCATCATCCGGTAGGACCGGGGAATGGCGCGGTCTGACATCGCCCAGATCATGGTGTGCATCGTCTCAGGCATCAGCGAGATGAAGTCCCAGAACGTATCATGGGCGCTCGCCGCCTGGGGAAATCCGCGATCGGCTTCCATTTTGACCGAATGGATCAGGTCCGGAAATTTGATTGCATCCTGGATGAAGAACACGGGGATGTTGTTGCCCACCAGATCCCAGTTGCCTTCATCGGTGTAGAACTTCACCGCAAAGCCGCGCACATCCCTGGGCGTATCCACCGAACCTGCGCCGCCCGCGACCGTGGAAAACCGCGTGAAGACAGGTGTCTGTTTTCCCTTCTCGGAAAAGAGGCTGGCCCGCGAAAGCCCCGGAATAGCTTCGGTACATTCAAAAATGCCGTGCGCCGCACTGCCGCGCGCGTGAACGATCCGCTCCGGAATCCGCTCATGGTCGAAATGAAAGATCTTCTCTCTCAGAACAAAGTCTTCAAGCAGCGCAGGACCTGTTGCGCCCGCCTTCAGACTGTTCTGGTTATCCGAAACAGGAACGCCGTGATTGGTCGTCAGCACATCCGTTTGACCAGACGCAGTCTGATGCAGTTCTCCGGCTCTTCCTTTGCTCGATTGGTTTGCCCGTCTCGCCATGGCTTCGCCCTTTGTTGCTTTTTGTGAAAATCGGGAGGAGCGCGTCGTCACACAACTCCAACGCGAGATAAACGCGGCGCTCCCACATCAGTTCCAAGGCGGTGTTCAAATCGGGCTCGACTGCGCCCGCGGGGGCTGTCGCGTGGCTGACCGTTTCTGTCCGGAATTGTCCAGAAAGTGGCCGAAAATGACCGTCTTTGTCCCACCGATGGCCCGGTTTGACAGTTCCGTGACCGAAAAAAACCCTCAGATATCAACGCGGGACGGCTGATCACTTCCCGCCGGCAATCCCGGCTGCCCCCCCTGATCAGGATGGGCTGCAACATAGGCCTGCTTCAATTCTGCCGACCGGCTGTGCACCCCTTCGGGACTCCAGCCCGGCGCATTCACCGCCCTTCCCACCCATCGCCAAGGACGCGGCCCGTCCCGCGAGCAGTCCTTCAGAAAGCCCCCAAACTCATGGAAGGCAATGGTGAAAGGGTTGTGGGTCGAAAGCTGTTTGACGATGCCGTAGCGCGGCTTGTCATCGTCCCGCTCAGGCACAAACGTGCCGAACATCTTGTCCCATATGATAAAGACGCCAGCATAGTTGGTGTCCAGATACCGAGGGTTTGTGGCGTGGTGGACGCGGTGATGGGACGGCGTATTCATCACCGCCTCGAACCAACGAGGCAGCCTGTCCACGGCCTCGGTATGTATCCAGAACTGGTAAATCAGGTTCAGCCCGCCCGCCAGCGCCAGCACGTAAGGGTGAAACCCGATCCACACGAGCGGCAGCCCCACGAGGATCAACCCTGTAAACGGCCCGAACCATGGCTGACGCAACGCGGTCGTCAGATTGTAGTGCTGCGAGGAATGGTGCGTGACATGCTCCATCCAGAACCAGCGCATCCGGTGCGCGAACCGGTGCTTCCAGTAATAGATCAGATCATATGCCACAAAGCAGAGGGCAAAGCTCCACCACGTAAAGGGGATCGTCGCCACGCGGAAAGGCCAGGCGAGCATCATCATCCAGAGGGCAATCGTGGCCGTCAGCGTATTCACGACGACATTGCCTAGTCCCATCGCCATCGACGCCAGAGCGTCTTTCGTCTCATAGCGTCCTCGGGCTCGCCCGGTCTTTACGGCCCACCATTCCCAGGCCACCGACGCCACGAACAGCGGCGCGGCCAGCGCAGTCACATCGGGAAAGGGCGTGAACTCCATATTGGCAGCGGCTTAAAATGCCGACGCCTGGGCAACGCCGCCCTGTTTATAGACAACCCCGTCCTTCATCACGAACTCCACATCGGCAAGGCGCTGCATGTCCG
>JBKBRT010000164.1:0-6917 GCA_046291585.1 Hyphomonas sp.
ATCGTGGATGATCGCCCCGAGCTTCTGTTCCCTGCCTATGAGCCGCGCTATCCCGAACGCATCCGCGAGTTGGGCGGAGATATCTTTGCGGCTGTGCGCGCCAAGGATATTCTTGTCCACCATCCTTTCGAGAGCTTCGATGTGGTGGTGGAGTTTGTGCGCCAGGCGGCAGCCGATCCGCAGGTCGTGGCGATCAAGCAGACGCTTTACCGGACAACTGTGAACTCACCCATCGTCGGCGCGCTGATCGAGGCGGCCGAGTCCGGCAAGACCGTGACGGCGCTGGTCGAGATCAAGGCGCGGTTCGATGAAGAGGCAAACCTGCGCCTGGCGCGGGACCTTGAGCGCGCAGGCGTGCAGGTTGTCTACGGATTCATCGAATACAAGACGCATGCCAAGGTTTCTCTGGTTGTGCGCCGGGAGGGCAATGACCTTCGGACGTATACGCACTATGGCACCGGCAATTATCACCCGACCAATGCGCGGATATATACAGATCTTTCTCTGTTTACGGCGGATCAGGCGCTGGGGCGTGACGCGAACCGGCTGTTCAACTATGTGACGGCCTATCGCGAGCCGCCAGAGGTCGCCCCGGCTTTTGAAATCATTGGGATGTCGCCCATCACGATGAAGAATCAGCTGATCGAGATGATCGAGCAAGAAGCGCAGGCTGCGCGCAAAGGAAAGGCAAGCGGCGTCTGGGCAAAGATGAACAGCCTGGTTGATCCTGATGTGATCGACGCACTCTACAGGGCCAGCCAGGCGGGCGTGCCGATAGTTCTGGTTGTCAGGGGCATCTGCTGCCTGCGGCCGGGCATTCCCGGGTTTTCCGAAAACATCACGGTAAAGAGTATCGTGGGCCGGTTTCTTGAGCACTCCCGGATCATCTGCTTTGCCAATGGCGAGGCGTTGCCCTCGGCCAATGCGAAGGTGTTCATGTCGTCGGCCGACTGGATGCCGCGCAATCTTACGCGGCGGGTTGAAGTGCTGGTGCCGATCACCAATCCGACCGTTCACCGCCAGGTGCTCAACCAGATCATGGTGGCCAATCTCAATGACGAGCGCCAATCCTGGCTGATGCACTCGGATGGGGTGTATGAGCGCTTCACTGTCACATCCCCCGAAACCGCATTCACAGCGCATGGATATTTCATGGACAATCCCAGCCTTTCGGGCCGTGGCAGCGCGCTGGAAGTCAGCCTGCCGCCCCGCCTGTCTTATCGCGAGACCCATCCGAAATGAGTTTCCCCAAGTCCAGGCTTGCGGGCATCATCGATATCGGGTCGAACTCGGTGCGCCTCGTCATCTGCGAGGTGATGGGCGCGTCGATCCTGCAGACCTTCAATGAGAAGGTCATGGCAGGCCTTGGCGAGGGCGTTCCCAAGACCGGACAGCTGTCGCCCAGGGGCGTCGAGGCCGCGCTCAAGGCGCTGAGCCGTTATCGCGCGATTTTGCGCGCTCTGAATGTCGAGACATATCAGGCGGTGGCAACCGCTGCCGTCCGTACAGCGAGTGATGGCGACGCGTTTCTCAAGAAGGCTGGCAGGATACTGGGGCGGCCCGTGCGGCTGCTCAGCGGCGAAGATGAGGCGCGGCTTTCCGCGCGGGGGGTGGATCTCAGCATTCACAATCCCGTCGGCCTGATCGGTGATCTCGGCGGGTCAAGTCTGGAGCTCAAGCGTATTGGCTTTGAGAACGGGCCGGAAGCAGGCGAAAGCCTGATGTTGGGGCCCTTGGCGCTGGGCGATATCGTGACCGATCCCAAGGAGTTGCGCAAACGTATCCGCGAAACCCTCAAGGCAAGTGAAACACTGAGCGGCGCCCATGGCCGCTTTTATGCCGTAGGCGGCGCATGGCGGGCATTCGGGCGGCTGGTCATGGAAATTGACAAATATCCGCTGCATGTCCTGCAGGGGTTTCATATCAACGAAGGACAGGTCGCCCGCGCGGCCAAGCTCTGCATCGATTCGCTGACCCAGGCCGGGTCACGGCAACAGGTGGAGGCGATCGACAAACGCCGCGCCAGACATTTTCCGATGGCGGCCATCCTGATGGAGGAAATACTCTCCCAAGGCGCGCTGGAAGGCGTCACGATTTCTGCAGCCGGGGTTCGAGAAGGGGTTCTGCACGATCTGCTCGAAATGCAGCTTGATGATCCGTTAACGGATGGGATCATCGCCTATGCGCGCCTTGATCACAATCAGATTGCCTTCGGGCGGGCCCTGCATGCGTTTATCTCACCGGCGCTGACGCCGCAGAACGATCTTTTCGGATCGCCAGCGGCCGACATCCGTATCGAGATGGCGGCCTGCATGATGGCCGACAGCGCCGGACGCTTCCATCCAGATCACCGCGCCGAGATGGCGTATGATCAGGCGTTGCGGGCGCCCTATCTCGGCGTCACGCATCCCGAGCGCGCGATGATCGCGCATGCGATCGGGTGCCGGTATGAAAAGGACTTCAAGCGCCCGAACGAACACATCATGCTGACCACGGAGCAGCAGGCAGAACGGGCCAAGCAGATCGGTCTGCTGATGCGCCTGGGGGCGGTGTTCTCAGGCCGGTCCGGCCCGATCCTGCAGCGCGCCTCGCTTCACCTGGAAGGCGATGTCCTGACGCTGCAGGTCAATCGAAAAGACGCCAATCTCATCTCGGAAACGGTGGAACGCCGCCTGTCACAGGCGGCCACCATGCTGCGGCTGAAATCGGCGACGCTGGTGCGCTAGGCGCGGTTCAGACGTCGAACAGCCGGACCTGTCCGCCATTGAAGGAGACGGCCAGCTTGCCGGACAGGAGCGCAATCGCCTTCTGGCCGAACATCTCATACCGCCAGCCGGTCATCGCCGCGATATCCTCGCCGGTCTCCCCGCGGGCAATCCGGTCGATGTCATTGGAATTGGCGATCAGGCGCGGAACGACGTTGTTTTCGTCCGAGACGTGCTTGAGGAGAACCTTGAGAAGTTCCGGCGCGCCCGCCGGGATCTGTGCGTTCTGCACCGGGCGGGTGAGCTCCGGCGCGAAGGCGTCAGGGTTGGCCATCGCTTCCTTGATCGCGTCCACGAGGCCCTGGCCATGTTTGGACCGGATGAAGCCGTTGGGCACCGCGCGCAGCTGGTTGAAGTCTTCTTCCGAGCGTGGTTTCTGGGCGGCGATTTCCTGAATGGCGTCGTCCTTGAGGATACGGCGGCGAGGCTTGTCGAGTTCCTGCGCCGTGCGCTCACGCCAGGCGGCGACGGCGACGACAATGGCCGCGTAATCCTTCTTGGGCATGCGCAGTTTCAGGCGCTGCCAGGCATTCAGGGGCTCGGTGTCGTAAGTGGCCGGGTCTTCTAGCTCGGCCATCTCCTCGCGCACCCAGTTCATGCGGCCGGCTTTTTCAAGCTCGTCGCGCATTTTCAGATAGGCGTCGCGCAGGTGGGTCACGTCCCCCAGCGCATAGATGAGCTGTTTCTGGCTGAGGGGGCGGCGCATCCAGTCGGTAAACTGGCTGGATTTGTCGATATGCTTGCGCAGGACGCGCTGGATCAGGTTGTCGTAGGAAATCGAATCGCCAAATCCCAGCGCCATGGCGGCAACCTGGGTATCAAAGACCGGGCCGGGCGGGTGGCCGATCAGACGGTTGAAGATTTCGATATCCTGCCGGGCAGCGTGGAATACCTTCGTTTGCCGGTCCGACGCGATCAGATCGAGGAAGGGCCGAATGTCGAGATCCTCGGCCCGGGGGTCGATCAAGCCTTCCACACCGGGGGCTGAGGCCTGTATCAGGCACAGTTCCGGCCAATAGGTTGTCTCCCGGTGGAACTCGGTGTCCACGCAGACAAATTCGGATTCGGCGAGCTGTCCGCAGAGATCTTCCAGCGCCGACTGCTCTGTGATGGGGGTCAGGGTGTTGTCAGTCATCCCTTCAGCGCTTATCGCACCAACTTGACAAAGGCGAGGGGGTCTGTGCCCTACGCCCCTTCTTTCTGACTTCAGCGAATTTCCGGAGATTTCGCCCGATGCATGCCTATCGCACCCATACCTGCGGCGAGCTGCGCAAATCCCATGTGGGAGAAACCGTAAAGATTTCAGGCTGGCTGCACCGCCGCCGCGACCATGGCGGGGTGATGTTCATCGACCTTCGCGATCATTACGGGCTCACGCAGATTGTCTTTAACCCCGGCTCGCCGGGCTTTGCCACCGTCGAGCGCCTGCGCGCCGAGAGCGTGATCACGGTTGAAGGCAAGGTCGTTGCCCGTGACGCGGAGCTCGTGAACGCGAATCTCTCGACGGGCGAAATCGAACTGGTGGGCGGCGAGGTTTCGGTCCAATCCGAAGCCGCCGAGCTGCCGATGCCGGTGTTCGGGGACCATTCATACCCTGAGGAAATCCGCCTCAAGCACCGCTATCTGGACCTGCGCCGGGAGCAGCTGCACAAGAACATGATCCTGCGCAGCCAGGTGATCTCCAGCCTGCGCCGCCGGATGACCGAGCAGGGCTTTACCGAATACCAGACGCCGATCCTGACCGCTTCCAGCCCCGAGGGCGCGCGCGACTTCCTGGTGCCGAGCCGGCTGCATCCGGGCGAATTCTACGCGCTGCCCCAGGCGCCCCAGCAGTTCAAGCAGCTGCTGATGGTGTCGGGCTTTGACCGCTACTTCCAGATCGCCCCCTGTTTCCGCGATGAAGATGCCCGCGCTGACCGCTCGCCGGGTGAGTTCTACCAGCTCGATATCGAGATGAGTTTCGTGACGCAGGAAGATGTGTTCGGCGCCATCGAGCCCGTCATGCGCGGCGTGTTCGAGGAGTTTGCGGACTGGGAAGGCAAGGGGCGCACCGTGCCCGAAGGCCCGTTCCCGCACATTCCGTTTGCCGAAGCGATGCTGAAATACGGCGTCGACAAGCCTGATCTGCGCAACCCGATCATTTGCAGCGATGTGTCCGACATTGTGACGCGCGAGGACGTCACCCTTGCCGTGTTCAAGAAGATTGTGGCGGGCGGCGGCATTGTGCGCGCCATTCCGGCGCCCAACTCTGCCGAGCAGCCCCGCTCCTTCTTCGACAAGATGGACGCCTGGGCGAAGAAGGAAATGCAGGCGCCGGGCCTCGGCTATATGCGTTTTGTGGAAGAGAACGGCCAGTTGGCTGCGACCGGCCCGATCGCGAAGTTCTTTGAACCCGCTGCGCTCGCGGCGCTGGCGGAGCGCGCCGGCATCAAGGCAGGCGACGCCTTGTTCTTCTCGGCCGGTGACAAGACCGCTGCCGTGAGGCTTCAGGGGCAGGCGCGTATCCGCATCGGCGAGGAGCTGGGCCTGATCGAGCCGGGCATCTTCCGCTTCTGCTGGATTGTCGACTTCCCGATGTATGAATGGGACGAAGACAACAAGAAGGTCGACTTCAGCCACAACCCTTTCTCGATGCCCCAGGGCGGGATGGAAGCGTTGCTGGCAGCCGACACGGCCGAGAAGCAGCTCGCCCTCAAGGCGTTCCAGTATGACATCGTGTGTAACGGTGTGGAGCTTTCCTCTGGCGCCATCCGGAACCACCGTCCCGAAGTGATGCTGAAAGCATTCGAGATTGCCGGTTACGGCCCTGAAGTGGTCGAGGCGAAGTTCGGCGGCATGCTAAACGCCTTCCGCTTCGGCGCCCCACCCCATGGCGGCATTGCGCCCGGCGTGGACCGAATCGTCATGCTGCTCGCCGAGACCGACAGCCTGCGGGACGTGATTCTCTTCCCGATGAACCAGCAGGCCCGCGATCTTCTCATGGGCGCACCGAGCCCGGTGGACGAGCGCCAGCTCAAGGAACTGAACATCCGCCTCGCGCCAGTGGTGAAGGCGTAAGCCCAGCCCCGCGCCTCAAGCCGAAAAACAAACCGCCGGGTGATCAGCCCGGCGGTTTTGCTTTGAAAGGTCTGTCTGCGACGGATCAGTCTTGTTTGCTGATGAGTTCGGGAACATCGCACAGCGGCAGACGCAGATCGGCGGGCAGGCGGGTGGTGAGCGACCCGCAGGCCCCTGTAAAGTCGGCCGTGCTCGCGCCGGTCACGCCGGTGAGATCTGCGCCGGGCAGGCGGGCATCGCGGAAGGACGCGCCTGTCACGTCGGCGCCGGAGAAGCTCGCTTCGGAAAGGTTTGCCCCGTCGAAGATTGTGCCCTGCAGATTGGCGCGGTCCAGAACTGTCCCGGTGCCGTTTGCGCCGGAAAGATCAGCCGTTTCAAGGCGGGCGAAGAGAAGCGAGGCGCCCTCGAAATTCACGCCGATAAGGCGCGCTCTTTCAAGGTTTGCGCCCTGCATCCGCGCGCGGCGGAAATCAGCGCCGGAGGCCTGTATGTCCTGCATGCGGGCATTGTTGAAAACCGCGTCTGAAAACCGGGCGCTGGTCAGGTCTGCGCCGCGAAGGTCTGCGCCGGTGACATTGGCGCTCTGCATGTTGACGGCGGTGGCGCGTACGCCGCGCATGAAGGCGTAATCAAAGCGGGCGCCGGCGTAATTTGCGCCGTTCAGCGTCCATCCCGACAGGTTCCGGCCAGAGAGATCACAATCAGCGCAAGCGCCGCCATAGCTGGGGGACCAGGCTACGGGCTGGCTTTGCGCCAGAGCCGTGGTGGCAAACGCAGCCGATATGAGACCGGCGACAGAGACGAGACGCATTTGTGACGCGAACATATGACTTGGATAATGGCAATTCCTAAAAGTCTAAACTGAACAAACAGTAAGAAGTGTAAAAGGCCGGTAACTGTTGCCGCCATGCAATACAATATGACGCTGCGGCACGGTTAATTCTCCCCTCGGAGGGGAAAATACGGCCGGCCACGTTGATGTGACAGCTTACTGGGTCGCCCGGCTTTCCTCGCCACAGGTATCACAGGCCTGATGACCGTCGGGGGAGGCTTCAAACAGGGTAAAGCTTCCGCAGGCCGGGCAGGGCTGCGCCA
>JBKBRT010000165.1:0-6852 GCA_046291585.1 Hyphomonas sp.
TCTGTTCATCCAGGCTGAGGCCCGGCCGCAATCCGGCATGCACGAACAGGTAATCGCCGGCCACATGATAGGCTTTCAGCGATTGCAGGAAGCTCAGATGGGTGGGGGGCAGGCGGTCCCGAAACGCGTTCCAAAGCTTGTCCCAGGCTTCACGCGCCTTAGCCATCTCTTCATGCGAGTTGAGGCTGGCGCGCGTGTTGGGCGGGGCAAATCCGTAGGAATAAAGAGTTTCGCCGCCCCCATAGCGGGCCCATTGGGTTCCGAAGGTTGCTTCCTGAAGAAACCGCATCAGCGCCTCTTCATGATTGCCGAGCAGGAACACCGGATCATACCGGTCCAGCGTGCCGCTCGCGAAATATTCGATCACATCGCGCGACTGCAGACCACGATCAATATAGTCGCCGAGGAAGATGATCTGCGGTTTGACGCCTTCCGGCAGTGTGGCGGCGTCCGCATCGATCAGTTCGATCAGGCGGGTCAGCAGGTCCATTCGCCCGTGAATATCGCCGACCGCATAGAGGCAGACCCCATCCGGTGCCTGTGTGACCCGTTGGGGCGGCGGGGGGGGAGTTGGCGCGGTGACGGGCAGATCGGGCCCAACCTCCTGCGAGGACCGGAACGGGGAGAACAGACTACGGCGCGCCGCGCCGGCCGAGCGGGAAAGCTGGCCAAATCGCGCTCTCAGAGCGTCGGTAAGTTTTCCTCGTGTCAGAGCCATTCTGTATTTTTCCGCGGGCAGCATCCAGACTACCCGATTAACCTTTTAAAACCAAGAAAACCGCCGTTGGATTCAACGGTTTCTGGAAACACTTTCCCAAATGAATCCCGTGGCCCACGCCATGTGCATGGTTCCGGCAGCCACGCCCGCAAACAACCCGCAGGCTGACCGGCGCTTCACTGCGATTGCCAGAGATGCCCCCGCCAGAATGCTGAGATATCCGATGGGCAGCGCCAGCGCCGGGAGGAAGGAAATCCCCGCAAGCAGGCCGCCGACGCACCCGACAAGCGCCAAGATGGGCACCGCCTGGCGGGGTTTCAATTGCCGATTGTGCTTTCGCAGGTTCCGGGCGCGCCCTTTACCATAATTGAAATACTGCCGGGCGAGGGCGCCAGCAGATCCGCGTGGCACATACTGAATGCGGATATCCGCGTCGAGCCAGACCTTCCCACCCGCCTGGCCAAGGCGGTGATCGTATTCGGCATCTTCATTGTGCGAGAAGCCCTCGTCATAGCCGCCAATCTTCTGAAACCAGCTGAGATCGAAGCCGGCATGATGACCGTGATCAACAAAATGTGATTTACGCCCGCCGCGATGAGCAGACCCGCCCGAGCCGAGCAGGGTATCGACTACCCAGGCATTGCCCTTTTCGAAACAGGTCTCGCCCACAGCGTCCATCGGAATGACTACCGAGGCGGCGCCCGTGCGCTGAAGCGCTTCGGCGACATGCAGGATGAAATTCTGAGGATAGACCGAATGCGCGTCGCACCGCACCAGCCAGCGTGTGGCCGGCGTGGCATGGGCGCTGGCCGCCAGGTTGATGGCCGCCGATTGCAGCTTCTTGGGGTTCTCCACCAGTCGCAGGTTCGGGAACTCCGCCATCAGCCGCGTAACAATTGCAGCGGTCTCGTCCGTGCTGCCGCCATCTGCAATGGTTAACGGCACCAGGCGCAGGATCGGGCTGCCCGTCATCAGGGAGCGGATGCAGGTTTCGATATGCCGGGCTTCATTCAGCGCCGGGATCACCGCCAGAATGGAAGCCGGGTCCACCCCCAGGGGGGCGGGTTTGAAACTTGCGGTGTTGATCGCGGTCAGCATGCCCGTCCGGTCCGTGTGGCAATTGGGTGTTGGGGAGAGGTCAGCAAGTTCTGTTCCATCTTGATGGAACGGGAGATTAACCCTGACAATTGCCGGCCGCATCGCGGCAAACGCAATTCGGGGGAGGCTGCCCTCGCGAAAGGCTTGCCGAAGGCCGCGGACTCCATACTGTAGCGAAGAACGATAATCTTCGGAGGAAACGATGATCGGTGTAGTCGCAAAGCTGAAAATTCAGGATGGCAAGCAGGCCGAGTTTGAACAGGTCGCCAAGGACCTGATGGCAAAGGTCAAGGCAAACGAGCCTGGCTGCCTCATTTATCAGCTCTACAAGACCAAGGGTTCCTCCACCGAATACATCTTCATGGAGCAGTATGCCTCGGCAGATGCGCTGAAGTCCCACGGCCAGACCGATTACTTCAAGGCCGCCGGTCCAAAGCTCGGCGCTGTTCTGGCAGGCGCGCCGGACGTTCAATACTACGACATCGTCGAATAAGGAGAGAGGCGGTCATGGATCTCTCCCTTTCGCCGTCCGATCTCAAATTCCAGCAGGAAGTCCGTGACTGGATCGCGGAGAACTTCGACGCGGATCTGCGTGCCAGGATGGCACTCACCAAGAATGGCTATGTCGATAAGGCAAGCCAGGTGGCCTGGCAGAAGAAGCTCGCGGCTAAAGGCTGGATCGCGCCCAACTGGCCGAAGGAACATGGCGGCCCCGGCCTCACGGCCACCCAGCGCCACATTCTCCATGCCGAGCTTTCCGGCGCGGGCACGCCCAATGTAGCCCCGTTCGGTGTCTCGATGGTCGCCCCGGTCATCATGGCGTTCGGCAATGAGGCGCAGAAGAAAGAACACCTTCCGAAAATTCTCTCCTCCGATGTCTGGTGGTGTCAGGGCTATTCAGAGCCCGGCGCCGGCTCAGACCTCGCCGGCCTGCAGATGAGCGCTGTGCGGGACGGGGATGAGTATGTCCTCAACGGCTCAAAGATCTGGACGACGCTCGCCCAATGGGCCGACATGATCTTCTGCCTGGTGCGCACCAGCAAGGCCGGCAAGCCCCAGGAAGGCATCAGCTTCATCGTTTTCCCGATGACCCTGCCGGGCATCACCGTGCGTGCGCTGCCAACGCTCGACGGCCCCGCCGAAGGCCAGCATGAGATCAACCAGGTTTTCTTCGAGAATGTGCGTGTCAAGATCAAGGACGCGCTGATCGGCGAAGAGAACAAGGGCTGGACCTACGCCAAATACCTGCTCGAATTTGAGCGGGGCAATGCCTATGCTTCTGGCCTGCGCAACATGCTGCGTAAAACCAAGAAGGTCGCCTCCAAAGAGGCGGACGGCAATGAACCGGTCATCCGCAATCCTGATTTCGCCCGCAAGCTTGCTTTGCTGGAAATGCGCATCGAGGCCATCGACGCCACCGAGCAGCGCGTGCTCTCGGCCCTGTCGGCTGGCCAGAATGTCGGCCCGGAAAGCTCGATGCTGAAGTATCAGGGCTCTGACTGCCAGCAGGAAATCACCGAGCTGACGCTTGAAGCGGCCGGCCTTTATGGCAACCCCTTCATGCAGGACACAATTGCTCTGGCTGAGCCCGGTTCCAATGTGAAATCTCCGACTCCGGAGCATACGCTCACGGCGGCGCCCAGCTATTTCAACTATCGGAAAACATCCATCTACGCCGGATCCAACGAGATCCAGCGAAACATCATAGCGAAGATGGTGCTCGGCCTCTGAAGGCTTAAGCACCACACAACAAAATTCGGGAGGAATGAATGGCACTGACACAGTCAGGGAAGCCGGGCCTTTTCACGCGCCTGTCATTTGGAATTGGCGGCGCGGCGGATGGCATCAAGAATAACGGTTTCGATTACGCTCTCCTTTTCTTCTACAGCAACATCATGGGCGTGGATGCCGGCCTAGTCGGCCTCGCCCTGCTGATCGCGCTGGTCATCGATGCGGTGTCCGATCCCGTCGTCGGCTACTGGTCGGATAACATGCGCACCCGCTTCGGGCGCCGCCACCCCTTCATGTATGCCGCGCTGATCCCCACTGCGGTGACCTACTTCCTCACCTGGAACCCGCCCGAAGGGATGACCGGCAACGATCTCTTCCCCTGGCTGGTGGCCACCACCATCCTCGTGCGGATCAGCTTCACCTTCTATGATGTGCCCAGTTCCGCCCTGTCGGCAGAGCTCACCTCCGATTATGACGAGCGCACCTCGCTCATGTCGCTGCGCTATTTCTTCGGCTGGTTCGGCGGCCTGACGATCCAGATCCTGCTGTTCCGGTTCCTCCTGGTGCCGACGGAGGACATACCGGTCGGCGTCTTCAATATTGAGGGGTGGAACACCTACGGCACGGTCGCGGCGGTCTGCATCCTGCTGGCCGTCTTCATCTGCGCCGCCGGGACGCACAGCCACATCCCGAACCTGAAAGCCGCCCCGCCGGCGCGCAATCTCACCATCGGGCGCATCTTCGCGGAAATCTTCGAGACGATCTCCAACCCGTCCTTCCGCGCGCTGTTCATTGCTACGCTTTGCGGCCTGATCGCGACGGGCATTTCGGCAACGCTGAACCAGTACATCAACACCATCTTCTGGGAGTTCGATAACACCCAGATCGCCAACCTAACCATGGGGGTCTATATCTCGGCGGTCCTGGCGCTCATCATCGCGCCCATCGTCGGCAAGACGTTCGGCAAGAAACGCGGCGCCATGACCATCGGCGCGCTCGCCTTCACCATCGCGCCCCTGCCGGTCTTCCTGCGCCTCTTCGGCCTGCTGCCCCCCAACGGGACGGACGAGCTGTTCCTGATCATCATCTCTATCACCATCTTCGATCTGTCCCTGATCATCGCCACGCAGATGCTGCTCGGCTCCATGGTGGCCGACATCGTGGAAGATTCAGAGCTTCAGACCGGCCGGCGCTCGGAAGGCATCTTCTTTGCCGGCATCAGCTTCATCCGCAAACTCTCGCAGGGGGCGGGGGTCATCACCGCCTCCATGGTGCTTGCCGTAGCCGGCCTGTCCCAGGGCGGGGGCGTTGACGCGGCCACGCCGGACGAGATCCGGATGCTCGGCTGGGGCTATGGCATCTCGCTGATCATAGCCTGGACCCTGATGCTCATCTGCATCAGCTTCTACCGGATCAGCCGCGAGAGCCATGCCGACAATCTTGAAAAGCTGAAAGTGCGTCAGGCCGAGCAGGATGCGCAGTAAACACGGCGCGCCGGGCAGGGGGGCGGCGACGCTCCCCTGCGGCGGTATGACCTGTCTGAAATGTCATCTGGGCGCGATTGCGCCATAATTCGCTCCGCAATAGAGCCATGATCATGACCCATCTCATGAACATGACCCGACACGTTTCCAAGCTGCTTGCGGCCGCCTTCCTCGCCGCGATCATGGCCTTGATGATGGCCATCATGCCCGTCTTCGCCCAGGGCGCTTCCCAGCAGACTGCGCCACAGGCCGCGCCTGACGAGCGCGTGCCCGCCTCCACCGCTGAGATCAGCCTCACCTTCGCGCCGCTCGTACGCCAGGCCTCTCCGGCGGTGGTCAACGTCTATTCAGAGAAAAACGTCTCCCAGCGCGGCATGACACTGGAACAGATGATGTTCGGCGTTGCCCCGCAGAGCCGCGTCCAGAACTCGCTCGGCTCCGGCGTCATCGTCGGGGCAGACGGCATCATCGTCACCAATAACCACGTCATCCAGGGCGCTGACACGTTCCGGGTCGTTCTCAGTGACCGGCGCGAATACCCCGCCGAACTGCTGCTCGGCGATGAGCGCACAGACCTCGCCGTCCTGAAGATCAACACCGAAGGCCGCGCCCTGCCGGTGCTCCCTTTCGCCGATACGCGCGATTCGCAGGTCGGAGATCTTGTCCTCGCCATCGGCAACCCGTTCGGCGTCGGCCAGACCGTCACCAACGGCATCATCTCCGCCACCGCGCGCACGGATGTGGGTATCAACGACTACTCCTTCTTCATCCAGACTGACGCGGCGGTGAACCCCGGCAATTCCGGTGGCGCCCTCGTCAACACGCGCGGCCAGCTTGTCGGCGTCAACACGGCGATCTTCTCGCGCACCGGCGGCTCGGTCGGCATCGGCTTTGCGATTCCCGCTGAAATGGTCAAGCGCGTGGTCGACGCGGCCGTCAATGGCGGCACCTTCGTGCGCCCCTGGCTCGGCCTCGCCGCGCAATCGGTCAGCTTCGACATTGCCCGGGCGCAAGGCCTCGACCGCCCCGTCGGCGTGATGGTCACCGAAGTTTATCCCGGCGGCCCGGCCGAAAGCGCCGGCCTGCGCCGGGGCGATCTCGTGACCCGGATCGATGACCGCGAAGTGTTTGATGAAAAAGGCCTCAAATTCCTCGCCGCCATCCGTAATCCCGGCGAGCAGGCGAAGCTCTCTGTTCTGCGCGGCGGCAAGGCCCAGACCATCAACGTGACCGTCGAGCCGCCTCCCGGCGCAACCGAGGCTGATGTGGTCCTCCTCACCAATGGCTCTGTCTTCAACGGCGCCCGCGTGATCGAGCTCTCCCCCCGCCTCGCCGAAGAAAACGGCCTCGATCCCTTCACGCGGGGCTCGGGCATCTATGTCCACTCGGTCACCCGGGGCACCATCTCGCGCAACTATTTCCGCCCGGGCGACATCATTCGCTCCGTAAACGGAAAACAGACCAAGACGGTCAAGGAAATCCAGGACGTTCTCAAACAGAACACCCGCGACTGGGAAATCGAAATCGAACGCAACGGACGGATCGTCCGCGGCACCGTCCGGACCTGATTCCTTAAAGTGTCATCCCGGACGGCCCAAGGGGCCGATCCGGCACCCTCTCTCACCTTGCCTTGCCCGCCATCCTTCGACTTCGCTCAGGATGAGCTTCTTGGTGTGAGTATTTGATTCTCGAAGCTCATTCTGAGTATCCGTGTTGGTCGATGAGGTTTTGGGGTCCATTTTCGATTATCCCGGATGAGGGCGTTGGCGAGGATGGCGAGCTTTCGCATGATGGCGGTGAGGGCGAGTTTTGGGGGTTTTC
>JBKBRT010000166.1:0-6777 GCA_046291585.1 Hyphomonas sp.
CGATCTCGAACGGCAACCAGTATCAGAAGGTTCAGGACCTGATCCAGAAGGGCATCGAAGAGGGCGCAACCCTCGTCGCCGGTGGCCCGGGACGCCCGGAAGGCTTCAACAAGGGCTACTTTGCCCGCCCGACCGTGTTTGCCAACGTCACCAATGAGATGACCATCGCGCGCGAAGAAATCTTCGGGCCGGTGCTCGTCATGATCCCCTATGATACTGTGGACGACGCTGTCGAAATGGCCAACGACACCGTTTACGGTCTCGCCGGCTATGTTCAGGGCCCGGAAAAAGAAGCCAATGAAATTGCCAACCGCATCCGCGCCGGTCAGATCCTCGTCAACGGTGCACGCCCTGACTTCTCGGCGCCGTTCGGCGGCTATGGCCAGTCGGGCAATGGCCGCGAATGGGGCGAGCATGGCTTTGAAGAGTTCCTCGAAGTCAAAGCCGTGATCGGCTACAAAGCGGCGTAAGCATCGCTTGGCAGCAAGATAACCGAAGCGGCAGCCTCATAAAGCTGCCGCTTCTTTTTTATCCAGATACGGAGGAAATTCCCGGTGGCTCTCAAACTGCACCATCTCAACGCCTCGCGCTCTCAGCGCATCGTCTGGCTCCTCCTTGAGCTCGGCGTGCCGCACGAGATTGTCCACCACAAGCGCAACGAGACGACGCGGCTCGCGCCGCCGGACCTGAAGACTATCCATCCGCTCGGCAAGTCGCCGCTGCTGGAAGACGGCGATGTCGTGATTGCCGAGACCGGGGCGATTGCAGAATACCTGCTGGCGAAGTTCGACACCGCTCACAAGCTGCATCCAAAGACGGACTCTGCGGATTTTCCGCGCTACCTCGAATGGGTCCATTCGGCCGAGGGCGCCGTGTTCCTGCCAGGGCTGCTGGCGCTCTATACCGGTATGGCCGGAATCACGGACGGTCCGGTGGCGCAGATGATCGCCGGAGAGCGCGAAAAGGTGGCCGCGCATATCGAGGCGCACCTGTCGAAGCATGCCTATTTTGCCGGGGACACATTCACGGCGGCAGACTGCCTGATGGGCTTCCAGATTGTGACGACCGACGCGCAGCGCGGGCTGGCCAACCGGCCGGCCACGAAGTCCTGGCTCGACCGCGTGACGGCCAGGCCTGCCTATCAGGCCATGCTGGCCGTAGGGGTTTGAACATACGGAAATGAACCGGCAGGCGGGCGGAACTGATCGGCTGGGTCTCACGTTGTTGTGAACTGGCGTGTTGGGTGGCGTTCATCTTCGGGGAGTCACACTATATAGTGCTTAGAAACTCTGGAGGCCGTCGCCATGAAACGCCTTAGCCTAACGGCTGCCATCGCCGCGCTCGCCTTTACCGCGGCGTGCGCCACCGCAACCCCCTACCAGCCTGCGACCCCGTCGGATCGCGGCTTTTCGGAAATGAAGATCGAGGACAACCGTTTCCAGGTGGAGTTCTCGGGTAACTCGCTGACCGATCGCAAGACGGTGGAGACCTACCTTCTGTTCCGGGCGGCCGAGCTCACCCGGCAGAACGGATATGACAATTTCCGCGTCGTGCGCCGGGATACCGATGCCAATACGCGGGTCATTCCGACGGGCGCATCCTATTCGCCCTATTACAGCCACTTCCCGCTGAGCTACCGGTATTTCGGGCCGCGCGCGTCGTATTTCCATGACCCCTATCGCAGCCTGCGCTACGGCTTCTACGATCCCTTCTGGGACGGTCCGGTCAGCTATCGCGAGCAGACGAGCTATATTGCCAGCGCTGAGATCGTCATGGGCAAAGGGCCAAAGCCCGATGATGTCGCCTATTTCGACGCCGATCAGGTGATCTTCAACCTCGCCGGCCAGATCCAGCGCACCGCGCCCTGATCTTGTCTTTCGGATGTACGGGGGGGGCGCCCTTTAAGGGGCGCCCTCAATCCGGAACACGCTGCCCCCGAACGAGACGATGTAGATCCGGCCCGTATTGTCACGGCCGAAACTGGATATCTGGCTCAACGTGCCGGCATCGGGCACAAGCACGTCATTCAGGCGATTGAACTGGCTGGCCTGCAGCGTTTGCCCGACAACCAGCGATGAAACCGGGACAGACCACACATTGCCGCTGATGAAATCGGCAAACAGGTAATGGTCCCGGATCGGGGCGATATTGCCGCGATAGACATACCCGCCCGTGATCGACCGCCCCTGCGTCGGGCCTGCGCCATGTCCGTATTCGGCAACCGGCGGGGTGTAGGCCGCAGAGTCGGGGCCATCATATTCCTGCGTTCCCTCGCGCTCGGCCCAGCCAAAATTCACGCCCACATCGCCGGGTCGCATGCGGTTGATCTCTTCGATTGCGCCCTGCCCGACATCGGCAATGAACAGGTCGCCGGTCTGTGCGTCAAAGCTCGACCGCCAGGGATTGCGCAGCCCCACCGCAAAGATCTCGGGCGCACCGCCCGCGCCGCCCGCGAAGGCGTTGCCGGCGGGGATGCGATAGTCGCGGTTCGGATCGTTTGGAAAATCGTCGCCGCCGAGGGGGTCAATCCGCAGGATCTTGCCGAGGAGGGAGCTGGTGTTCTGCGCATTCTCCGCAGCGGTTGTCCCGCCTTGTCCGCCCCCATCGCCGGTTGCCAGATACAGCATCCCGTCATTTCCGAAACCAAGCCAGCCGCCATTGTGAAACTGATCGACCTGATTGATCGTCAGGATGACGTCCATTGTGGACGGATCTATCCGGAGGGGATTTGAGGCCTCGGTCTGGTAACGGCGGATCTCCGTATTTCCGGACGCGTTCGTGAGGTTCACAAAAACGCTGCGATCCGTGGTGAAGTTCGGGGAGAAGGCCATCCCGACAAGCCCCTGCTCACCATTGGTCGACACGTCTCCGGAGATGTTGAGAAACAGGTTGGTGTTGTCGACCGCGCCTGTCTCAGGATTAACCACTTTCGCCCGCCCGCCTTTCTCAAGGACCACGACCCGGTCCGTGCCCGGAATACCTTCCAGAAAGAGCGGGCCAGAGAACCCCGTCGCCACGCGCGTCAGGGTCATGCCCGCCGGCCCGGCGGCCGCCTGCACGCGGATCTGCACCGCGCGGGTGGCGGTGCCGCCCCGGCCATCGCTGACCCGGAAGGTGATCTCGTAGATATTGTCCCGGTTGGCATCTGCCGGCGCATCAAAGTCAAGCGGCGCGGCTAGAGAAAGCACCCCGGATGAGGCGTTGAAACTGAACAGGCCCGCATCTCCGCCTGCGACCAGCTCCCGCGTCAGTGTATCCCCGTCGGGATCGGATGCGGCCAGCGTATAAACGGCGCCCGTGGTGCCCTCATCAATAGTGACGGCGCCAGGCGAGTTGATGACCGGCGGCTGGTTGGCTGACGGTGGGGGGGGAGGTGGCGGGGGTGGTGGGCTTGAGCTTCCCCCGCCGCCGCCGCACGCCTGAACTGCAAACACACTTGCGGCCGCGAGCGCCACCCAGTGCCTGGTCGGAAACATCGATGTTTTCATGGCCTGACTCCCTATCACTGTGCCAGAGGCGACTTAAGTGTACATTTGGCAACACGATTATCCCCTGCCGTGTATTTGACTGCGGGGCACTCTGGCCAAGCCGGAGAGATGGGTTCAAAAGGCCCGGTGATTGACAGGCGGTCCTGCCAAAACCTGGCATTTGACCGATTTTGACGAGATATTGGAAAGACCGGACCCATGGACGGAAGTGAAGCGGGCAAGGCCGATGGCCTTCACGCGCCCCCACCGACAGGCATGCGCAAGGTTGAATTTGTGGCAATTGTCGCGGGCCTGATGGCCCTCAACGCGATTGCCATCGACATCATGCTGCCTGCGCTCAGCGAGATCGCGCGCGCCACCGGCCTGACTGAGGACGGCGGCAACCAGAACCGCCAGCAGATGATCATCTTCGCCTATGTGCTGGGCTTTGGCGCGCCCCAGCTGATCTGGGGCCCGATCACCGACCGCTTCGGCCGGCGCGCGCCGCTGTTCATCGGCCTCATCGGCTATGTGCTCACTGCCCTTCTCTGCATCCTGGCACAGGATTTCTGGGCCTTGCTGGCCGCGCGTTTTCTGCAGGGCGTGTTTTCCTCCGGCGCCCGGACAGTGGCCGCAGCCGTGGTGCGGGATCTGTTTTCCGGACGGGCGATGGCGAGCTTCATGTCGCTGGTGATGACGATCTTCATGATCGTGCCGATCATCGCCCCGACGATCGGTCAGCTCATACTCTATGTGGCGCCCTGGGAAGGCATCTTCGTCGTGCTTGCTGTATGGGGCGCGATGATCCTGGTCTGGACGTGGTTTCGCCTGCCCGAAAGCCTGCCTGCCGCGGCCCGCCGGCCGCTGAATTTCGGCAGTGTCATGACGGCTTACCTGCAGGTGATCCGCACGCGGGTGGCGTTTGGATACATGCTCGCCTCGGGCCTCGTCTTTGGCTCTCTGTTTGCGTTCATTGCCTCATCCGAACAGGTCTTCCGCGACGTGTTCGATCAGGGCGACACCTTCGCCTACTGGTTTGCCGGCATTGCGGCGGCCCTTGCCGTCTCGAACTTTGCCAACTCCCGCCTCGTGGAGAAGGTCGGCATGCGCCGCATCAGCCATATTGCCCTCTTCACCTTCATCCTCTCCTCGCTCATCCTCACCCTGGCGACCCTTGCCTGGGGCGAGAACTTCGCCGTGTTCTTCCCGCTTTTTGCCATCGGCTTTGCCTGTTTTGGCATGATGGGATCAAACTTTTCGGCGCTTGCGATGGAGCCGCTTGGCACGATCGCGGGCACGGCGTCGGCCGCCTATGGCTTTGCGACGACCATGATCTCCAGCATCATCGGCATGATCATCGGATCGCAGTTTGACGGCACCACCGTGCCGCTGACATTCGGCTTCGTGATCCTGGGCGCAGCCTCGCTGGTAGTGATTTTCGTTACGGAAGAAGGCCGCCTGTTCAGCCGCCATTGAGGCGCGCCTCTAAAGCGGCTCCCGGTGGCGCGAAAGGGGGCGGACGACCTTCTCAAGATGCTCGACAATGCGCGCGGCAATATCCTTGCCGGTCGCTTTCTCGATGCCTTTGAGGCCAGGCGAGGAATTGACCTCCAGAACCTTCGGCCCGTCTTTGGTCTGCAAGAGGTCAACTCCCGCCACTTCCAGCCGCAGCACCTTGGCCGCTTCGCGCGCCACGTCCCGCTCCTGCGGGGAGAGCTTGGCTTCGCTCGCCGTGCCGCCCCGGTGGAGGTTTGAGCGAAACTCGCCCGTTTCCGCCTGGCGGCGCATGGCGCCCACCACCTTGCCGCCCACCACAAAGGCGCGCACATCCGCCCCGCCTGCCTCTTCGACAAATTCCTGAACCAGAAAGTTTGCGTCGAGCCCCCGGAACGCGTCCACCAGCCGCTCGGCCGACTTGCGGGATTCCGCCAGCAGCACGCCCTTCCCCTGCGTGGAAGAGAGCAGCTTCAGCACGATCGGCGCCCCGCCCGCCAGCGCGACGAGCCCGGCGGTATCCTTCGGGCTGTGGGCAAAGGCGGTGATCGGCATGGCGATCTTTGCCCGCGCCAGCATCTGATGGGCGAGCAGCTTGTCACGCGATCGGCCAATCGCCCCGGCCGTGTTGAGGCAGAAGGCACCGGTGTTTGAAAACTGGCGCAGCACCGCCATGCCATAATCGGTAATCGTCGCGCCGATGCGCGGGATGACGGCATCATAGCGCGGCAGCGCCTGACCATCATAGTGCACTTCGGCGTCGACCGCGCCGATGCGCATATAGCAGCGGGCCGTATCAATCACCTCGATCACATGGCCGCGCTTTTCGGCCGCCTCAATCAGGCGCCGGGAGGAATAGTTTTTCGGCTCACGCGTCAGCAGGGCGATGCGCAGAGGCCGCTTCACCGGCTTGCGGCGCGGCAGGCCCTGATACGTCTGGAAGCTGAGCTGGGGCTGGAGAAAGGACGCATTCGGATCAATGATCCAGCTTGGCTGGATGGCGCCGCGCCCGAGCAGCATCCGGTAGGTCATCGTCTCTCGGTTCGACAGCGTCAGCTGGATCGGCCAGGCGAGGCCGCCCATCTCGGCATGGGTCTCGATCACATAACGCAGCTCGCGCTCGCCATTGGAACTGGCCACCTCGCGGCGGTCGACCACCGGGGCCGAGCAGGTGATCTCAAGGGCAGGATCACCGGGGTCAGGCTGGATCAGGAAGCGTACCTGCGGGGCGTGCGCGGGCCCGAACGGCTCGATCACGCTGGCATGCAGCGCAGACGTCTTGGCGCCGGTATCGATCTTGGCCTTGATGGCCGGAAGGCCGAGCTCGCGCAGAGAAATCCATTCTTCCCAGCCAAGCTGGAACGGGGCAGCAGTCGGCATGGGCTAGGCGCTCCGTCATCTGACTTCGCTTTCGTTAGTCAGCTTTCTGCCCGCCCCGCAAGGCCAGCTACAGAGTTCTGGAGTTATCCCTTCACAAGCCAGGCTTTTTCAACAAGGCGGGTGACGTCGCCCATGATCTCCGTGATGCGGAAGTCCTTGGGCGTATAAACGGCCGCCACGCCCATCTGGCGCAGCGCGCGGCCATCTTCGGGCGGGATGATACCGCCGACAACCACCGGCACGTTCTCAAGGCCGAGCTTGCGCAGCTCCGCAACGGTCTCGCGGACGAGATCAAGATGGCTGCCCGAAAGGATAGAGAGACCGACCACATGCGCCCTGGCTTCCTTCGCCTGCGCGGCGATCTCGGCGGGCGTGAAGCGGATGCCTTCATAGACCACTTCCATGCCCACTTCGCGCCCGCGCGCGGCGATCTGCT
>JBKBRT010000004.1:0-37938 GCA_046291585.1 Hyphomonas sp.
GCGTCGAGCCGATGACCTCGGTGGTCGAGACGACCCTGCCGATGCGGGACGACGTCGTGACCGATGGCAACATTCAGGACCAGGTGCTGGCCAACGCCCCGCGCAGCGAGCACGGGTTTTTTGTGGTCCCCAAGGCTGTGGAATAAGGCGTTCAACAGGGCGTTCAATAAGTCAGGCTCGCCTGCCTTACATTCCTCTCAGTTACCCCCCACATTCATGGAAAGGGGCGATTCTGGCCCCGGTTGCTGAAAGTCTGAACCGATGGCCAAAGGTCAAATGAAATCCAAAAAGGAAGTCCGCAAGCCGAAGGCCGAAAAGGTCAAGGCGAAGCCGGGCGGTCAGCCGGTTGCGGCACCGGGCGCGATCAAGGGCCTTGAGCATCTGAAGCGCTAGCTGCCAGGCCGGGTGGGGCTGATCCCCTTCGGGCTGCCTGATCGCGCGCGGGGGGCGAAGCCAATTGGCATGCAATCGCCTTGAAAGTCTTACAAATCCCATGTCTTCGGGTGGACATCCCGGATCTAAGCTGCCGTAATCGGCAGTCCTGAGACTGAGCAGTAGGGATTGGAGCAGATTTGGCGCGCCTTGTAGCGATATCCAACAGGACGGCAGCTGATACCGGCGCGCAGGCCGGCGGGCTTGCCGTCGCAGTCTGGGACGCGCTGAAAGCGACTGGCGGCCTCTGGGCAGGCTGGTCAGGCGATATCGTCAGCGACAGCCCGGGCAGCCGGCAGTTCGAATCAGAAGACGGGGTGTCCTTCCTTCTGACGGACATGACCGAAGACGAGCATGACGGCTTCTATCTTCGCTATTCCAACAGCACGCTGTGGCCGATCTTTCACTACCGGGTAGATCTAGCGACCTTCGACCGCGACGCCTTCGATCATTATCTGGCGGTCAATGAGCGCTTGGCAAATCTCACGATCGAACACCTCCGCGAAGATGACATGGTGTGGGTGCACGATTACCACTTCCTGCCGATGGCCGACGCTCTGCGCCGGGCCGGCTGGAAGGGGCGGACCGGTTTTTTCCTGCACATTCCGTTTCCAACACCGGACATGTTCCGCGCCTTGCCCGAACACAGCTGGCTTGCCCACGCCCTCTGCCAGTTTGATCTGATCGGCTTTCAGTCTGAATCAGACCGAACGAATTTCACCCGCTACCTGGTCGACAGCCTCGACGCCGACGCGTCCGAAGCGCCGGTTTATATTGTCGGTGGGCGGAGGGTGCGCGTTGGCGTTTATCCCATCGGGATTGATGCGGCGGCCTTTGAAGAAGCCGCGCGCAGCCCGGCGGCCGATGAGGCAGCCTCCCGGATCGGCCGGTTCCTCGGAAACCGCGACCTGATCATCGGGGTCGACCGGATGGATTATTCCAAGGGACTGCCGCAGCGGTTTGAAGCCGTCGGGGCTTTCTTCGACAATCACCCGGAACTGCACGGCAAGGTATCGGTCACGCAGATTGCTACGCCGTCCCGCACCAAGGTGGAAGAATACCGCCAGCTGCGCCATGAACTCGATCAGCTGGTCGGCCGCATCAATGGGGATTATGGCGATCTTGACTGGATCCCTGTGCGCTATCTGGCCCGCAGCTATTCCCGTGATGAACTCGCAGGTCTTTTCCGTATCGCGCGGGTGGGCCTCGTCACCCCGCTGCGCGATGGCATGAACCTTGTCGCCAAGGAATATGTCATGGCGCAGGACCCCGAGGACCCCGGCGTCCTTATTCTCTCGGAGTTTGCCGGCGCGGCAGAGCAGCTTGAGGAAGCGCTCATCGTCAATCCGCATGATCGCTACACGCTGGCCGACACCATTCAGATTGCCCTCACCATGCCGCTTGAGGAAAGAAAGCGGCGGTGGGAAGCGCTTCGGGATGTTGTCCGGCGCACCGATATTGCCTGGTGGCGAGACCTGTTTCTCACGGACCTTCGCGCTGATATCTGATCGCCTGCGCCCAACTCTTCCCTCTGATTTTCCCGGAATAAATGACGCTTCCCTTACTGACCCCTTCCACGGCCCTGTTTCTGGACTTTGATGGAACGCTTGCGCCGATCCAGTCTGATCCCGACACCGTATCTCTTCCTGAAGGTGGCGCGGCGCTTTTGTTGCAGCTTGCCCGGAAACTTGACGGCGCTCTGGTTATCCTGAGCGGCCGGGATGTGCGTGATCTTGCCCTGAGAATCCCGGCAGGGCTCTGGCGCGCCGGTGGCCACGGCGCCTATGTCTGCCCGCCCGGCGCGGCCCCGCCCGAGACCCTTCCGCAAGCGCCGGCCGGCCTTGTCGCGGCGCTCTCGGAACTGGTGCAGGACAAGGCCGGCGTGCGGATCGAGCCCAAGGGGCCGGTCCTGGCGGTACATTACCGGCAGGCCCCGGAAGAAGCCGCGTCCCTTGAGGCGGGTATTGCCGCCCTCCTGGAGGCGTTTCCAGACTACACCCTCCAGGCGGGAAAGATGGTGATTGAGGCCAGGCCGGTCAGTGCGCATAAGGGAAACTGTGTCCGTGAGCTGATGATGCGGTCCCCCTTTGCAGGCCGTACACCTCTGATGATAGGGGACGACACAACCGATGAAGACGCGATGATCGCAAGTCTTGAAACCGGTGGCTCGGCCATCAAGATCGGGCAGGGGCAGAGCGCTGCGCCTTACAGAATTGCTGATCCTGCAGGCGTGTGGGACTGGCTGGAAAGAGGACTGACATGACCAATCTGGAACTCGGGATCATAGGCAACGGAACGATTGCCGCCCTGATCAACGAATTCGGAGAGATCGGTTGGCTTTGCCTTCCAAGGCTTGATGGCGAGCCGGTGTTCAACAGCCTGCTGGGCGGGGGTGGCAAGTTTGGCGTTGAGCTGGCCGGTTTCACCGGGGCGTATCACACCTACCGCCGCAATACGGCGATCCTGGAGACGACGCTGGAAGCGGCAGATGGGTCCGCTGTAATGATCACGGATTTTGCCCCGAGGTTTACCGACCGGGGACGGATGTTCCGGCCGGCCTCCATCGTGCGGCGGATCACACCTCTGCGCGGGATGCCCCGGATCCGGCTCACTGTCTCGGGCGAGACCGGCCGAGGAAAATGCCCGATGCCGGCGCGCCGGGGCGTGTCGCACATTTCCTTCCTCGACGAAGCGTCCGGGTTTCGCCTGACGACTGACGCGCCGCTGGCCTATGTGGCACAACATACCGAGTTCGTGCTCGACCGGGACACGACCTTCATCCTTGGTCCGGACGAGCCTCTCTCGGACACGCCGGCAAATCTTGCGTCTGACTGGCTGGCCCGGACAGAGGAGCATTGGCAGGATTGGGCGCGGCGCCTCGCGACCCCTCCCGAATGGCAGGCCGCGGTGATCCGGGCCGCCATCACGCTCAAGCTTTGCGTGTACGAGGAAACTGGCGGCATCGTCGCGGCCCTGACGACCAGTATTCCCGAACATGCCGGCTCTGCGCGAAACTGGGATTACCGGTTCTGCTGGTTGCGGGACGCCTATTTCACCGTCACGGCGCTCAACCGACTGTCTGCGATGGGAACCCTGGAGCGCTACCTCGCATTCCTGCGCAACATCGTGGTTCATACCAAAGGCGGGCATATCCAGCCGGTTTACGGGATCGCTCTTGAGGAACAGCTGACGGAAGATATTCCCGGCCATTTGCCGGGATATCGGGGGATGGGGCCTGTCAGGTTCGGCAACCAGGCGGCCGAACACGTACAACATGACGTCTACGGACATGTTGTGCTCGGCGCCGCGCAGGCCTTTCTGGACGAGCGGCTTCTGACCAAGGCCGGCCCGATCGAGTTTGAGCATTTTGAAGCGGTCGGCCGCCGGGCCTATGAGGTCTACCAGATGCCCGATGCCGGCATCTGGGAGTATCGCGGCCGGGAAGCGGTCCATACCTCATCGGCTATCATGAGCTGGGCCGCCTGCGACCGGCTTGCCCGTATTGCCTCAGCGCTGAACCTGCACGACCGCGCCGCGCACTGGGCCGCGTGCGCACGCGAAATGCAGGGCGTCATTCTGGAGAAAGCCTGGAACAGTGAGCGCAACGCCTTCACCGGCGCCTTTGGAGGGGATGCGCTTGATGCGTCCGTGCTGCTGATGGCCGAGATCGGATTTATAGATCCGATGGACCCGAGATTTATGGCGACGGTCGACCGGATTGATGAAGAGCTGCGAGTGGGCAACCATGTCTTCCGATACCGTATGCCCGACGATTTCGGCGCCCCTGAAACGGCCTTCACCGCCTGCACCTTCTGGCATATCGACGCGCTGGCGCGGACCGGACAGCTCGACAAGGCGCGCGCGATGTTTGAGGCGGTCCTCTCCCAACGCACCCGGCTCGGCCTTCTCTCCGAAGATGTCGATCCGCGTACGGGTGAATTGTGGGGTAATTTCCCGCAGACCTATTCCATGGTGGGCATCATCAACGCGGCGGCGCGTCTCAGCTGTGACTGGGACGCTATCGTCTGACGGGCACCCGTGATTTCTGCGCCAGCTATCAGGCTGATGCGAGAAACTGCCGAATGATTTCAGCGGCCTGCTGGGAGGTGGATGTCGAGGCGGGCGCGATCGCTGCGGCAAAGCCTGCCTGCTGGACAGCGCGGAACCTGGCATGATCGGCGTGTGCGGTTTGGATATGGTCGATGGCTTCTGACGGAGAGGTCGCAACTTCCCCATATCCCCAGTGCCGGTAGAAGGGATTGTGTTGCCAGTCTGTATTCTGAGCATTCAGGAAGACGCAAGGCTTTGGGGTCTGCAGGAATTCATAAACCTGGCTGCTGACATCTCCCAGATAGATGCCGGCAGACCGGGTATAGTCCATGTTGATGGAATGAAGGCTGCCGCCATCGAAGCGCAGGTTCGGAGATGTGTTTGACCGGGCAAGCTGCTCAAAGATCCGCCGCCCCTTGCCCCGCAATCTCAGATGCGGGGCGATGATGAAGTTGAAGTCTCGCGTAGCCGCAAATTGCGCGATCAGAGCAGGTCCGAATTTGAGCCATGAGCCGAGCACTTCATCAAAGTGGGGGTTGTAAAGGACAACAGGCCGATCATTTTCAAAGAATCGGGGAGCGGCGGCGGGCAGGACATCAAACTTGCAATAGCCGATGATGTGGCATGTCTCCGGCGTCGCGAGGCCATACTGGAGGAAAGCGTCATAGTCTTTCTGGCCTGCCACGAAAACGAGGTCAAACAGCCGTATACGGTCTTCATAGCCTTGGGCGCGGTCGCCGGCGCCGTGAAGGATGTGGATGAGCCTGGGGCAGCGCCTGCCCAGAAGCTTTCGGAGAAGGGTGGATGTGCGCTCGGGCGTCAGAAGGGCGTCGTAGCGGGCGGCTCGCGCTGCGCTGAGCAGGATATTGGGGAGTCGGGGCGGGCAGTGATGCAGGGGTTTGCCGCTATAGAACACCGGTGTGCGAATGATGTGTCCTGCAAGTTCCGGGGCGTGCGTGGCGATCAGCTGTTCATGCCAGTGCGTCGAGACAAGAACATCCACGTTGAACCCCATACGGCAAAGGGCTCTGGCGGGACCAAGTATGTGGAGCAGCTGGTGAGCTTCTCCAATTGCCATTACCAGGAGACGAGACGGCGGAGAATACTTGGCGGTCTCCATCCTGTTCTCAGAACCCTTGCGATGTGAGGGCTTCAAAGTCTGCGACCGTATCAACTTCGGCCCATCGGTGTCCCCGGATCAACACGGTCTCGACGCCTCCGCTTGTGGTGGCGATCGCATTGATCGCTTTGAGGAACCAGGCATGAATACCATCCTGCGTGCGCATCATCTGATCCAGCTTTTCGCGAAAAATCTGCGGACCGGCGCCCACAAAGCGAAGCATGCCGATGGATTCTGCATGTGTTTCCGGTGGCAGAAGGGACTTCCCGATGCCGGTCAACCGGGTGCCCGACAGGGTGACCTTCATGTCATCCTGATCGTAACTGTCCTTCTGATCGATTGTAACCAGAATGGGCGCAGGCGGCGCGTCTATGACTTTCCCGAGCAGATCCAGGGAAAACAGCGTGTCCCCGTTGATCAGAAGGAAATCACCCTCCATCTGTTCCCGGACCATCCAGCAGCTGGCGAGGTTGTCGGCAACCTGAAAGAACGGATTGAAGAAGGGCTTAGCTTTCAGCGGTCCGGTGCGCTGGGCAATCTCCGCTTCAACGAGGTCTGGAAGGAACCCCGTGACCACCGTGACATCCCGAAGGCCCGCTGCTTCCAACGTATCGAGCTGATGGCCGAGCAGCGTCGTGCCCTGGACCGGCAAAAGACATTTGGGGCGGGACTCTGTCAGCGGCAGCAGGCGCGAACCTCTCCCGGCGCTCAGAAGAATGGCTTTCATGCGGGCGCCGTCCCTTTTTCAGAGAGGAAACCAATTTCAGCGGCGTTGAAATCCACGACCGGCATGTTGAGCCGGCGCGCGGCCGTCCTCAGGCCGTGAGATGGATTTACGGCAACCCCGAAATCGGAATTCTCAAGCATGGGAAGGTCCGACACATGGTCGCTATAGGCAAAGGATGAGCGGGCAATTCCATGCGCCACGATGCGCCGCATTTTTTCTGCGCCGTAGCAGTTGGCCCCGTCCAGAAGCGGCGCTGCTGCGCCGGTCCAGTCAAGCCGGGTGGCGATGACGTCATCAAACTCCAGGGCCTTGGCCAACTGGTCCGCCACGAGATCGACGGAAGCCGTTGCCAGGATGAGGCGATCGCCCCGCGCTGCGTGCCATTTGATCGCCTCCACGGCCCCGGGTCTGAGGCCGGACAGCACCTCCCGTGAAATGAAAGCGGTTGCTGCCGCTTTGGCTTCTTCATGCGTCAGATGGGACAGGGCTCGTAGACTGAGTACCTTGACGGAGTCGCGGCTGGCAAAACCCAGCTTGTGCGCCGCGCCATGGACCATGATCCGCAACAGGAAAAACCAGAAGGCCGGCCGTTTCCAGTTCACGAATATGAGAAACCGCGTCCATGTCGCTTCGCGCGTGATGGTGCGATCCAGATCGAAGATTGCTGTTTCAGTCATGAAGTTATGCTTCCAGCCAGGATACGGGTTTTGACTTCTGCCGGATCGCCTGAAGAAGGCGAACACCGTGAAATACGAGAAAGATCAGTGTCCAGACGGCGATGGCGACGAACCCCCATCCGGGCTCGCCCAGGATCACGGCGGCCATGAAGATCAGCATGTTGGGATTGCGGCGCGCCGTGATTTCCCGCGCGAACCCGTCCACCGGGCGCCAGACGTGGATGTGGAATCCAAATCGGCGGATGAACTCGCCTTCTTCCAGGCGGTTGAGGACATAGCCCGCCAGAATGACGCCCAAAGAGCCTGTCAGCAGGAGCTGCGATGGACCGGAGGGCGCGGTTTGCAGCCCGACAAATATCGCCCAATACCAGAACGGCGGGTGGATGAGGTCAATGCCATGATCATAGATGTTACCCCAGTTGGAGTAGGTCATGGTCGTTCGGGCAAGCTTGCCGTCCACGGTATCAAGAAAGGTCATCACCCAGGCGGCTACAATGCCGGCTGCCCAGGCGCCTTGCCAGAAACACCAGAAGGCGAGCAGGACGAACAGCAGGCTGGCGGTGGTGACCGTGTTGGGAGAAATCTTCAGAAACGCGCACAGCCGGGTGACGTGAAACGCCGGGACGGGCCAGACGTATTTTGTCACCAGATCCGTAACGCCCTTATAGGAGCCGGCAAACAGGACGCGCTCGATATCGACCGCATGACCCGTCCGCATGGAGAGGGCATAGGGAGCTTCCCGCTTGCGCAGGCTTTTGTTGTAGGCGTCGGCGAATGTGTGCATGTCGCCGGGAACAAGATCCAGTGCCTTGAGGACGCCGTGATCTTTGATGGTCTCGCCAAAGAGGGCGAGATAGGGCGCCGGATCAGCTCCTGGAGGAAGATGCAGCGCGACAAGCTGCTCACCTCTGCCCTCGGCCGCAGGCGCCAGAAGCGCCGCGCCAGGTTGTGCCAGAAGGTTTCGCTGCAGGGAGGGCGAGAGAACCCACTCAATGCCAAGCAGCAATCTGCCTGCAGCGGGGTCTATGGTTGCGGCGCCGGCCTTGGTCCAGGCGCGGCGTTGCCACTCCGCGAGTGGCAGCCCCCAAAGCTTGACCAGCAACTCTCCCAGAAGGCGGACCGAGACGGAATTTTGCGACATTCGGCAAATAACTCTAAGATGTTCAGGAACAGTGGAAAGAAGATCGCAGTGAAGCGATCAAGGGAGCGCGCACGTCATGCACCGGAATACGACCTTCGAAACATTCGGCGGAGACCGCACGCTGATCTGTGATTATGTGCACTGGAGTGTTCAGGTGCGGCCCAAGCAGGCGACGCTCGGCGCGCTGGTCATCCTTGCGCGTAGTGAAGCGGTTGCTCTCTCCGATCTGCCCGCCGAGGCTTTTGCCGAATTGGCCGGCATTGTCAAAGATGTCGAAGCAGTTTGCGCGCGCTGCTTTGCGTACACAAAGATCAACTATCTGATGCTGATGATGGTGGACCCGCATGTCCATTTTCATGTGCTGCCCCGGTATGCATCGCCCGTTGAGTTTGACGGGCGCACGTATACGGATGCCGGTTGGCCGGGGCCGCCCAATCTGGGCGTCTCAGACGGGCTGCCCGATGCTGATCGGGTGGCGACCCTGTTGCGGGTCGCCTGGCCGAAGACGTAAGGCGCCGGCAAGGGCAGGGGGCGTTGAGGGCGTCTCATCGCGCGCGCCGGGCAAGAATTGTGCGGACAAGGTCGAGGTCGGCTTGCGAATCGACATCAATGGCCGCTTCAGCAAAGGGCAATTCCACACTCTCTATCCGCGCGCCGAGCCGCGCGGACAACAGCCTGAAGGCCTTTTTCATGCCGGGGCGACCGATCAGCAGACGAAGCGCCGTCACCGGTCCGAAACGCCAGGCGATCCGCAACGGTTTCTTGCGGTCCTGCTCGGCCTCTCTCCAGAACTCAATCACCTTCAAGGCGTCCGGCGTGGCGATGAAGAAGAGGTTGCATCCCGACATCGGTGATCCGCCGAAGGGAATATAGGTTCGGCGTGTATCGGGGTATCTGCTCTGGATCGTTGTCTTTGACGCAAAACCGATCGCGAGATCTGCGCCGCTGCGCGTCGCCTCGCCGATAAAGTGGTCGACCATTTCAGGGGTCAGCAGGGCGTGGTCACAGGTTGTGACCAGCAGGGGGAGAGTGACGCCGCCCTCTATGGCGCCCAGAAGGCTCGCCGCTGGTCCTCCGGTTACTGAACGCGCGGGGCGTGCAGTCACGTCGCCACGGGCCGTGTTGAGGACATCCGGGCTGAGGCCAGAGACATACGGCGCGCCGCTTACACTGTCGCTCTGGTTCACGGCACGCAGAACTCTGGTCAGCATCCGCTCGCCGACAATATCGATCAACGCCTTGCTGTCAACGCCGTGAGCCAGCGCAAGTGCGTCCCCGCTCGCGCGGGCGCCTGCAAGCACCAAGGCGCAGGCTGCGGGGCGCCCCAAGGTTTCGCTCAAAGAGGTTTCCCGTAAATCCGATAGGTTTTGTATCTGGGCGCATCAAAAAGAGAAATGATGTTGATCAGATTGGTGTTGGTTTCGAGAACCCACGACGCCTCGATGTTTCTGACCCCTCTTGCATGCTGCGCGCTCAACGCCTGGCTACAGGTTGCCGCCATGGTCTGAACGCCGCGACGGGTCTTGTGGAACTTGCGCCGCATTCCGGCCAGCGGGATCCGTGCCGTTTTCGTTCCCGAGATTTTCAGCCGGTGGAGAAACTGCATCCAGCCAAAGGGTAACAGCCGGCCATCCAGACCTTCGGCAGCTTCGAAAATATCGGGCAGTACCAGCGCAAAACAGGCTGGTTCCTCGTCAATCAGTCCAATCCAGAGATGGTCGGGGCTGATCAATGGTTTCAGCTCCTTTGCCATATGCGTTATTTCGGCCTTTCCAAACGGCACAAATCCCCAATTGTCGGACCACGCATCGTCAAAGATATCGAGAACCTGATTGATTTCCCGCTCGTAATGGCGGCTGTCGAGTTTGCGGATTCGCAGGCGCGGATCGCGGCGGAACCCGTCGATCAGCCGGCTGGCGATCTGGGGCGGTTCAAACGTTTCGCCCATCGCGATCATATAGGCGTGCATGTCGATTGCTTTGGAATAACCGAGACGTTCCAGGGCAGGGGCGTAGTCGGGCCGTCCATGAAGCATCATCATGACGGGCGGGGTATCAAACCCGTCTACCAGCAGGCCGCATTCTTCGTTCACGGAGAAATTGAACGGTCCGGCAATCTGCAGCATATCGTTCCGGCGCAGCCAGGCTTCTGCCGCTTGCATCAGGGCGGCAATCGTCTCGTCGTCCTCTGTCAACGTATCCAGAAATCCGAAATGGCCGGTCTCGTCATTGTGGCGGGCGAGGTGGGCCGGATTGATGAAGGCTGCGATCCGCCCGACCGGTTGATTGCCGCGCCATGCCAGAAAGAACTCATGCGGCATCTGCGCCAGGGCGGGATTCCGCTTCTGGTCGATCTGGGCGGCCCGTTCAAAGCGCAGCGGCGCGCGCCACGCCGGGAGGTTCCGGTAAGCCTTAAACGGAATATCCAAAAAAGCCTGACGCTCCGCAGCGCTGTCCACGCGCTTGACGGTTACCTGACCGCGCGTGGCACAATCGCTCTGAAACGAAACGTGGACGTTCATCGGCGAAGATCGAGCCTGACACGTGTCGTCTGCTCGCCGGCTTTGAACGCCGCGTCTTCGAATTTCGGCATTCTCAGCTGCAGCGTTTGATTGTTGGACAGCGCAAAGGGCTCGGCCGGCAGCTTGTTCCATTGACGGGCCAGTTTCCGGTCTCCGTCGACATCGTGATAGGCGGCAACTGCGTAGGTTCCGGCCGCTTCTATATTGAAACAGACCGTCTGGGCCCCTTCCTGAGCGGGCACGCGAATACGCTTGAGACGCGAAGTCTTCCTGAGGAAATCCCGCTGGCTGGGCTTGTAGAGCTCGACGGTGAGAAGCCCTTCCGCGCGCACGCCCGTCACAAGCACTTCGATCTGCGGAGCAGAAGACCCGCACACAGCGCCGCTGTCATCCTCATTGATGTTCAGAACGTTCAGACTCTGCGCCGAAGCCGTTTGGCAAACCACAGCCACGAGCAGTGTGAGAACCTTGCCAAGGCGCATCAATACAGTCCTATTGTGAAATAAATGTTTCAGCCTTGCTTAGTAGCGCCAAGCGGGTGCAGGGATCAATGGACTGTCTCAGGTCTTGCTATATCTAGAGCGCGCGATCAACGAGATCATTTCGTGGACAGTCGGGGGAATAGGGAATGTTTGCCAGACTTGATCGCTACCTGATCCGTAGCTTTCTGGGCATGTTTGCCGGGCTGACCTTGCTCGCCGTGGCCCTTCTGCTGCTGGAACGGCTGATCCGGATCACTGAGATTGTGTCGGGTTCCGGTAGCGCTCTGGTCTCTGCCTCTCTGCTGGTCGCCAACCTTATACCGCATTACCTCAACCTTGCGCTGCCCGGTGCATTCCTGATCGCCATGATCCTGACAATCGACCGGCTCAGCCGTTCCGGCGAGATTGCCGCGCTCATGGCTGCGGGGGTGTCACTCTACAGAATTGTGCTTCCTTTCCTCCAGCTATCCATAATTCTGGCGCTGGTGTCGCTGCTGATATCCGGATTCCTTCAACCTCTGTCGCGTTACTCCTACCGGGAGATTGTCTACAATCTGCAGCATCAGTCGGTCATCTCGGTCTTCCAGGAGCAGAAATTCGTCCAGTATGACAATCGGATCATCTGGACCGACAGCGTCCAGCCCGCAGGGCGGCGGCTTGGGCAGACTTTCATTCTGGAGAGCGGGGCCGATGGGACCCGGACATTGCTGACGGGCGGCTCGGGCGAGCTACGCGAAATCCGGTCAGGGGAATGGGAAATTACTCTGCAGGAAGGAGTGGGCGCGTCTTATCATGAGCGCGATCCGCCTGAAGAGTTTGACAGGATCGAATATGGGGCCCTGATCTGGCCCGTGATGGCTGAGACCGGGCAGTACAGGGCGCGGGGCGGGGACGAACGCGAGCTTTTTCTCCCAGAGCTTCTTCAAAAGGCTGGCGGCGTCTCGGACGGGAACATCACGCCTGCGGTTGCGGCGGCCGCCTTTCATGACCGCGCCAGCCGCGCGGCGTTGCTTCTGGCGATGCCATTGATCGCGATCATTCTCGGTCTCAATCTCGGTCGGGTGGCGCGTTCCAGCGGGGTAATCCTTGGCATCCTCTTCCTGGTCAGTGTTCAGAAGGTGCTTGAATACACGCTGGTTCAGGCCAGCGAGGGGGTCATACCGTCTTGGATGGGCTTCTGGCCGCTGGTGCTGTTGGTTGCCGGGTTCACGATTATCCTCTTCCGCCGGATTGCGGATGGCAGCGTCCTCAACAACCGCCCAAAGAGAGTGCCGCGCGTGGGTACAGATTATGCCAGCGCGCTGGCAGGCAAGCAGGCACTATGACGTCGCGTCTCAGCCGGTATCTTTCAATGCTGTTCCTGCAGCGGTTGCTCGTCACTGTGTTCGCGCTGGTGGCGCTTCTCGGCGTCCTCGATGCGCTCAGCAATGCCGACAAGCTTCCTGCCAGCGCAGGTTTTGAAGGCCAGATGAGATATATGTGGCTGCGCCTGCCGGCCCTGTTTGACCGGATTGTGGTCTTTGCCTTCCTGCTCGCCGCGCTTCTGACTTATGCCTCGCTCATCCGGCGCAATGAACTGGTCGCCGTGTCCGCCTCCGGGATCTCCGTATTCGGACAGATGCGCACCCTGATACCTGTGGTGTTTCTGGCCGGTGTGGCCGCTGCATTTGTAATTGATACCGCTGGGCCTCCGGCAAGCCGCGCGCTCCTTGCCTGGCTCGGCCCAGACGCACTTCAGGAAGATGCACAGGCTCCCGAAGATCTCTGGTTGTCGGATGGAAGGTTTCTGATTGAGCTGAAAGGCATGCAAGCTGAAGAACTCTCCGGCATTACGATCTTCGAGCGTAATGCTGAAGGCGCGGTTGTTTCCGTGACAACCGCCGATACGGCCCGACCTGCCGTAGGCGGGTGGGCGTTATCCAATACCGCTCAGCGGCGCTTTGATGGTGCCCCGCCTGGCAACATGACCTTTTGGGAGAGCCCGCAGACACCCGAAAGCCTTCAACTGCTGCTGTCACCGCCCCGTGACCTTTCAATTTCGAATCTGCTTGCACTCAGTGAAATGCGGGGGTCCGGGAGCCGGCCCTCTGGCGCTTATCAGCTATGGGCGCTCAATCGCTTTTTGCTTCCCATAACGGCTATTGGATTTCTCTTGCTGGCCGTTCCCGTCATGCAGGTTTATGGCCGCCGGTCGAACGCAGATCTTGCCGTCGCCGCCGGGGTCGCGGTGGGCTTTTTCTATATGGTGGTGGACGGAATTCTGAAAACCCTTGCGGAGAATGGCAGCGTCAGTCCTGTGTTGGCTGTTGCGCTGCCGAATATGGCGTTGTTGCTTGGGAGCCTTTGGCTTGCCCTCGACCGGGAAATCAGAAAATGAGCCTGCCGGTCGGCCTGATCGTCAATCCCCTAAGTCATACAGTGCAACGAAAAGGGTCGGTCCTTGAGCGCGTGAACGCCCTCGTGGACAATGCCCTGCTTGTCCGCATTGAGGATTTCAATGAATTGCCAGCGCAGCTTTCGCGTCTGGCTGCAAAAGATGTATCTGCCGTGTTTGTCGAGGGCGGAGATGGGACCCTTCAGGCGGTGATGTCCGCCTGGCCCGGTATGGCCGCGGGTGAGGCAGCATTGCCCGATTTCGCCATCCTGCCGGGCGGCAGCACAAACCTTGCCTACAAGATCGCCGGTCTGGGCCAGCGCACGGCCAGGGACGTTGCCGACTATATCTCGGCTTATGGCGCGGGCCGCCCGGTGAAGCGGAACAGCCTGTCCGCCTTGCGCCTGGAAGCGGCTGCGCTTGCGCGGCCGCAGATCGGGATGTTGCTGTCTACCGGCTCGCTCGCGCGTGCGATGATCTACACGCAGCGGGAGATCCATGGAACTGGGCATCGCGGATCGCTCGCCGTTGCAGAAGCAGCGGCCCGGTTCGTTTTCTCCCCGGAAACTTATCTGGATACGGATAACGCGCCGCTCCTTCGCCCCAGCGAGCTCTCTGTAGAGAGTGGGGCGGTTCATCTGCGCGGCGCGCATGCGCTCAGCCTCATGTCAACGCTACCCTCTCTCAGTCTTGGTCTCAGGACATTCTGGGGAGAGGGGGCGGGGGCTATCGCGTTGACGCACGCGGCCTGGCCTATCGGCGGATTCCGGTCGGCTTTCCTGAAAATCCTGGCGGGCACCACGGGGCCGCGAATGGCCGAGCACGGGCTTACCAGCTATCGCACCGATAGCCTGGAGATCAGCTGTGAGGGCGCCATTGTGCTTGACGGGGAGTTATTGCAATTGCCGGCCAATGCTTCCATCAGGGTCACCCCTACCTTGCCTATCCGGTTTCTCCGATGATCACCGATCCTCGCCTGATTGAGCTGCGCGCGCTCGTTCTTGAAGATCAGCTTGAGCTCGGGCGGGGCGCCCTTGAGATGGTCCGCGCGATCCACGCGCGCCACATGGGGGCCGTCCGTGGTCTGGTATTCTATGGCTCGGCGATGCGTCAGGGCGAAACCGCTGACAAGATGTATGATTTCTACGTTATCGTGGACAAATATAAATCTGTTTACGGATCTGGACTGAAGCGGATTGGTGCATGGTTGCTGCCGCCGGGCGTTCATTTCATGCAGATTGCAGGCGCGAACGGCAAGCGGCTCCGCAGCAAGTATTCGATTGTTTCGGAAAAGGCATTTCATCGGCGCGCGCGGGGCGCAGCATTTGAAAGTATGCTCTGGGCAAGGTTTGCCCAACCTTCCATCGTCGTTGCCGATGATCCTTGCAGGTATGATCAGTTGATCGACACACTGGCGCATGCATGCCGGCACTTTTCCGGTGAAATCCGGCCGCTGATAAGCGGACCGACAGATCCCCTGACTCCCTGGATCAGAGGTCTGGCGGAAAGTTATCGTACAGAGCTGCGCCCGGAGCGCCCAGATGCTCGCGCCGCCGAAATTGTGGCCCGCTTTGAAGCGCGCTATCGTCGAATGTCTGAAATCCTGTTTGCCGAAGAGCTGAAATCTCCACCACAGCCCAACCGGTTGGATGCGGCCGTGTGTCAGGCGCGATGGATCCTGCGGCGGGTCATGGGAAAGCCAATCGGCGCGCTCCGTGTGCTGAAGGCCGCCACTACCTTCGATGCCGGGCTGGACTATATTCTGGAGAAGGTCGAAAGCCATTCGGGCGTTCGTCTGGAAGTGAGCGAAGCAGAGCGCAAGCGGCCGCTGCTTCATGCGCCGTCGCTGGCCTGGCGGCTCTACCGCGCAGGCGCTTTTCGCTGAGGGCTGGCTGAAGAGGGACCGCGTTATGTCAGCGCGCGGAACGCCTTGATGATTGCATCTATTTCCGCTTCAGAATGGGCCGCTGACACGCTGAGCCGGAGAAGCGATTTCGCATGCGGTGTAGCCGGCGGAACGGCGAGGTTCACATAAACTCCGTCTTCGAGCAGCAGATTCCACTCCCTCACGGCGGTCAGCTCATCCGGACGCGGAAGGGCGATGATCGGTCCTGGCGGTGAAGCAGGCGAAAACCCGGCGTCTACCACTCCGGCATGAAGTTGATGCGCTCGCGCCATCAGCTGACGGCTGAGGTCTGGACCCTTCATCATCTCGCCCATCGCTGCGCGCGCAGCAGCAACATTCGACGGCGAACCGGACGCGGTGAAAAGATAGGGCCGGCTAACGAGTCGCATCAGTTCAAGTCCAGGGTGACGCGATACGCAGAAGCCCCCGATCGAGGCAAAGCTCTTCGAGAAAGTGCCCGAGAGAAAATCGACTTTATCAAGCACGCCGAGGGCGTCCGAGAGTCCTCGGCCACGATCTCCGTAGCAGCCAACTGAATGGGCTTCATCCACATAGAGATATGCGCCGTGTTCATGCGCCACTGCTACAAATTCATCAATCGGTGCGACATCACCGAGCATCGAATACAGTCCTTCGACCACAACCAGCCGGGCGCCCTCATCGGGCAGGCGGGCGAGCCGCTTTGCGAGGTCTTCAGGGCTGTTATGCCGGAAACGGATGGTTTCGGCATCGCTCAGACGGCATCCGTCATAGATGCAGGCGTGACTGTCGGCGTCGATCAGCAGGTGATCTCCGCGACCGGCAAGTGTGCTGATAGCGGCCAGGTTTGCCTGATAGCCCGTCGTGAAAACAATCGCTGATTGTGCGCCAAAGAACGCTTTCAGGTCGTCTTCCAGCTCGATGTGCTCGCGAAACGTTCCATTCGCCAGCCGGCTGCCCGTCGTCGCTGTCCCTTGCCGGACAACCGCGTCGATGGCGGCCGTCTTCACTGCTTCGGAAAAGGTAAGGCCCAGATAGTTGTTGGTGCCGGCCAGAATGACTTCACGCCCGCCGACGAGCGCGCGGGTAGGAGACAGGATCTCGTCAAACGTCATTCCGAACGGCAATTTGCCAAGCGACAGAACCGCTTCAGCCCGCTGCCCCACCTTTTCGAATTTCTCGAAAATATCGGACTTCTTGATGTCACTATCGAACATTTGAGAGCTGTCCTATTTTTGCAACGAGGTCTTTGACTGTATCAATATCGGAGGCTGCTTCGACGGGGAGAGAAATATTGTAGAGATCTTCAAGCTCCATCACGATGTCGAATATTTCTACAGAGTCGATTTCAAGGTCGGCGCCTATCCGCGTCTCAGGTAGGATTTCAGCCCCAGTATGGCTGCGGGTGGCGAGGATTTTGGCGACATCTTCAAAGATTGTTTTTTGATCGGTTTGGTCAGTCATGTTTTCGCCTGCCTTTTTCCCAACTCTTCCAAATCCACAGCAGACCGCCGAAAGGGAGCCAGACACCGCTCGAGAGTCTGATCCAGGGGGGTCGCTCTGGGCAACTGTGTGTCGCCGATCCAGTGTCCCGAGAGCAGCTCACTCACTTTACCACCCGAAAATACCTGCGGCTTTCCATTCAATTTCACCGCAAGGTCTGCCCCCTGACCAGCCACTTTCATCAGTGCAGCAGGGATTACGATACGTCGAACGGGCCTGCCCAACACGCGCTCCGCGCTCTGCGCGATATCCATCCAGCCAAGGTTGAGATGGCCAGCCGGTGCGATCATCCGTGTTCCGGCCGCCGGACCTCGCGCCAGGGATACCAGGAAGCCCGAGACATCTCTGACATCAATCAGAGAAAATCTGAAAGTTTCAGCCGCGCCGCCCGGTGTCGGCAGGATGCCACGCGATAGCGCAGAAAACAGGGATTTTGTCGCATCGTCGCCCGGTCCCATTACTGCGGGCGCCCTTACGATCGTCAAGGCCATTGATCCCGCGTTTTCAATAGCCAGTGTCTCGCTGTCCGCCTTTGACCGGGCATAGGCGGAAGCCGCTGGACGCTGCGCGGTGAGGGAAGAGACATGCACGAAATGTCGAACACCTGCTGCCCGCGCGCGGCGAACCAGGGCAGCGGTGCTCAGCGCATTGATTTTCTGAAATTCATCTGCGTCCCTGGCTTTGGTGGCGCCCGCCAGATGAATAACGGTGTCGGCGCCGCTCACCAGAGATGACAAAGCGATCTCTGACGACACGTCTCCTGAAACCCATTCGAGAGCGTCATTGGCTTCAAGTTGCCGCACCGGTAGCGAGCGGACTAGGGCCCGGACGTACACTGAGTGGTTGGACAGATTCCGCAGAACTTCTCTGCCGACGAAGCCGGTTGCGCCTGTCAGAGCAATAATTGGTCGTTCGACCATCTTGTGCTCGCGGCGCTATCGGGGAAGCGCAGCAGCGAGGTTTGCAGCCTCACCCCTGCGTTCGATCATCAGTCCTGACAAGTAGGCGTCACGGGCTGCTGCACGGCTGAGTTTTCCAGAACTTGTGAGCGGGAGGGTCTTTATGCTGACAAGTTCAATGCTGACAGGCGCGCCGGCCATGGAGCGTGCGGCAGCTGCGATATCACGCGCAAGCGTTTCCCGGGTGTCCGTTTCCTGAGGCCGGCATTCAACAAGAAGTACGATGCGGGACGTGTCGTCGGTATCCCGGATTTCAAAAGCAGCGGAGCGCGCAACGGCTCGACTCCCGATCTTCTGTGCAACCCATTCAATATCCTGCGGCCAGATATTGCGGCCGTTCGAGAGGATCATGTCCTTTGACCGGCCGGTCACGACAATTTCGTCGTCCAGCCAATAGCCCAGGTCACCGGTATCCAGCCATCCGTCTTCATCCGTCAACGGTTGAAGTTCCTCTTCCGCCCGGAAATACCCAGCAGCAATAGAGGCGCTGCGGATCAGTATGCGGCCGACCTGTCGGCGCTCTAGAATACTGCCATCGTTATTCACGATCTTCAGCTCTGTGGACGCAAGCGGCTTGCCGCAACTCACAAACGAACGGTCTGCGCCCTCGCGGGTCAGGTCAGATGCCGGCACAGCACGCTGTGATGCCTGCATGCGGGCAACGTCCACGCGGTCAGCGTTCAGCCCGCAGTCCAAGGGTGCAAAACTGACTGCCAGCGTCGATTCCGCGAGGCCGTAGCTGGCGACAAAGGCACCCTTGCGAAAGCCGGAGGCGGCAAATGTCTCGCTGAACTGATCGAGGGCGTCTGCACGCACCATGTCTCCGCCAATGCCCGCAGCCCGCCAGGTCGACAGATCCAGAGGTTCTCCGCGAAACCGCCTCACGCAAAGCTCATACCCGAAGCTGGGGCTGTAGGAGAGCGTGCCTTTGTTGGCACTGATAAGTTTCAGCCAGGTGCCGGGGCGACGGGCAAAATCTGTCGGCGACAGCAGATCGATCGATAGCTGGGAATACATCGGTGCGATGAAGAATCCGACGAGCCCCATATCGTGGTAGAGCGGCAGCCATGAAACAGCTCGGTCTCCGGCCCGCACCTGCAAGCCTTCCTGAATGATCGCCTTGCAGTTCGCCGACAGGCTGGCTTGCGTCGCGACAATGCCTTTCGGCTGGCTGGTGCTCCCCGATGAGAACTGAATATAGCACAGCCCCTCGGCATCGTGGGGTATAGGTTCGCTGGTTTGCTCCGGAAGCGTCGCGCCGCTGAGATCAAACAGATCAATCGGCTGCCCGTCTGTTGCCGAGCGCAGGATTTCGTGCAGGGCAGGGGGCGCAAGAATGGCGGAAAGGCCAGCGCTGCGTACCATACTGTTGACCTGCCACTCGTAGGTCTGACGACCCCCGAAGGCTGCCGGCAGGCTGAGCGGCGCGGGCACCATCCCGGAGTATTGGCAGGCCATGAAAGCGACGACGAATTCGGGCGAGGTTTCTGCGATCAGGCCGATTCTGGCGGACCTCGGGAAGTTCGCCGCCATGCGTGCTGCCAGGGTCAGCGCGTCGGCTCTCAGATCGCGATAAGACAAGCTGCGCGTCAACAAGCCATCAGAACTGTAGAAGTTGACCCCGCTCTGCCCTTCGCCCGCGTAGTCGAGCGCATCACAAATTGACTTGAAAGTTCCGAGACGCGCGGGAATCCCCGCCTCTGTAGCCGTTGGTTCCAACTCGAAAGACCCCTGAACGTCTGCTTCCGCAGACTGCTGCGCCCGGAAATGAGCGCAGGTTCTACACTGAATTCACGCGTCTGACATTTATCGTCAAGATCATTAGCCAGTAATAATGCTGGTTCTGCTGCGCTAACTAGCAAAATAGCCTAATAGACGACTGTTATTTGTATCATTCAGAGGATGGGCACTCGATCTAGGGCCGGCAAGACGACTGACCGTTTTGATCCCGGTTCAGCTTTTCCCGTATTTCCGGAAGGCGCTGTAAAGCAGCACCAGCAACAGGATCGACGCGCCGACCGTCGTGACCGCTGCGCCCAGACTGCCATACGCATCCACCGCCCAAACGAGGGTGGCGGCGTAGAGAATTGACGTGCCCCCCCGGACCCGCAGCACGGTTCCCGGTCTGCCCAGCGCGACGAGTGCTGGCTCGATCGCGACGCCGCTCAAATCGAATACTGCGGCAATGGTCAGAATAAGAAGTACTGGAAATACAAAGAGGTGGTCTTCGCCAGCGATCAGCTCCAGGACGTTTCTGCCGATTAGCAGAACGACGACCAGCACGACAATGCCGGCTGCAGCGCCGATCAGGCAGGCCCGGATCACAGTTTTGTTGATCAACGCCTTGTCGAACACTGCGAGCTTTGCAAATTCAGGATAAATGGCACGCGCCAAGGCGATGGTGGGCTTGTTAAGTGCTCCGACCAATTGCGTCGCGATCCGGAATCCGCCGGCCGCCACAGCGTCCACAGCCCACCCGACTGCCAGCACCGGGAACTGCTTCCACACAAGATTGAGCGACGTGTTGATGTTGGTGGTCCAGGCAAAGGCCCAAAGACCCTCATTCTCTCCAATAACTCCCCGCAGACGCGAACCTGCGACCGGTTCCTTGAATCTGCGTCGGATTTCTCGAAAGCTGGCCCACCACATCGCCAAGGTCGTCACCACCTCGGCGACCGCCCATGCGGCGAGGTAGCCGGCAATCGACGCGCCGCTCGCCCAGGCAATCAGGGCACCCACCAAACGCATCGTCGGCAGCACCGTCTCGGCATAGGCAGCTATGTCAAATCGGTCGAACAGCCTCAAAACGCCTGTTGGCGCGCCCCGAACACCAATAAGCAGAGACAAACAGAAGAGCGCCGCAAGGTTTTTATCGCTCTCTGCCCATCCAAATTCTCCACCGATCAGATACACCCCGCCAATTGCCAGGAGAGTACCGGCCGCCGCCGCGCCAAAATCCAGCAGGGTCGCAAAGACAATGATGCGCATCATCTTGTCCGGGCTTTGGGCCGCCTCATGCTGGGCGCCGTAACGGACAACCGTCTGCCAGGACTGGAATTGCGCCAGATTGGTCACTGCCTGACCATAGGAAAGGATCAGGGCAAAAATGCCAAACTCCTCAGCGCCAAGGCTGCGGGCCGTCAATGCCAGGTAAAACAGGCTGAAGACGCCGCCGGTGCCTTTTCCGGCCAACAACCATCCCGCATTCCGGATGGCCCGCTTGATCGGCCCCTCAGGCTTAATGGCTGTATCAGTCACCTTGCAAAGGTCCTTGCATCTTAAATGCGCCCATTACTGCCCCAGTTTCCGCTGCAATGGCCACGAGAATGTGCGCGCCGCATTGACCTGACAGATTGTCTGCCCGGCGTCCAAACGCTTCGACAGCCGTCCTTGTGAATGCATGGATTTGGCGGTTGACGAGAGCCTGCCAGATGGCTACATCCCCGCCTCTCTACCCCGTGCCCAGATGGCGGAATTGGTAGACGCACTGCTTTCAGGTAGCAGCGCTGCAAGGCGTGGAGGTTCGAGTCCTCTTCTGGGCACCACACTGCTCTCCGGAGCGCTGACCATGTTCGAACCCTCAGAATCCCTGCATCAGGCGTCGATGGCCGCCATCGGGCGCGCGCTCTTTCATGCGGCGATGCGCACGGGGTGTTTCTGCCAATGGACGTCAGCAAGGCTCGCTTGATCTCTGCCTCTCTCTGAGCCCCAACCTACGCCTCCGGGGGATCATTGATGCGCTGAAGCTCTGCATTGAAAGCCGCGCCCAGCAGGAAGATCAACGAGGAGAGGTAGAGCCAGAGCAACAGAGCCACGACGCTTGCAAGGGCTCCGTAAGCCGCGCCAAAAGCGGGGAATTCCCTCAGCGCAAAAGTAAGGACACTTGACGCGGCGAGCCACAGTGCGGGCGCCAGAACGGCGCCGGGCCAGACAAGCTTCCAGGCAGGAGGCGCGCCCGCCGGGCCCCAGCGATAAAGGATGAGCAGGAAACCGATGGCGCAGCCGCCGAGCACCGGCCAGCGCAGCATTAGCAAAAACGTTTCTGCGTCTCCGTCCAGGGGGATGAGGGTAAAGAGGATCGGGGCAATGCCGAGCAGGAGGATGGCGACTGCGCCAAGTCCCAGCCCGAACAGGGTAAACCTCCCGGCCGCGAGGTAACGGCGGATGAACTTCCGCGGCGGAGCGTAATTGTGAATGGCCGACAGTGCAACAATTACCCACCGGGTTCCCTGCAGCGCGCTCCAGATGGCAAGGAGGAGGTTGAACACCGCACCTGCGAGCAAGGACTGCTCGGCTGCGCCCAGCAGGCGATCCACTTGACCGTGAATGATGCTCACAACGGCATCGGGGGCAAGTCCTCTTAAGGCCTGCACCTGCTCGCCGACCCATTGCGGCTCGCCGACGATTCCCACAATCGCCATCAGCGCGGCGAGGCCGGGAATGGCTGCCATGAGGCCGAAGAAGGCCACGCCTGCAGATATGAGAGCGAGGTTGGAACGCTCCGCCGTGCTGCGGACACCGTTTAGAACCACGAGCCATTGTTTGCCGCTGAGCGAAAACGGGCCTTTCAGAGAGGACTTCATCGGTGGGGGCGCCTCCTGTCATGCGTCTTAATATCTGGCGGTGAAGAAGGTTCCGGGCAGCGTGTCAGTCTTTTGTGGACCAGATGCCGGGCGGGCTGGGCAAATCATATCGTGCGTCGGGAGGGCTATTGTCTCCCATGCCGGAACGGTTTGTAGAACTTGATGAGTGCACCGGCAGCGTGGGAGCAGATCCCTCCGTATTAGCTTCAGTTTAAAGACGGTCAGTCATCTGCCAACGAATAGACCCGGAGATAGTCGCCCGGCGTCGTTTCGAAGCGGGCATGGCCGGTCGCCGTAATTGCAATGTATTGGCGCCCTTCGTGCTCATAGCTCATGGGGCCTGCCTGAGGACCGGCGGGCAGGCGGGTCTCCCACAGAAGTTTGCCGGTATCGGTTTCAAAGGCCCGCAGGAAGTTATCCTGTGTTGCCCCAATGAATGTCAGCCCGCCGGCAGTAACCAGAGGGCCGCCGAGATTTGGCGTTCCGGTCGCAATTTTCAGAAAAGTCGGAATTCCGAGCGGACCTGTATCGAAGCCCGTTCCGAGAGGTTTGGACCAGACCAACTCGCCGGTCTCGATACTGGTTGCGGCGATGTAGCCCCAGGGCGGGGAGATACAGGGCACTTTCAGCGGCGACCACCAGATCGGACGCGTCACGCCGAACGGCGTTCCCGAATGGGGCGCGATTGCCTGATCAGGTCTTGCTCCCCCCGATCCGACCGGCTGGTCTTCAACTTCCTCTCTCGGATGGAGGACAACAAGATTGGGCAGACGCGAGTTGTTGCTGATAATCAGCCGACGCTCCGGATCATAGCCCAAGCCGCCCCAGTTCAGCCCCCCCACGGTTCCGGGAAAAAGAAGCATTCCGGCCATCTCATCCGTGGGCGGCGTGAACATGCCTTCATAGCGGTGGCGGTGAAAGCTTATCCGGCAAAGCGCGCCATCAATGGGGGTCAATCCGAATGCATGACGCGCATCGATCCGTTCGGGATCGCGTCCGGGCACGCCGCCGAGATTGGGAAAGAAAACGGATTGAGGCTGGGTCTCTGCAACCCAATCGCCGGGCGGTGCGCCCTGCGGCGCCGGGCGCTCTTCGATGGGCCGCAAAGCTTCGCCGGTGAGGGCGTCCAGCAGAAACAGGTTTCCGGTCTTGCTTGCTTGCAGGATTGCGCGGCGCTCTGCGCCGTCGATCGTCACGTCAACCAGCATGGGCTGGGCGCCCAAATCATAGTCCCACAGATCGTGCGTGACAGTGCTGTAAATCCACCTCTCCGCGCCAGTCTCCAGATCGACGGCTATGACGGCGTCCGTGACACGATCTTCCTCAGGCGTTCGATTGCCGCCCCACTGGTCGGCAGATGCATTGCCGGTGGCCAGGAAAGCGAGGCCCAGGGTCTCGTCCGCCGAAATGATGTTCCAGACATTCGGCGTCCCCCGAGGATAGATTTCTCCCGGCGCCAGAGGAGCCTGGGCATCCGGGCGCAGTGCATCCCAAGCCCAGCGCAACTCCCCCGTGCTGGCGTCGTAAGCGCGCACGACACCTGAAGGTGCGTCCCGCCTCTGATTGTCGCTGACCTGTTGGCCTAGAATGAGGAGATCACCGACCACCGTCGCGCCGGATGTATTCGAAGCAAAACCCTTTTCTCTCAGCCCCATACCCGCGGTCAGATCTACGACCCCGGCATCCCCGAAATCCGAGCAAAGAAAGCCGCCGACAGCATCAAGCGCGATCAGACGCCCGTCCGCTGTCGATACAAACACGCGCCTGTGACAGCGGCTGCCGCCGCGCGGCAAGGGGCCCACGGCGTCATCGACCGCCGGCATCGTTTCAATCGCCTCTGGCTGGCCGGCAGCATCGCCATCGTCATGATAGGCGACGGCGCGGCAGGCGGCTGTAAAGAGCGACTCCATAGTGCTGGCGGGTACGTTCGGGTTATGGCTCCACCGTACTTCGCCGGTCCCCGGGTCCAGCGCGAACACCTGATTGGCGGGCGTACAGGTGTAGAGATAATCGCCCACCTTGATCGGCGTGTTCTGGGATGAATAAAAAACCCGGCCTTCCTTAGGGTTCAAATCTCCACTCTGGAAGGTCCAGGCCTCTTTCAGTCCGGTGACATTTTCGGTCGTGATCTGAGTCAGGGAGGAATAACGCCTTCCAGCATTTGTGCCGCCATACGCCGTCCAATCAACGCCTGCGTCTTCCATTGTGCCGGCGGGTGGCGAGAGCGCTCGCGCGTTCAGCGCTGAAGGTGGTTCCACCCTTTCCCAGTAGACGAACACCACGGCGCCCAAGGCTGCCGCACTTACGAGAATGACGGCTACCGCAGCGCGGCGAGGCCCCATCCCCGGCGGGGCGCGTCCCATCAACCAGGCGAGAGCGATCCCCACCACCAGCGCGGCGAGCAATCCCGCCCTGCCGGCCAAATCAATACCCCACGCCGGCAACCAGCCTTTTCCGCCGATCTCGGCCAATGACCAAATGATCGTCGCGCCGAGCGTAATGGCAAACAAGCCGAGCGCGGCGCGGTCCCTGCCGCGCCAAGACAGCAGGGCAGCAGCGACAAGAGCGATACCGGCAAGAAAGTAGTAAAAGGATCCACCCAGCGCGATCAGCCATCCGCCGAGAAATGCCATCGCCAAGCCTAGAAGGCCGCCCAAAGTAGCCAGGCCAAGATAAACCCAACGCCAGTAGGGGCGGGGCGAGCGTTGCTCTGAATGCGGGTTTGTCGCCATAATAGTCTACCTCTGCGCGCTCAACCCGCATTGAATGACGGACATATACAGACTTCGCGCGAAAGCCGGCTTCGCTCCAAGAGCCTCTATCCTGCGCGTCAGAATGCCTGTTCCAGCGGATTTACGTGGACGCGCTAAATCGCGCGCAGGTCAGAATCGCGACAGTGCCACACCCAGCTGTCTATCAGTGCACGACTCGGAATTTGGTTCCCTGTCGTTGAAAATATTTTTCGCCGGACGGCGGGGGTTGTTGATCATCGCGCTATTTACCAGCCGCTTGCTGAGAGCGCGATTTCCAACCTTCTCCGCCGGGTCGTTAAGATGAAATTTAAAGCCGGAACAACAGGGGGTATGACAGCGTTTCTGATGCAGGGGCAAGATCAAACCAGAGGACTATGAACCATGTTTTCCCTGCACAATTATGTTGCGGTTTTTCTGATGGCTGTGATGACACTAGGCCCGTTGGCCGCCGCGGCTTTTGGATGGTGAGTTGAATGAAGACGCTTGGTCGACATCTTTAAAAAGCCTCATATGATTTAGCTGCTACCGTCTCAGGCGACGCGTGTTTAAAAGCTCTGCACGAGCTTAACGTTGAAATTCAAATCATTGACAGCGGTGATGGAACCTATTGCCGGCGTCGAAGTTAATCCAAAAGTATTTTTAGGAGCCGTGCTGGCCTGTCTCCTGCGGGGGCGCGCAAAAGCGGTTCGATGAGAAGATCGCCTCCATGCTTTTTCAAGACGATGCAAACTCCTTTTTAGGCGATCAGGGAGAGATGTCGTCACGCATCCGGGAGTATGATTGGTCGCAGACCAGTCTGGGTGCAATGGACCGCTGGCCCGCGGCCGTTCGCTCAACCGTCGGTATGATGCTGCGCTCGCCGCTCCCGATCGTCACTTTGTGGGGCGAGGCGGGCGTCATGATTTACAACGATGCCTACTCGGTGTTTGCTGGCGCCCGCCACCCACAGATCCTTGGCTCGGACGTGCGCGAGGGCTGGCCAGAAGTGGCGGACTTCAACGACGACGTTGTGAGAACAGTTTTCCGGCGCGGAGAGACGCTGTCATTTCAAAATCAGGAGCTGACCCTCGACCGAGGCAACGGCCCGGCACCTGCTTGGATGAACCTCGATTACTCTCCAGTTGTCGGGGATTGGGGCGCGCCACTGGGCGTGATCGCATTCGTTGTGGAAACCACCGAGCGGGTCTTGGCTGACCGCCGTCTGCAGGACGAGCGCATCCGTCTTCAGCAGATATATGACCAATCGCCCGCGTTCATGGCCCTTCTGGAAGGCGCCGATCATCGTTTCGTTCTGACTAATCCCGCCTATCAAACTTTGATCGGACATCGGGATGTAGTTGGCCGGACTGTCGTGGAAGCCGTGGCAGATATCGCGGATCTCGGCTTTGTGGATATTCTGAATAACGTTTTCCACAGCGGCCGAGCACATCGCACTCCGGAAAAACCGTTCAAAATTCAGCCCGAACCGGACTACCCCCATCACACCCGGTATCTGGAGTTTGTCTACCAGCCGGTAACTGATTTCGCCGGACAAATTCGAGGCATCCTCATCACCGGCGTGGATGTGACAGAGCGCCGTCTGGCCCAGGATGCAATTCGCGAACGGGATATCCAGTTTCGGACATTTGCCGAGGTGATGCCCAATCATGTCTGGACGTCGGGGGCCGACGGCGAAATCGATTGGGTGAATGAACGTTTCAGTCAGTTCAGCGCGCTTTCTTCAGAGGCGTTGCTGAAAAACGGTTGGGCGGAGATCATGCACCCGGAGGATCGCGAAAGGGCGCTGCCAGCCTGGCGCGCGGCGGTAAAGCGGGGTGTTATTTTCGATACGGAATTGCGACTACGTCAGGCGGACGGCGAAGATCGTTGGCACCTGGTGCGTGCGCTTCCGATGCGGAATGAGGCGGGTGCAATTACGCGTTGGATTGGTACGAATACTGACATTCACAGTCAGAAGATGGCCGAAGTCCGCACACTTGAGGACAGGGATCGGCTTTGGACCCTCTCTCAGGACCTGATGATGATCTGCGACTATGAAGGTGTCATCACCGCGGTCAATCCTTCAGCCGAGCGCCTTCTTGGATGGACTGCGTGCGAGATGAGCGGCAAGCCTCTCTCGAACTTCTTGCATCCTGAGGACGTTGCGATCACATCGCTGGAAGTCAGCAAGCTCGCTTCCGGCGCGACGACCCTCGCCTTCGAAAACCGTTATCGACACAAGGCGGGTGGGTATCGTCTGATAGACTGGACGGCAGTCCCCGACGGCGGCCGGATCCACGCCATCGGCCGCGACATCAGCGACGAGCGCCGGCTGGCCCGGGAGCGGGAGCGGATATGGAATTTGTCTCCGGTGCTGAAGATCACCACCTCTCGTTCCGGTAAAATCTCATCGATCAATCCTGCCTGGACTCATCAACTGGGCTGGTCTGCAGAAGATTCGCTTGGGAGCAGGGTATTTCAATTTCTGCTCAGATCATATCGGCGGGAACTGATTGATCAGTATCGCAGGCTCAGCGAGGGTGTCGCCTCTGCACCGTTCAACACCGTGGTCCTTACCAAATTTGGCGAAGAGAAGGTTGTAGAATGGACGGCCGTGCGCGAGGGGGAGACCGTGTTTGCTTTCGGGCGCGACATGACCTCAGAGATGGAAGCGGCTGCCGCGCTCGCCACCAGCGAGACGGCTCTGCGGCAGGCTCAGAAAATGGAAGCCATCGGGCAGCTGACTGGCGGCATCGCGCATGACTTCAACAACCTCCTTCAGGTGGTCGGGGGTAATCTTCAGCTGCTTGCCGCCAGTGTAGCTGGCGATGAGAAAGGAGAGCGGCGTCTGCAGAGCGCTATGGAGGGCGTAAATCGTGGCGCCCGGCTTGCCTCTCAACTTCTGGCGTTCGGCCGGAAACAGCCGCTTGCTCCAAAAGTCATCCATCTCGGGCGCCTGGTCTTCAGCATGGAAGAAATGCTTCGGCATGCCTTGGGCGAAGCTGTAGAGATGGAAACGCAGGTTGCCGAAGATCTGTGGAATACGATCATTGATCCGGGTAATGTCGAAAACGCTCTGCTTAATCTCGCCATCAATGCGCGCGATGCGATGGAAGGGCGGGGTAGGCTGACGATTGAAATCGGAAACACAACGCTCGATGAACGCTACGCCCGGGCTCATCCTGATGTTGTCCCCGGCGAATATGTTGTGGTGTCGGTGACAGACACCGGCTCGGGCATGCCCCCAGAGGTTATGGCAAAAGTATTCGAGCCTTTCTACTCTACCAAACCGGACGGCAAAGGCAGCGGGCTGGGCCTGTCAATGGTGTACGGCTTCGTCAAACAGACGGGCGGACATATCAGATTATACAGCGAGGTCGGTGAGGGCACTACAATCCGGCTTTATCTGCCGCGATCCACTCGCCCGGAAGATGTCATTATCCGGCGGGAGGGGGGACCCGTATCCGGAGGCACGGAAACCATTTTGGTCGCAGAGGATGACCCGGGTGTGCGTGATACGGTCGTCCAGACGCTCACAGAACTCGGATACACAGTTCTGCAGGCGCCCGATGCTGTTGCCGCATTGGCCATCATTGAAAGCGGATTGCCCATCGACCTTCTTTTTACGGATGTTGTTATGCCAGGCGCCATGAAGGCAAGTGAGCTGGCGAGCAGAGCGGTAGCGAGACTTCCCGGGCTTTCGGTTCTCTTCACCTCAGGGTATCCGGAGCATTCGATCGTACATGCGGGCAGACTGGACGAGGGCGTTGAACTGTTGAGCAAGCCCTACAGCCGAGACGCCATGGCCCGCAAAATCCGGCAACAATTGGAGAAAGCCGCCGGGCGCAGACTTGGCGCGCCCCCCCGGAAAGGACAGGCCGAAGAAGCTCCCATGAATGTTTCAACCCCAAAAACGGAGAAAGTCACCGGACTGACGGTGCTGCTGTGTGAAGACGATATGCTGATCCGTCTCTCAACCGTGGATATGCTCGAAGAGTGTGGCCACGCAGTTCTCGATGCCGGAGATGGGAAGACTGCGCTCGACTTGCTGATCCGCCATAAGGTGGACCTTCTGCTGACCGACGTTGGTCTGCCCGACATGACTGGAACGCAGCTCGCCGAGCAAGCGCGCACGCGACAGGCTGACCTTCCGGTTATCTTTGTCACCGGCCACAGCAAGATTGGAGAGGGTAATCTGGAACCCGGTATGGCGCTGGTGCAGAAACCCTATGAGACGCCCGCCCTGCAAAAAGCAATTTCGACCCTCTGGAGACGCAGAACCGATGGAGAAGCCCAGGGAGGGCAAACATAAGTCCATCTCTTGCTGAAGTTCACCCGTTTCGTTGTCCTGCGCTGTGCCCTTGATCCTGATCAGGATGTGTTTTGTGAACAACCCGGGCCATCGAAGCGGGGAGGTATTTTCCAGACCGGATCATCCATCGGTCCACGGACGGGTGGAGCTTCCTGCGATGGAGGATCCAATTTTGTGCCGTATCGGAATGTGCGATCAGCAGGGCGGCGCCCATCAGTATCAGGACCGCCCCGATGGGTACGGGTGTCCAGAAAAGGGCGACGCCAGCCAAGACCAGCGCGATACCGAGGAATTTGAAAAATAGCTTCATGGGTCCTCTCCTTTCTCGGGGTAACGCGCCAGATCTGGCCTCGTTTCAAGCCTCCCTGCAGATGTCTTGCAGGCCTCAAGATGCCTCGGGATAAGCAAACATGGAGAGATAATCGAGGCGCTCGCCAGCTGCCTCGCTGAGGGCGCGCAGAAAGGAACTCGCCCACCAGTCTGCATCGGTTCGGTTGATGGTATGCCACATCGCAGCGTGCCGACGCCGGCGTTCATCCTCCGTCATTCGCGCGGCCCGGCTTATCCCCGCGGCGATCGATCCGGCATCGTGTGGATTGATCAGAACTGCGCCGTCTCCGAGCTGTTCGGCGGCGCCGGCAAATTTGGAAAGGACCAGAACCCCGGGCTTTTCCGGATCCTGCGCAGCCACAAATTCCTTGGCGACCAGATTCATTCCGTCATTGAGCGGTGTTACCAGCGCTATATCTGCGCGGCGGAGGAGGCCGGAAATCGTAGAGCGCGCTATGGCGCGGTGAATATACTGTACCGGCACATAACCAATATCGGAAAACTCTCCGTTCACCTCTCCAGATAGCTGTTCAAGCTCCCGGCGGACATCCATGTAAGCCCCGACATCCTCCCGGGTGGGCGGCGCAATCTGTACGAAAGAAATTCTGTCTTCCTCCGCCGGATTGTTTCTCAGATAAAGCTGTAGGCCACGCAATCGGTTGGGGATCCCCTTGGTGTAGTCCAGCCGGTCCACACCGATCATCAGCCTGTGCGAGGACAGAGCTGGTGTGTGCGCGCGCGCGGCCTCTTGGGCCATCTCACGAAAGCCGACGGCGTCTATTCCAATCGGAAAGCTTCCGACACGGATTATGTCGTCGCCCCAACGTATCCGGTTACCCGAAATCAGCTGAGCGGCGCCGGCGCTGCGATAGGCGGCCAGGAAGCGCGACACATCCTGCTGGGTCTGCAGGCCGACAAGGTCATAGGCAGCGAACCAGCGCAGGAACGCTTCGCTGTTTGAGAGGGCCTGGACACTCCCCGTATCCGGAAACGGAGTGTGCAGGAAGAAACCGATGGGGTTGGTAACACCCAGTCGGCGCAGTGCGAATGCTAGGGGGATAAGATGGTAATCATGGACCCACAACGTGTCCCCGGTTCGGATATGGGAGCGGGCAAGGCGCGCAAGACGCATGTTGACGCCTTCATAGGCGGCTCTGTGGCCTTCGCTGAGGTCCATTAGATCCATCCGCCCGTGGAGCATGGGCCAGAGGACCGAATTGGCATAGCCAAGATAATAATCTTCATGTTCAGAGGCGGTGAGACACATGGTCAGCCGCTGAAAAGCGCTGCCGTCGTGGTGGAGAAGCTCTTGCTCCCTGCGGTTCATGTCCGCGTCCACCGAAGTTCCGATCCACAGTCCCCCGAGAGATTCCATAGTTGCGTTCAACGCCACGACCAGACCGCCGCTGGGCGGCCCAGACGCAGGCACACGATTTGAAAAGATGACCAGTCTCGACATTTCACCGCTCCGACGGACCATTCACGGACTTCTTTTTTACGAATGGCCGAAGCGGAAGTTGCATGAAAGAAATTTAATCTACTTTATATATTCCGCAGAAAGAGCAAAATCCGTGCACGCCCTCGATTGCCGACCAGCTGACGCTAGGACCGTCCAGTCTGGAGGTTCAAACCAAGGAAAACGAGCTTGCAAGACGCGCCCGCAGGCTTGCACGCGCGGGCGTCATGACCAAGTCTGCCGCGATCCTCAGATCAGGGATTCTCCTGATTGCAGGGTCTCTCGGCTGATCTATGCAGTTGAAATAAGCCGATGAACGCGCGGTGTTGCTTGCGGCCTTGAGCGCACAACGCACCATAAGACATAAGGGGAGGCGCAAATGAGTGAGGCGACCACGCGCCTTCCGGACATCCGTGATGTGGTGCTGACGGAGCCACTCGGCTGGCTGGCAGCCGGCTGGTCCGATTTTTGGCGCGCACCGGCCTCCTGCGCCCTTTATGGGATCGTTCTGGCAAGCATCAGTGGGGGAATATTTCTCACGCTGTACCAGACAGGATCGGCGAGCTGGTCTTTCGTTTTGCTCGGTGGGTTTTTGATTGTCGGCCCGATGTTGGGCATGGGACTCTACGAAGCGGCGCGGCAACTATCGCAAGGATCGAAGCCATCCTTCCTAGGGATGCTCTGGGTTCGTTCAGCCGTAAGGAGAGACCAGCTTCTGTTGGGCCTTCTTCTCGTGTTTCTATATTTTCTCTGGACCCGTATCGCGCAAGTCATCTACGCCTTGTCCACTCCACGCCTGTTTCGGGAACCAGCGGATTTTATTGCCTTTATGATCAATGATCCCAGCGGTCAGGTAATGGCTCTGGCGGGAATCCTGACGGGAGGAGCTGTGGCGTTCTGCAACTATTCACTCACCGTGATTGCCGCGCCGATGATGCTGGACCGCCGTTTTGATGTGTTCATGGCGCTGGCAACAAGCGTAAGGGCTGTGAACCGGAATTTCTTCCCGATGCTCTTTTGGGCGGTTCTGATTGCTGGATTGACGGCTGTTGGCGTTGCAACCGCCTTCATTGGGCTGATCATTATCTTTCCGGTTATTGGCTTGGCAAGCTGGCATGCCTATACGGCGCTGGTGCGGGCCGATGGCGTAAATGGGCCTGCCTGACGAGATCGCAAGTACAGTTCTGTGGCTTTGCAGTTCTGGGGCGAGCTTCATCCCCGGGCAGGCAATCGCGGTGGACGGCGGAAGGGCGACCGGTCAACGGCCGCCCATTCTATGACTGTTTAATGCGAAAGCAGGAGAGGCAGCGACACGTCGCGCAGCATGCTCCGCGTTACCCCGCCAAACAGCGTCTGCTGGAGCCGGGAATGCCGGTAGCCCCCAAGCACCATCATGTCGGCGTGAAAATCTGTGGCGACCTGTCTGAGCACTTCATGCGTTGACCGGCCCTTCCTTCATTTCTCACTTCTACCTTCAGTCCGTGTCGCGCCACACGCGCAGCAATGTCCAGTCCAGGCGCATCACCATGGTCAAGGCTTCCGGGCTTTGCGTCGACCGTGACAATCGTCATTTGAGCATTGGGCGCGGCCAGAGCGAGCGCGTCATTGAGCGCCCGGGCTGCCTCGCGACTGGCATCCCAGCCCACGACAAGGTTATGGCCGATCGGTCCGACTTTCCAATCGCGAGGTGCAATGAGAACCGGACGGCCCGAACCTGGCCTGCCCCTCAGCAGTGGTCCACCAGATTTGTTAGCCCGGCGGTTTCAAGGTAGCAGCGTTCATGCTGCCACCTCCCCATAGTAAGGCGGCATGAACGCTGCGGGCAAGATGGCTTTTGGGGCGGGTGGTTTGTAGCCGAGAGATGAGTGTGGCCTCGCGGTATTGTAGTGGTGCCGCCACGCCTCGATCAGGATTTTTGCCTCGCGCAGATCGAAGAAGATTTCCCTCGCCAGCAACTCATCGCGCAGCTTGCTGTTGAAGCTTTCGCAGTAGCCGTTCTCCCATGGCGAGCCCGGCTCAATGTAGAGCGTTTTTACGCCTATCCGCTCAAGCCATTCGCGCAGATCTGTTGCAATGAACTCTGGTCCGTTGTCGGATCGTATGTGCTCGGGTGCCCCGTGACGAACGAACAGCTCGCCCAGCGTGTCAAGGACATCCCTGGAGGAGAGCTTGCGCTCGACCCTGATGGCGAGGCACTCGCGTGTGTACTCGTCGATCACGCACAGCATACGGAACACCCTTCCATCGTGGGTGCGGTCCTGCACGAAGTCATAGGACCAGACATGGCCTTTGTGCGCCGGCCGCAGCCGCACGCAAGAGCCGTCATTCAGCCAGAGACGGCCGCGTTTTGGTTGTTTCATCGGTACTTTCAGCCCCTCTCGCCGCCAGATGCGATAAACCCGCTTCTCGTTCACATGCCAGCCGTCGTCCCTGAGCAGGGCCGTGATCCGCCGGTAACCGTACCGGCCAAATCGCTCTGCCAGGCGAGTGATCGCCGTTGTCACGGCGTCTTCATCGTCTCGCCGGATGTGCGGCTTACGCTGGGTCGAACGATGCTGACCGATCACGCGGCACGCCCGGCGCTCAGTCACGCCAAGCTCTTCCACCACATGATCGACCGCAGCGCGCTTGCGGGAGGGGCTCAGAACTTTCCCTGAGCAACCTCCTTGAGGATCTGGTTATCAAGCGTGAGGTCGGAGACCGCCCGGCGCAGACGCTGGTTCTCCTTCTCAAGGTCCTTCATGCGCTTCGCCTGGTCGACCTGCAGGCCACCATACTCCTTGCGCCAGCGGTAATAACTCTGCTCCGTCACACCGACGGCACGCGCCGCCGCAGCAGCTGTCTCACCGCGGGCAAGGCGAACCTCCACCTCCCGCAGCTTCGCAATGATCTCTTCAGGCTTTGCTCTCTTGCCCATGTCTCAACTCCAAAATCGGAGCCGGGACTAACTCAAATACCGGACCACTTTGCGGGAAGCAGACCAATGCTCGATGACGCCCAACTCCGGACACGGATAGATCAGACGAACATCTTTGTCCGGACGATCCCGGAGCATAAGCTGCGTCTTGTCATGGCACTGCAGGCTCAGGGGCTCAGCGTTGCCATGACTGGTGACGGCGTCAATGACGCGCCCGCTCTCAAGCGAGCTGATGTCGGGATCGCCATGGGCCGAAAGGGATCGGAGGCCGCAAGGGAGGCGGCTGATCTAGTGCTTGCAGAAGACAACTTCGCCTTGATCGTAGCAGGGGTGCAGGAAGGCAGAACGGTTTACGACAACATCAAGAAAGTCATCAGCTGGAGCTTGCCGACAAATGCCGGAGAGGCCGCCACCATTCTGGTCGCTCTGGTCTTCGGGCTGGCTCTGCCGCTGACCCCGGCCCAAATTCTATGGGTCAATCTTGTCACAACAACAACGCTTGGTCTGGCGCTCGCGTTTGAGCTGACAGAAAAATCAACGATGAGCCGCCCACCTAGGGCCCGCCAGACCCCTTACTGACCGGCGAGCTGGTCTGGCATATACTGCTTGTCTCATGCCTTTTCTTGGCAGGCGTTTATGGGATGTACCTCTACGCCATTGACCGGGGATATTCCATCGATCTGGCCCGGACGATTGCCGTGAATACCCTCGTTGTGCTTGAAATATTCCATCTGTTCTTTATAAGGAATATATACGGAGCGTCGCTGACATGGGGTGCGATCAGGGGAACGAAATTTGTCTGGTTCGCGACCCTCACGATTGTCGCTGCCCAATTTTCGTTCACCTATTTTCCGCCCTTCCAACAGGTTTTCGGAACAGCTCCCGTTCCGCTCCTTGACGGGATGCTGATTGTCGCCGCGGGTGCTGCATTCTTCGCCGTCATCGAAACGGAGAAGCAGATCCGGCTGAGAGTGGCCCAGCTCCGCTTCCACGGGTAGCCTCACACCTCCAGCACATAAGTCCCGGGCGCCTGTCGCGAAGCGCGGCTCGGCTTATTTCCGCTGGAGCTCAAGGATACGGGCCGTTTCTTCGGCATAGTCTGACACTGTTTCCGCAGCAGCTGTCCGCCAGAGTTCGAGGAACTCCAGAGGGGTGCGGCATGTCGCGAAAGCGGCCAGGGTCGCGGCAGTCTTCCGTGTGCGTTCCGCCGCGAACTGTGACATTCCCACTTGCAGTTCGCTCATGCGCTGAACGGTATCAATAACTGTAGGGGGAGCGAGATTGGCGCCTGGGATAGGCCAGAGTGCGGCGAGCGTATCGTTCTCTGACGCGAGTTTTGGTGGCGCCTTGACGGCTTCTGCTTTGGATCTGGTCCGTGTCACGATCTGATCTCCTTGTGTCGGGAAACTCCCCAATTGACCGCCCCAGCTGAAGGTAATCGAGTTTAAAGCATCTCCCCATCCGTACTACCCCGTATCGAATGTTTGTTTTCCAGTGAACCACTGTTGAGAACCGAAAGGCATCCGCGTGCGATTTCCTGTTCTTCATCCGCAGGCAGAACGAGGACGCTGATCGGGCCGCCTGGCGCAGTAATATCCGCTGCGCCGGCTTGGTTGGCCTCAGGATCAATCGCTACGCCCGCCCAGGCAAGGCCCGCCCCGATGCCGGCGCGAACACGGCTGGAGTTTTCTCCGATGCCCCCGGTGAAGACGATGGCACCAAGGCCGCCCAGCGCTGCGATTAGTGAGCCGCATTCGCGCACAATGCGGTATATGAAAAGGCCGATGGCTTCTGCTGCCTCCGGCGTTGCGCTTGTCTCCACGTTCCGAAGATCGCCTGACACGCCCGACACACCCAACAGTCCCGACTCCTTCCGCAACATGTGTGACACCGCCTCGGGGGTCATCTGCCGGTGGGTAATCAGATAAAGGACAGCGCCGGGATCATATCACCGCTGCGGGTTCCCATCGGGATGCCCGAAATCGCCGAGAAGCCCATTGAGCTTGCAACGCTGCGCCCATCCAGCAGGGCGCACAGGCTGGCACCGCTTCCCAAATGCAAGGCCAGCGTGCGCCGGAGGGCCCGGCCGGGGAGAAGTTCGCGGAGCCGTCGCGCGATGTGGGCGTAGGACAGCCCATGATACCCGTAACGAATGATCCCTGAATCGCTCAGCGCGCGGGGAATGGCATAAAGCTGGGCCAGCCTGGGCTGGTCTCTGTGGAAGGCTGTGTCGAATGACAGGGTCTGAATCAGGCTAGGCCGAAACTCAGCAAGGGCGCGCACAGCGCTCAGATTGTGAGGCTAATGGTCTGCGGCCAGCGGGCTCAACGTATCCAGATAGTCCAAGATCTCTGGCGTCGCGCGCTGAGGGCTCCGTATGTCTGGCCCGCCCTGCACAATCCGGTGACCCATAGCTTCAACGGGCGCGCCAAAGGCGTCTTCGATAGCCGTCAGGAGGTTCGGTGCGAGGCGGGCGGGGGTGAGGTCGGAAATATCCGCGGCCGCAGAAAACCTGGCTGCCAGGTTCTGATCTCCTGACTTTACGGACAAGCGCGGATGGCCCGGCAGGCCTGACAGGTTTGCCCGTAGAACGGCTTCGCCCGGCAGGTTGTCAGTCATGGGTTTGTAGGCAGCCAGTTTGATGCTGGACGATCCGGTATTCAGCGTGGCGATCAGGCGACTGGTCATGCGGCGGGCCGGTTCCAGTTGAGATAGGCTGCCGCTAAGGCGCAGGAAGCTGCCCGCTCCAGAGCACTGTCTGATCGGCTTGTAAGAATGATCGGAACCTTGGCGCCCAGAACGATGCCGGCGGCCACACCGTCGGCGAAATAGTCGAGCTGCTTGGCCAGCATGTTGCCTGCCTCAATGCCGGGAACGATCAGGATATCGGCCGCGCCGGCGACAGCGGAAACGAGACCCTTCGTTTTTGCCGACTTTTTGGAAATGGCCAGATCGAACGCGAGTGGCCCATCCAGACGCCCCCCGACGATTTGTCCCCGTTCGGCCATCTTGCACAGCGCGGCCGCATCAAGTGTTGAGGGAATGTGAGGGTCAACCATTTCTGTTGCAGAGAGAATGGCGGTCAGCGGGGTCTCAATCCCAATAGCGCGGGCGAGATCAATGGCATTCTGGACGATCCAGCGTTTCGTCGTCAGATCCGGCGCGATGTTCAGCCCGCCATCTGAAATAAGCAACCAGGTCGGCCAGGCGGGCGTCTCCAGCACGAACACATGGCTCATCCGTCGCTCGGTTCGGAGGCCTGCCGTTTTGGAGACACAGGCGGCCATAAGCTCACTTGTCGAAAGCGCGCCTTTCATCAGTGCCAAGACTTTCCCGCTGGAAGCAAGCCTGACCGCTTCTTCTGCGGCGCCATGACTATGCGGGGCCTCCACAATTTCGATCCCGGAAATATCAAGACCGGCCTTTTCCGCCGCCCGTCTGATCTTGTCAGGCGGGCCCACCAGAACCGGCGCAATAAGCCCCTTGTCACGACCGGCTACCGCCCCCGACAGGGACAAGCTGTCGGCCGGGTGTACAATAGCGGTCGGAATCTGCGGCCGGCCGACCATGGCGAACAGGGCTTCAAACCCATGTCCAGAGTCCTGCGGGTCCTCTCCAAGAAGGTTTGTCATTTCATTTACTCCATTTGTTGCGGCCCTGAATTGCCTTCTGCCCGCGCCAGAATGCGCAGCGCGCAGGATAGAGGGCGCTAACCCCTTTAACTTTTACACTCTCAG